>WOZM01000150.1 GCA_011620265.1 Paracoccaceae bacterium
AACCAACCCGCGCCAATCCTCCGCCCATGCGGACCCTGAACTCACCTCTCTCTCCTGCCCTACAGACCTCTTCGCCTCGAAAGCGGTGCAGGAAGGCGCCGTGATCCGCGCGAGGCGCGAGACATAGAGCGCTTCGTGGGGATGAACCGCTTCATGGCCGAGATCGACCGTCGCGGCTATCAGGTGGCGGAGAACTCCGGCCAGATCGTCATCTTCTGCAACCGAGCCCCCGTCCGCTGGCTGACCCGCCCCGCCACCACGCCGACCCCGCTTTCTTGAAAAGAAAGCGCCCCGAAATCCTTGAAGGATTTCGGCACCATCCGCGCGCGCCAGGCGTCGTGGCCGCATCTCGCTCCCCCAACCCGGCCGGTTTCCGCCACCGAACCGGACCTGCCCCCTCCCTGACTCGCCCGCGGGGTGATAGCCTTGTTGTCCGCAACCCTCTGGGAGGATCGCCCGTGCGCGCGCTGCTGATCGCCCTTCCCCTCATCCTCGCCACCCCCGTCCTCGCCGATGAGACAACCGGCACGATCCTCGCCTTCGACCGCGTGGCGAAGATCGTCATGCTCGAGGACAAGACGATCTGGCCCCTCGGCGAGGGAACCGAGGTCGCGGCCGACCTTGTCGCCGGCGACAAGGTCAAGATCGTCTATGTCGGCGGCGGCGATGCCGGGGTCGCCGGCATCACCTCCATCCTGCGCAGCGACGGCTGAGCGGCATCGCCGGGGACGGTCTGTCAACGCTTGATTTCGACCGCTCGGCGACCCAGGGTCCGGCCAATGGGGATCATCGGCCGACTGACCATCCCTTGCCTCGCCGCACTGCCGGCCCGGGCGGACCCGCCGACCGCGCGGCACCCCGCGCGCGGCGGATCTCTGCCTGCCGCCGCCCCGCCAAAGCGCCACGACCGACACGCAGCGCGCGCTTCGCGACCTCGTCTCAAACATCGAGGCGATTGCCCCCGGCGAGGACCCGCTCCTTGCGACCTTGCGCGCCCGCCGCACCGCGATCTGAATCGAGGACCGCCCGTGCGCCGCACGTGGAAGCCGGGCGGCCGGGGGCGTCAGAAGTCCTCCGCGACCTCGTACATCACCGGCTCGAAGCGCGAGCAAAGCTCGGCGATCCGCCGGTTCCTCTCGCGCATCTCGGGGGTGCGCAACATCGCCTGGAAATCCTTGCGGTCGCGCCATTGCGAATAGTTCGCGATCCGGGTCTGGGCGTCGTTCATGTGGAGGCTCGCCGCGATGAAGCCCGGCTGGTGGCGGATGAACTGATTGTAGGCGTCGCGGAGCGCGTCCATCAGGTCCTGCGCCGTGCCGGGCGTCATCTCGAAGGTGGTGATCACGGTCTGGCCGTTGAAGTCGCTGGAAATCTTCGGCATGGGCTGACTCCGTTCGGGGGGCGCGTTCGCACCGACTATCGCGCCCGGCCCGCCGGCTGTAAACCGCGATCAGAAATCGAAGAGGTCCGACAGGAAGCTCTCGCGCCGCTTCTTGCGCGGATGGCGGTGGTCGTCATCGTCGCGGTCGCGCCGTTCTTCGCGCGGCGCGCGCGCCGGTTCGCTCAGCGCCACCGGCCGCTGGGTCTCGGCCAGGCTCCGGTCGAGGATCTTGTCCAACTCGCCGCGGTCGAGCCAGACGCCCCGGCAGCTTGGGCAATAGTCGATCTCGACGCCATTGCGGTCGGCCATGACGAGCGTGGTGTTGTCGACGGGGCATTTCATCTTTCGGGTCTCTCCGTTGCGGATTGTCCCGTCCGATATGGGCGCGCCGCGCGCCCGTGCAAGTCACTCGGCAAGAAGCCGCAACACCTCGTCGGTCAGCGCCGCGACCTCCGTCGCCGCCGCTCCGCGCCCGGCCTCGGCCGCGCCGAGCCCCTCGCCCAGCGTCTCGGCATAGACGACCCGGTTGGCAAGCCGCGCCTCGGTCAAACCGGCGTTGAGTTCCGCCGCCGCCCGCGCCACGTCCTCGCCGAGCCGGGTCCCCGCCCGCGCCCGGTTCAGCACCACCCACACGCGCTTGCGTTCCCGCGCGGCGAGGTCGAGCACCCCCTCCGTCGCCCAGAGGTCGACATGGGAGGAGGCGACCGGCACCAGTACCAGGTCCGCCTCGCGCAAGGCCGGGCGCAGATCGGCATCGACCTTCGGCGGGGTATCGACGATCACCAGATCGGCGGTCTTCTTCAGCTTCTCGCATTCGTAGGAGACGCCCCAGGCCGAGGAGGTCGAGAATTCCAGACCCGCCTCGCCAAGCCGCTCGCGTCTCATCATGAACCAGCGCCCGAGCGATCCTTGCGGATCGGTGTCGAGAAGCGCGACGCTCAGGCCCCGCTTCAGGCACGTGACGGCGAGGTTCACGGCCAGCGTGGTCTTGCCCGAGCCACCCTTCTGCTGCACGACCGCGATGACCTTGCCCGACATGATCCCTCCATTGCTGCGGCGCAGCATAGCGCAATTCCCCATGGGATGCACGGGCGGAATGGCCGCGGGGCGGTGGGGGCCCGTAAGGTGGGTTTCAACCCACCCTACCGCAGTTTCAGCACGATCTTGCCGATATGGCCGGAGCTTTCGATCCGCCGGTGCGCCTCGGCCGCGTCTTCCAGCGGGAATTCCGAATCGATCACCGGCGCGAGGCGCCCGGCCGCGATCATCGGCCAGACATGGGCCAGAAGCTCGCCCGCGATCCGCGCCTTGGCGAGGTCGCCTTGCGGGCGGAGCGTCGAGCCGGTGATGGTCTGGCGCTTCATCATCATCGGCGCGAAGTTCACCTCGGCCTTGGGGCCTTCAAGGAAAGCGATCTGCACCAGCCGGCCGTCCTCGGCCAGGGCGCGCAGGTTGCGGGCGATGTAGTCGCCGCCGACCATGTCGAGGATCACGTCGGCGCCGCCCTCGGCCACCAGCACCGCGACGAAATCCTCCTCGCGGTAGTTGATCGCCCGTTCGGCGCCGAGCCCTTCGCAGGCCGCACATTTCTCCGCCGATCCGGCGGTGGCGAAGACCCGCGCGCCAAGGGCGTTGGCGATCTGGATCGCCGTCGTGCCGATGCCGGAGGAGCCGCCGTGGACGAGGAACCGCTCGCCCGCGCGCAAGGCCCCCCGCATCACCACGTTCGACCAGACGGTGAAGCAGGTCTCGGGCAGGCAGGCAGCGTCGCGCAAGCCCAGCCCCTCGGGAATCGGCAGCGCGTGGGCGGCCGGCGTCACCACATAGTCGGCATAGCCGCCGCCGGGCAGAAGCGCGGTCACGAGGTCGCCGACCGCCCAGCCGGCGACGTCCGGTCCGATCGCCGCGATCCGGCCGGCGGCTTCCAACCCCGGCAAGGGCGACGCGGAAGGCGGCGGCGCATAGGCACCCGCGCGCTGGAGCGCGTCGGGGCGGTTGACCCCGGCATAGGCGGTCTCGATCAGGATCTGGCCCGGCCCGGGAACCGGCACCGGCACCTCGGTCATCTGCAAGACCTCCGGGCCGCCCGGCTTGGTGATCTCGACCGCGCGCATCATCTTTGGCAGCGTCATGCCTTCTCCTCGTTCGTCATTCGTCCCGGCAGATCCCACGGGGGCCCTGCCGGCGCCCGGACCCGGCTGAGCGCCCGGAGCGGCCCGGCCAGAACCTTGCCGAGGACCGGGTTGTCCCGCACCTGCGCCTTGAACGTCTCGAAGCGCATCACCTCCTCGATCCGCCGGTCGAGGAAGTCCCATGTCGCCGCCTGCCCCTCGCTCTCGTCGCCGAGCCAGAAGAGCGCGGTGGTCGAATAGACCGCCGACAGGGTCGCGCGCTTGGAATACCAGTTGATGTCCTCGCAGGTGTCGCCGAGGGCCCGCCAGATCGCGTCCGCCGTGCCCCAGATCAGCCCCGCCCCGGTCGCCGCGTTCTGCGGCAGCGCGAAAAGCGCCGCGCCACGCCGCACCACCTCGCGGTCCGCCGCATCGAGCCTGAGGCGCACCGCCCGGGCGATCCGGTCGCGAAAGCGCAGGTCGGAAAGATGGGTGGCCCGCAGGCCGTCCTCCATCGCCGCATCGCCGCGCCGGTGATAGGCGATGGCAAGGTCGAGCGCGCCGCGCGGACAGATCGCGCGCGCAAGGTCGGGCGTGAGGCCGATCTCGTCGGCCGCCGCGCGGAAGCTCGTCTCCGACCAGCCGTCAAAGGCGACCTGGCCGAGGGCGGCGTCGAGAAGCCGCGTCTTCGCCCCCGCCAGATCGTGCCCGTTTTCCATGACCCCGGCCCCCTTTCGCCGCCCGTAGACAATCGCGGCGCGCTTTGCTATAGGGGCGCTTCCTGCAACGGAATGCAACTCTAACTTAGGAAGGTGGTGACAACCACATGCAGGTCAGCGTTCGCGACAACAACGTCGAACAGGCGCTTCGTGCTCTGAAGAAGAAACTTCAGCGCGAAGGGGTTTTCCGTGAAATGAAGCTCAAGCAGCATTTCGAGAAGCCCTCCGTCAAGAAAGCGCGCGAGAAGGCCGAGGCCATCCGCCGTGCCCGCAAACTGGCACGCAAGAAGGCCCAGCGAGAAGGCGCTCTCTGAGAAGCGGCTGGAACAGCTGGCGGGAGCGATCCCGCAAGGACGATCAACCCCCGAGGCTCCGCCGCGGGGGTTTTTCTTTGGCGCGGCCCTCCGGGCCCCGAGCCGGACGGACCCGGTTACGCGCCAACCCCGTAAGGTGGGTTTCAACCCACCCCTCCGGCCAGGGTGGGTTGAAACCCACCTTACCAAGCGTGCCAAAGCTCAGCCGAATTTCGGCTGGCTCAGCAGATAGCGGTCGATGATCGGCAGGGCGGCCGCCCCGATCGCACGGGCATTGCGGCCGACCGAGGCTTCGATCACCACCGGCTCCTCGATGCCTTGCGTGTCGATGTCGCGGATCGCCTCCCGGGTCTTCTCGACGATGGCGCTGCGCACGTCCGGCGGGCAGTTGGCATCGACGAGGATCCGCTCGAAGTCGATCACCGAGGCGACGGCGACGATGCCGATGGCGAGGTGGCGGGCGGTGTGGTCGATCCAGTCGTCCAGCGGCGCGCCGAACTCGGCCCAGTCGAGATCCGGCGTCCAGATCGCGGCGGGGTCGCGCCCCGCCTCCGCCAGCCGGCGCTCCAGAAGGTAGAGCGAGGCGTGACGGATCAGTTGCCGCGTGCCCTGCTCCGACGCGACCGGGATCGAGCCGAAGGCACCGGCATTGCCGGTCCGGCCGGTATAGACCGTGTCGTTCAGGACCACGCCGCCGCCGATGAACGAGCCGATGAAGAAATAGGCGTAGTCCGCGAATTCGCGGCCGCGGCCGAAGACATGCTCGGCCGTGCAGGCGGCGATCGCGTCGTTCTGCACGTTGACCGGCAGGCCCGTCTCCTCGCCGACCGCCCCGGCGATATCGAAATCGCGCCACTGGATCATCTCGTCCTTCGGCGCGTTCACCGCGTCGAGCCAGTTCCAGAGCTCGAACGGGGCCGCGACGCCGATCCCGGCAAGGCTCGCCTTCTGGCGCGCCGTGAGGCCGCCGGCAAGCGACGCGAACCCGTCCCGCAGGAAGGCCCGGATCGCGGCCGGCGTCGGATAGGCATAGGTCCGCTTGACATCGGCCCGCGTGGTCCCGGTCGCGTCGATCAGCACCAGATCGGCGCTTTTGCGGCCGATATTGAGGCCGAGCGACAGGATCCCGTCGGGATTGAGGGCCATCGGGGTCGACGGCTTGCCGACCTTGCCGCGAATGGGCTCGCCCCGGACCAGAAGCCCGTCCTTTTCGAGCGCCCGGATGATGATCGACACGGTCTGCGCCGAGAGGTTCGAACGGCGGGCGATATCGGCGCTCGGCAGGCCGCCGTGCCGCTGGATCAACGACAGGACGAGCCTTTCGTTGTGGTCGCGAATCCCCGACTGATTCGCCCCCCCCATCGGGTCGCGGATCAAGACGGCATCCATGTTTTCTGCCATATCGCGTGCCTTCATGAGGTCAAGTGTAAGCACCCCCAAATTAATAAATCAAGTTTATTTATTTATTGACAGACTGCGGCGACTCGGTCTTTATCGAGGGCAAGGGCAGGCGGAATGGCGTCTGCCCGGCATACGGTCGGGGCGTGGACCAGCGCCTCTGGATCGACGTCAGGGAGGACGACATGAAAAGACTGGCTTCCAGCGCCGCGATCGCGGCTTTGGCCATCGGCATCGGCTCGGCTGCATCAGCCGAAATCGCGTGCCTCATCACCAAGACCGACACCAACCCCTTCTTCGTGAAGATGAAGGAAGGGGCCGCGGCGAAGGCCGCCGAGCTCGGGATCGAGCTCAAATCCTATGCCGGCAAGGTCGACGGCGACAGCGAAAGCCAGGTCGCGGCGATCGAGACCTGCATCGCCGACGGCGCCAAGGGCATCCTGCTGACCGCCTCCGACACCAAGGGCATCGTGCCGGCGGTGCAGAAGGCGCGGGACGCGGGCCTTCTCGTCATCGCGCTCGACACCCCGCTCGATCCGATCGACGCGGCCGACGCGACCTTCGCCACCGATAACTTCCTCGCCGGCGAGTTGATCGGCAAATGGGCCGCCGCCGCCCTCGGTGACGCCGCGGCGGATGCCAGGATCGCCATGCTCGACCTCGACGTGAGCCAGCCGACCGTGGACGTGCTGCGCGACCAGGGCTTCCTTACCGGCTTCGGCATCGACGTGAAGGACCCCGGCAAGTGGGGCGACGAGGACGATCCGCGCATCGTCGGCAACGACCTGACCCAGGGCAACGAGGAAGGCGGCCGCAAGGCGATGGAGAGCCTTCTCGCCAAGGACCCGATGATCAACGTCGTCTACACGATCAACGAACCCGCCGCCGCCGGCGCCTACGAGGCGCTGAAGGCGATCGGGCGCGAGAAGGACGTGCTGATCGTCTCGGTCGACGGCGGTTGCCCCGGTGTCGCGAACGTCAGGGACGGCGTGATCGGCGCCACCTCGCAGCAATACCCGCTGCTGATGGCCTCGCTCGGGATCGAGGCGATCGCGGCCTGGGCCAAGGACGGATCGAAGCCCGCGCCGACCGAAGGCAAGGACTTCTTCGACACCGGCGTCGCGCTGGTGACGGACAAGCCGGTCGATGGCGTGGAGTCGATCGACACGACCAAGGGCATGGAACTGTGCTGGGGCTGACCCCAGGCATTGATCGACGCAGATCCAAGGGACAGAATGACGCCGGGGGCGGTGGCAACGCCGCCCCCGGTCGCATCGAGGGGGGATCGGAATGGCAAGCGAAACCGGCAGCGCCGCACAATCTTGCGAAACGGCCACGAAGAACAGCCCCGACGCCGTGGCTGAATTCGCGGCCCACCGGACGGGCGTCCAGCGGTTTCAGCACCTTCTGCATCAGACCCCGTCGATGGTGCCGCTCATCGTGCTTCTTGCCGCGATCGCGATCTTCGCCGTGGCGCTCGGAGGCAAGTTCTTCGCCCCCTTCACGCTGACGCTGATCCTCCAGCAGGTGGCGATCACCGGCATCGTCGGGGCGGCGCAAAGCCTCGTGATCCTGACCGCCGGCATCGACCTTTCGGTCGGCGCGATCATGGTGCTTTCCTCGGTGGTCATGGGCCAGTTCACCTTCCGCTACGGCCTGCCGCCGGCCGTCGCCATCCTCGCCGGCTTCGGCTGCGGCGCGCTCATGGGTTTCATCAACGGCACGCTCGTCGCGCGGATGAAACTGCCGCCCTTCATCGTCACGCTCGGCATGTGGCAGATCGTGCTGGCGACGAACTTCCTCTATTCCGCGAACGAGACGATCCGCAGCCAGGACATCCAGACCGAGGCGCCGATCCTGCAACTCTTCGGCGAAAGCTTCCGGATCGGCGGCGCGGTCTTCACCTATGGCGTGGTCGCGATGATCGCCCTCGTGCTCGGGCTCGCCTATGTGCTCCGCCACACCGCCTGGGGGCGCCATGTCTACGCCGTCGGCGACGACCCGGAGGCGGCGGAGCTCTCGGGCGTGCAGGTCAGGCGCATCCTGGTCACCGTCTATACTCTCTCGGGCCTGATCTGCGCGCTCGCGGGCTGGGTTCTGATCGGGCGGCTCGGCTCGGTCTCGCCCACCGCCGGGCAGTTCGCGAATATCGAAAGCATCACGGCGGTGGTGATCGGCGGCATCTCGCTCTTCGGCGGGCGCGGCTCGATCCTCGGCATGATGTTCGGGGCGCTCATCGTCGGGGTCTTCTCGCTCGGGCTGAAGATGCTCGGCACCGACCCGCAATGGACCTATCTCCTCATCGGCGCGCTCATCATCGGCGCCGTCGCGGTGGACCAATGGATCAGAAAGGTGGCTGCGTGATGGAACCGCTCCTCAAGGCCCGGGGCCTCGTCAAGCGCTACGGCCGGGTGACGGCGCTCGACCACTGCGACTTCGACCTCTATCCGGGCGAGATCCTCGCTGTCATCGGCGACAACGGCGCCGGCAAGTCGACGCTGATCAAGGCGATATCGGGCGCGGTGCAGCCCGACGAGGGCACCGTCACGCTCGGCGGGCGCGAGCTGCGCTTCACCTCGCCCCTCGATGCGCGCGAGGCGGGGATCGAGACGGTCTACCAGAACCTCGCCCTTTCGCCCGCCCTCTCGATCGCCGACAACATGTTCCTCGGACGCGAGATCCGCAAACCCGGGATCATGGGCAGCCTGTTCCGCAAGCTCGACCGGTCAGAGATGGAGCGGCGGGCGCGCGAGAAGCTGACCGAACTCGGCCTGATGACGATCCAGAACATCGGCCAGGCGGTGGAGACGCTGTCGGGCGGCCAGCGCCAGGGCGTGGCCGTGGCCCGCGCCGCCGCCTTCGGCTCCAGGATGGTGATCATGGACGAACCGACGGCGGCCCTGGGCGTCAAGGAAAGCCGGCGGGTGCTGGAACTGATCCTCGACGTGAAGGCGCGCGGCCTGCCGATCGTGCTCATCAGCCACAACATGCCGCATGTCTTCGAGGTCGCCGACCGCATCCATATCCACCGGCTCGGCAAGCGGCTCTGCGTGATCGACCCGAAGGACTACACGATGTCCGATGCGGTGGCCTTCATGACCGGCGCCAAGGAAGCGCCGTCGGAATCGCTGGTTCCCGCCTGAGGCGCGCCGGTCGCGGACGGCAGGCTTTCCGCGCGCGCAATCGCGCGCTATGAGGGCAGAAAATCAGGAGCCTGCCGATGCACACCCTGTCCCGCCGCGCCGCCCTGGGGCTTCTCGCCGCCGGTCTTGCCGCCTGCGGCCGGCGTGAAAACGCGCGCGCGCACGCCGCTGGCCCCGCCGAAGTCAACCGGCTGATCGCGAAACATGCCCGCGCCTATGACGTGCCCGAGGATCTCGTCCACCGCGTCGTGCAGCGCGAAAGCGGCTACATTCCAGCGGCGCGCAACGGCCCCTATTACGGGCTGATGCAGATCCTGCCCCAGACCGCCCGGACGATGGGCTATCGCGGCGCGCCCGAAGGGCTTCTCGACGCCGACACCAACCTGCGCTACGGGGTCAAGTACCTGCGCGGCGCCTGGCTCGTCTCGCGCGGCAACCGCGACCGGGCGGTGATGTGGTACGCCAAGGGTTACTACTACGAGGCCAAAAGGCTCGGGCTTCTGGAAGAGACCGGGCTGCGTTCCTGACGTCCCGCGTAAGGTGGGTTTAAACCCACCTTACCTTCAGGCTCCGGACGCGCCGGTCAGTCTCAGGCCAGACACGCCTGCTCCTCGGGCGTGAAGAGCCGCGCGCGGGCGAGAAACCGCCGCTCCCGGCCGTTGTCGAGGCTGAACATGCCGCCCCGCCCCGGCACCACGTCGAGGATGAGCTGGGTGTGCTTCCAGGCTTCGAATTGCGGGCCTGAGATGTAGACCGGCACCCCGTCGATCTCGCCCAGCTTCACGTCCGACCCGCCGATGCGGAAATCCCCCGCCGGGTAGCACATCGGCGAGGAGCCGTCGCAGCAGCCCCCCGACTGGTGGAAGAGAATGTCCGGATGCTCGGCCCGGATCTCGGCGAGGAAGGCCCGCGCGGCCTCTGTCGCGGTCACGCGATCAGGTCTGGTCATGGTGTCCTCCGGGAAAAACGCGGGGCCCCGGCTCCGGGACCCCGCGATGCGCTCAGAAGAAGCCGAGCTTGTTCGGGTTGTAGCTCACCAGCATGTTCTTGGTCTGCTGGTAGTGGTCGAGCATCATCTTGTGGGTCTCGCGCCCGATGCCGGACTGCTTGTAGCCGCCGAAGGCCGCATGGGCCGGATAGGCGTGGTAGTTGTTGACCCAGACCCGGCCCGCCTTGATCCCGCGCCCGAAGCGGTAGCAGGTGTTGGCGTCGCGGCTCCAGACCCCGGCGCCGAGGCCGTAGAGCGTGTCGTTGGCCAGTTCCAGCGCCTCGTCCTCGTCCCTGAAGGTGGTGACCGAGACAACGGGGCCGAAGATCTCCTCCTGGAAGATCCGCATCTTGTTGTGGCCCTTCATGATCGTCGGCTCGATGTAGTAGCCGCCCGTCAGGTCGCCACCGAGATCGGCGGCGCGGCCGCCGGTCAGCACTTCGGCGCCCTCGGCCCGGCCGATCTCCAGATAGGCGAGGATCTTCTCCTTCTGCTCGGACGAGGCCTGCGCCCCCATCATCGTCGTCGCCTCGCGCGGATCGCCCATGACGATGGCGCGGGTGCGCTTGATCGCCCGCTCCATGAAGCGGTCGTAGATATCTTCGTGGATCAGCGCGCGGGAGGGGCAGGTGCAGACCTCGCCCTGATTGAGGGCGAACATCACGAAGCCCTCGATCGCCTTGTCGAAATAGGCGTCGTCCTCGCGGCAGACATCCTTGTGGAAGATGTTCGGCGACTTGCCGCCCAGTTCCAGCGTCACCGGAATGATGTTCTCGGTCGCGTATTGCATGATCAGCCGCCCGGTCGAGGTTTCGCCGGTGAACGCGATCTTGGCGATGCGCGGGGACGAGGCGAGCGGCTTGCCGGCCTCGAGACCGAAGCCGTTGACGATGTTGACGACGCCGGACGGCAGGATGTCGGCGATAAGCTCGGCCCAGACCATGATCGTCGCCGGGGTCTGCTCGGCCGGCTTCATCACCACGCAGTTGCCGGCGGCAATGGCCGGCGCCAGCTTCCACGCCGCCATCAGCAGCGGGAAGTTCCACGGGATGATCTGGCCAACGACGCCGAGGGGCTCGTGGAAGTGATAGGCAACGGTGTCGTCGTCGATCTCGCTCATCGAGCCTTCCTGGGCGCGCAGGCACCCCGCGAAATAGCGGAAGTGATCGACGGCAAGCGGCAGGTCCGCCGCCATCGTCTCGCGGATCGCCTTGCCGTTGTCCCAGGTCTCGCAGGTGGCAAGGAGGTCGAGGTTCGCCTCCATCACATCGGCGATCTTCAGAAGCGCCGCCGCCCGCGCGGTGGGCGAGGTCTTCGCCCAGCCGTCCTTCGCGGCATGGGCGGCGTCGAGCGCCAGCTCGATATCGGCGGCATCCGACCGTGCGATCTCGCAGATCTTGGCGCCGGTGATCGGCGTCGTGTTGTCGAAGTACCGGCCCTTCACCGGGGCGACGAACTTGCCACCGATGAAGTTGTCGTAGCGCGGCTTGAAGGGCGACGCGAATTGCGACGCCGTGGATTTGGTCATCTCGTTCATGGAATCCTCCTCTGAACCGGGCTCCTCGACCCGGGCAGCAGAAGAATGACGCGATGTGGCACGCGGTCAGCCCCGCCGGACTGGGTCGGCCGGGCAACCTGTCTCAGCGCTGAGACAGGTCAGGCCCCGGTTTCGCCGATCCCGAGCCGCTTCATCCGGCGATAGAGCGTCGCGCGGCCGACGCCGAGGCCCCGCGCGGCGGCCGAGACATTGCCGCCGGCCCGCGCCAGCGCCCGAATCACCGCCGTCCTCTCGGCCCGCTCGAAGCCCGAAAGCCCGTCCTGGCGGCCGAGGATGTCGCTCGCCGGGCAGGGCCGGATCGCGCCGGTCGGGCCAAGCCCGAAGACCCGCCGCGCCGCGCGGGTGGCGCCGATCACCAGGTCGTCCTCGTCGACCGCGAGGAGCATCGCCTCGTCCGGCCGCTCCCCGCCCGGCACGACGATCCGCGCCTTCGGGAACGAGGCGCGGAAATGGTCGGCCTCGATCGCCCGCGCCGTCTGGGCGACCATCGCCGCGATGAGCCGGGTGAAGGCCTCGGTCTGGTCGGCCCGTGCCGACGACACGTCGAGCGCCGCGACAATGCGCCCGTCCGGCCCGTAGATCGGCGCGTCCATGCAGCTCATGCCGGTATTGCGCGACAGGAAATGCTCGTCGCGATGGATCACCACCTGCCGGTTCTCGGCGAGACAGGTGCCGATGCCGTTGGTGCCTTCCGCCTCCTCGCTCCAGACCGCGCCGGACCAGAGGCCCCAGCGCTGGAACGTCTCGGCATCGCCGTCCGAACAGCGCTGATCCAGCACCACGCCGTCCGCGTCGGTCAAAAGCACACTGCATCCCGACTGGCCGACCAGCCCGAAGAGCTGCTCCATCCGCGGCGTCGCCACCACGAGGAACGGATCGAGCGCCGCGCGGCGGTGGCGCAGGGTCCCGGCATCCAGCCGTTCCGGCGCGGCGCTGTGGGTCGGGTCGAGCCCGTGCTTGACCGCCGAACGCCGCCACGACGCCGCCAGCCGCGAGGTCGCGGCGGCGGAACTCGACTGCACGGATTCCAGAACCGTGTCGGCATGGCGGATGCGTGTCATCGACCCTCCTCCAAGGCGATGGCGTCGGTGATAGCAGGTCCGGGGCGAATCGCCAAACGGCCCTCAGACAGGAATCGCCGTGGTCTGCCGCACGGTCCTGAGCGCGAAGGAGGAATGCATCTGCGCCACGCCGGGCAGGCGGGCGAGGGATTGCCGGTGGATGCGGGCGAAATCCTCGGTATCCTCGGCGATCACCTTCAGAAGGTAGTCCGCCGATCCCGCCATCAGGTGGCATTCGAGGATATCGGGCACCAGCCTCACGGCCTTCTCGAAGGCCTCCAGCACCTCGTCCGCCTGCCCTGACAGCGTGATCTCGACGAAGACCGTCGTCGGCCGCTTCATCTTGCGGGCATTCAGAAGGGCGACGAACCCGTCGATGTAGCCCTCTTCCTCCAGCCGCTGCACACGCCGGTGACAGGCCGAGGGCGAGAGGTTCACCTGTTCGGAAAGATCGGCGTTCGTCACCCGCCCATGCTTCTGCAAGACCCCGAGGATCCGCCTGTCTGTCGCGTCCAGATCCATATCGCCGCAACTTTCTTCGAAGAAATGGCAATTCTACCGGAGATACAACGCAAGCGATAGCAAAACCCCGACCAAATCTCAAAGCAATTTCATGGCGATTGGGGCACGATCACACGAACAATCGTTTCGGGAGAGAGCCATGAAGATCGGATGTCCCAAGGAGATCAAGCCGCAGGAGTTCCGCGTCGGCATGACTCCGGCCGCCGCGCAGGAAGCGGTGAACAACGGCCACCAGGTGGTCATCGAAACCAATGCCGGGACGGGCGCGGGCTTCACCGACGCCGACTACACCGCCGTCGGCGCCACGATCCTCGGCACCGCGAAAGAGGTCTTCGCCACCGCCGACATGATCGTCAAGGTGAAGGAACCGCAGGCGGTCGAGCGCAAGATGCTGCGCGAGGGCCAGATCCTCTTCACCTATCTCCACCTCGCGCCCGATCCGGAGCAGACCCGGGACCTCCTCGCCTCCGGCGCCACCTGCATCGCCTATGAGACGGTCACCGACCGCATGGGCGGCCTGCCGCTTCTCGCGCCGATGTCCGAGGTCGCGGGCCGGCTCGCGCCGCAGGTCGGGGCGTGGACGCTGCAGAAGGCCAATGGCGGCCGCGGCGTCCTTCTCGGCGGCGTTCCGGGCGTCGGGCCGGCGCGCGTGATCGTGATCGGCGGCGGCGTCGTCGGAACCCACGCGGCCAAGATCGCCGCCGGCATGGGCGCGGATGTGACCGTTCTCGACCGCTCGCTGCCGCGCCTTCGCTACCTCGACGACGTCTTCGGCGGCGTCTTCAAGACCGGCTATTCCTCGGCCGGCCTGCTGGACGAACTGCTGCCCTCGGCCGACATGGTGATCGGGGCGGTCCTGATCCCCGGCGCGGCGGCACCGAAGCTGATCTCGCGCAAGCAGCTGTCGATGATGAAGCCGGGCGCGGCCCTCGTCGATGTCGCCATCGACCAGGGCGGCTGCTTCGAGACCTCGAAGGCGACCACCCACCAGGACCCGATCTACGAGGTCGACGGCATCATGCACTACTGCGTGGCGAACATGCCCGGCGCCGTGGCGCGGACCTCGACCATCGCCCTCGGCAATGCGACGATGCCGTTCATGCTGGCGCTCGCCAACAAGGGCTGGAAGCAGGCCTGCGCCGACGATCCGCATCTTCTGAACGGCCTCAACGTCCATGCCGGCAAGCTGACCTATGCCGCCGTGGGCGAGGCGCTCGGCCTGCCGGTGATCCCGGCCGGGGACGCGCTCGAGATCTGATCCCGGCGGCGCACCGAAGGCGATAACGGCCGCAACGGCTCGGCCGCCGCAGAGCCCGGCAGGGGTGTTGCCGGCAGCACGAACGAGGCGGTCGTGATCATCGTGACGGGTTCCATTTCAGGTCTTCTCATTGCCGTGAATGACCCAGCACTGAACCCGAACCGGCCGGCATCCCATCGACCGACGGCGTACGATCCGCTCGCCGTTCCCCCGCCAAAGGACTGACGAAGCCTTGGAGCCTGGCGAGGCCCCGAAACGAAAAAGGCCCGCCGGGCCGGCGGGCCATTTCAAAGCTCTCACGCCACGCTTACGCCTTCTTAAGTGCGTCCCGGATCTCCAGCAGGACGTCGAGCTCGCTCGGCCCCGCCGGCGCCGGCGGGGCCGCTTCCTTCTTCACGGCCGCATCCTTCACCTTGTTCACCATCTTCGCCAGCAGGAAGACGACGAAGGCAATGATCAGGAAATTGATGACCGCCGTCAGGAAGGAACCATAGGCGAAGACCGGCGCGCCAGCCTCTTGCGCAGCGGCCAGGCTCGCGAACTCGCCTTCGCCGAGATTCACGAACAGGTTGGAGAAGTCGACACCCCCGGTGACGAACCCGATGATCGGGTTGATCAGGTCGCCGACAAGCGACGTCACGATCGCCGTGAATGCGGCGCCGATGATGATGCCGACGGCCATGTCCATGACATTGCCTTTGGCGATGAACTCCTTGAATTCGTTCAGCATTTACTTGTCCCCACATTACCTTTGGATGAAACGCGCTTCCTGGAGTCGCGCCCATAAGACGGAACCATATCACGATTTATCATCACGGAAGCTGGTTTTAACCGTGCCATACAGTCCTAGCTTCATAGGCGAATCCCGACCGCCCAAAAGGGGGAAAAATGCCCGAAAGACCTCACTTCCCGATCATGAACCGCTGGCCGCCCCGCAACCCCGATGCGATCCAGCTCTACTCCCTGACCACCCCGAACGGCGTCAAGGTCTCCATCGCGCTGGAGGAGACGGGCCTGGCTTACGATGCGCATTACATCGATTTCGGCACGAACGACCAGTTCAGCCCCGAATTCCTCTCGCTCAACCCCAACAACAAGATTCCCGCGATCATCGACCCCCATGGGCCGGAGGGCAAACCGCTTCCGCTCTTCGAAAGTGGCGCGATCCTGCTTTATATCGCCGAGAAATCCGGTCAGTTGATGCCGCAGGGCGCCGGCCGCTGGGAGGTGATCCAGTGGCTGATGTTCCAGATGGGCGGGGTCGGCCCGATGTTCGGCCAGGTCGGCTTCTTCCACCATTTCGCCGGGAAGGAGATCGAGGATCCCCGTCCGCGCCAGCGCTTCTATGACGAGGCGCGCCGCCTCCTCGGCGTTCTCGACAGGCAGCTCGACGGCCGCGACTGGATCGCCGGCGACTATTCCATCGCCGATATCGCGATCTGCCCCTGGCTGCGCAGCTTGCGCGACCATTACGGCGCCGGCGAGGAGGTGGGCTGGGCCGGGCTGGACCACGTCCCAGCCTGGCTCGACCGCTTCCTCGCCCGCCCCGCCGTCCAGCGCGGCCTGACGATCCCGGCGCGGGGCTGAGAGGCCACCTTCCCCTTCACCGTGGCCCAAATACCCTCGGGGGGAGAGGCCGCACGGCCTCGGGGGGCGGCGCCCCCCGCCGCCCTATCCGCGCAAGGCGCCGCCCGTGGCCTTCGCCACCTTCTCGACGATCCTCGCGCTGACCGCCTCGATCTCCTCGTCGGTCAGGGTCTTGTCGCGCGGCTGGAGCCGCACGGTGATGGCAAGCGATTTCTTGCCCGCCCCCATCTGCGCCTCGGCCTTGTCGCCGGCGAATTCGTCGAAGACCCGCACGGACTCGATCAGCGCCTTGTCGGCGCCCTGGGCGGCATTCACCAGCGTCAGCGCCTCGACCTCGCGGCCGACGACGAAGGCGAAATCGCGCTCGACCGCCTGGAGGTCGGAAATCCCCAGCGCCGCGCGGGTCGCGGTCCTGGCCTTCGGGAACGGCACCGCCTCGACGAATATGGTGAAGGCGACCGCCGGCCCCTTCACGTCCATCGCGCGCAGCACCTTCGGATGGACCTCGCCGAAGGCGCAGAGCGCGTTCGGTCCAAGCCCCATCACCCCCGACCGGCCCGGATGCCACCAGCCCGCGGCCTTGCGCGCGATCTGCATCCGCGCCGGCGCGCCGAGCGCGGCCAGCACCGCCTCGGCATCGGCCTTGGCGTCGAAGATATCGGCCATCCGGCGCGACCCGTAGGGATCGCGCGGGGCCGTGGCACCGACCAGAAGCCCGGTCGCCTGCAGCGCCTGCTCCCCCGGCTCGCCGCCGGAAAACGCCGGGCCCACCTCGAAAAGCGCCAGATCCGCGAAGCCCCGCGCCTGATTGCGCGCCGCCGCCTGCAACAGGCCCGGCAGCAGGTCGGGCCGCATATGCGTCATCTCCGACGAGATCGGGTTCTCGATCCGCGTCGCCTCGGCCCCGCCGCCAAAGAGCTCGGCCGACCTGGCGTCGATGAACGAATAGGTCACGCATTCGTTGTAGCCGAGCGCCGCCAGCATCCGCCGCGCCGCCTTCTCGCGCATCTGCATCGGCGTCAGGATCGGCTTCGGCACGCCCGGTTTCGCCCGCCGCATCGGCTTGCCCTCAAGCTTCGTGAGCGACGCGATCCGCGCCACCTCCTCGATCAGGTCCGCCTCGCCCTGGATGTCCGGCCGCCACGACGGCGGCACCGCCATGTCGCCCTTCAGCGTGAAGCCCAGGGCCTCAAGCGTGGCGCGCTGCTCGCCCTCGGCAATGTTCATGCCGACGAGGCTCACCACCCGCTCCGGGTCGAGCCTGTAGGCCCGGTCCACCGCCGGCACCGCCCCGTCCATGACCACCTCGGAGGCTTCGCCGCCGCAAAGGTCCAGCACCATCCGCGTCGCAAGCTCCAGCCCCGGCAGGGTGAATTCGGGGTCCACCCCCCGCTCGAACCGGTAACGCGCGTCGGAGTTGATCTTCAGCGCCCGGCCCGTCGTGGCCACCGTGATCGGGTCCCAATAGGCGCTTTCGAGAAAGACGTTCACCGTCTGCTCCGAACAGCCCGAGGGCGCCCCGCCCATCACGCCGGCGATGCTTTCGGGACCCTTGTCATCCGAGATCACCATCATCCCCGGCCGGAACGTATAGCTCCGCTCGTCCAGCGCCTCGAGGACCTCGCCGCCCCTGGCCGGATGGATGCGCAGGTCGCCCGTCACCTTGTCGGCGTCGAAGACGTGCAAGGGGCGGTTCTGGTCGAAGGTGAAGAAGTTGGTGATGTCCACCAGCGCCGAGATCGGGCGCAGGCCGATCGCCTTCAGCCGCTGCTGCAACCATTGTGGCGACGGCCCGTTCTTCACCCCCCGGATCACCCGGCCGGCGAACAAGGGGCAGCCCTTGCCCTTCAGCGCCGGGTCGATCTTCACCCCGATCGGGCTCTTGAACGCGCCCTTCACCGGCTCGACGCTCAGCGGCTTCAACCGCCCCAGCCCCCGCGCGGCAAGGTCGCGGGCAAGGCCGCGCACGCCCAGGGCATCGGGGCGGTTCGGGGTGATCTTGATGTAGATCATCGGATCGTTGGCGCCCCGGTAGTCGATGAAGCGCGCACCCAAAGGCGCATCCTCGGGCAGCTCGATGATGCCGGTATGGTCGTCGGACAGCTCCAGCTCGCGTTCCGAACAGAGCATGCCGTTACTCTCCACCCCCCGGATCACCCCCGGTTTCAGATCGACCCCGGTCCCCGGCACATGGGTGCCCACCGGCGCGAAGACGCCCACAAGCCCGGTCCGCGCATTCGGCGCGCCGCAGACCACCTGCACCTCTTCCATCCGGCCCTCGGGGCCGTCGGGCCAGGTGGCGACCCGGCAAAGCCTGAGCCGGTCGGCATCGGGATGCGGCTTCGCCTCGATCACACGGGCTATGCGGAACGCGCCGAGCTTCTCCGCCGGATCCTCGACCTCCTCGACCTCGAGCCCGAGATCGGTGAGGGCATAGAGGATCTCGTCG
>WOZM01000082.1 GCA_011620265.1 Paracoccaceae bacterium
GGGTAAGGCTTTTTGAAGCAAGCATAGTGCGGGTGCAAGTAAGCCGTTCTGTCCCCGCCCGATTTGTCCCGTGAAAAATCGGGCCGCGCCTGCCACCCGGCCCGCCCGACGCGGGCGGGCGTTCGACCGGGAAACGGTCCACTGGACCGTTTCTGATCCGGTCTCACCCCACCCGGCCGCGCCCCGATTTACGAGCGACAGCGCCGGCCGAGACCCCCTCCCCGCCCGGTCTTTGCAGACCGTGCGTTCGGCGTTTCAATCGCTCCACTGGAGCGATTGATCGGGCCAAGGCCCGACCACGCCTCACCCTCCGGCTCACGCCTCCGGCCAATCGGACCGGGTGACGTGCCACTGGCACGTCCCCTGCCGGTCCTCGTCCCGGACCTCGCGCCTTGGCGCTTCCCTCCCCCCTCGTGGGGGAGGGAGAGGGAGGGGGGGCTTCCCGTCAGGAACCGCGCGTGAACGCAGCCCCCACCCCACGGCAGGAGGTTCCGTCGTGAAACCGGGATCGACGCGTTCGAACGGGTCTGTCGCGGATGTCCTGTCACAGATCCTCGCAGCAAGAGCAGCTCTCCCTTGCGCCTTGGCCTGATGCCAGTCCTGCGTGCTTCCGGTTCGATCGGTTTCGCCACCTTTACATACATGCCATAATGTTTGTAAAGGGATCGGTGGAGGAGATTCTGATGCGCAGAAGCAAGGAGGATGCGGAACAGACCCGGCAGGCCATTCTTGATGCCGCCGAGGAAATGTTCTGCAATCTGGGCGTCGCGGCATCGACACTCGCAAAGATCTCATCCAGGGCGGGCGTGACCCGCGGCGCGTTCTATTGGCATTTCAAGGACAAGGCTGATCTGCTGCAGGCGCTTCACGAACGCAGCTTCCTCGCCCATGAGGTCTTGATCCGGGCTGCCGCCAGGGATGGCCACGAAGACCCGCTGGGATTGCTTGAAAGCGCGGCGATCGAGATGCTTTCGGCGTTTGAAAAGGATCTGCGCCAGCAGCGCATGGTCATGATAATGAACGCGCACGGCCCGGCCGAAGAAGGCACGGCCTGGTTGCAGGCGGTCAATGCCGACCTGTTCAGAACCTTGTCCGCTTTGTTCGTGCAGGCGCATGCAAAAGGGCAACTCACGCCGGATTTCCTGCCCGACGAGGCAGCATCCATTCTGCTGGCCACGATGAATGGTTTACTCACCGAATGGTTGCGCTCAGACAAGAGCTTCCAACTTGCCCAACTGGGCACACGGCTTGTCAAACGACAGATGACGATGTTCCGCCAGACTGCCGAACCGGACCTCGAGACACTTACCTCTTACCCTGAACAGGTTTCAAGATGACCCCTACGATGCGCAACAGTTTAATGATCGTAACGCTGACGACCATCCTGGCAACGGCCCTGCCGGCAGGCGCGCAGGAATCGCAGATGCCGCCGCCAACCGTCACCGTTACCCCCGCAGTGGTCGGGGAATACACCCTGACCACCCGCCTTCCAGGCCGGATCAAGGCATCGACCACGGCTGAAGTGCGGCCGCAGGTTTCGGGCATCATCAGTAAAGAGCTGTTCAGGGAGGGTACCTGGGTCGAAGCGGGGCAGCCCCTCTACAAGATCGAGGATGCGGTCTATCTTTCGGTCGTAGCCGGGGCCGAGGCGGCCGTCGCGCAGGCCCAGGCCAATTATGACCTGGCCGTTCTGGATGCCGACCGGGCCGAGGAGCTGTTGACCACCAATGCCGGGTCGGTAGCCGGGCGCGACAAGGCCGTCGCTGCGCGTGACGCGGCCGCCGCAGGCCTGCAGTTGGCCAAGGCGCAACTGGCCAGCGCCAGGATCGATCTGGAGCGGACAACGGTGCGCGCGCCCGTGTCGGGGGTGATCGGCCTGTCTCTGACCAACACCGGATCGCTTGTCGGGGCGCAGCAGGCCGCTGCACTTGCCACTATCCGCACGCTTGACCCGGTCTATGTCGATGTAACCCAGTCAGTGAACGATCTCATGCGCTGGAACACGCCGGGCATGATGAGCGATGTGCTGAAATCGGCCGAGGCGACCTTGATCCTGCCCGACGGCACGGTGTTCGATCACAAGGGCGAGCTCAGGGCCGCCGAGCCGCACGTCGAGCCGACAACCGGCATGGTCACGCTGCGGATCAGCTTTGCCAACCCCGACTTCCTGCTGCTGCCCGGGCTGTATGTCGAGGTGGTCCTGCCGCAAGACACCGAAAAGAACGCGATCCTGGTGCCACAGCCATCCGTGATGCGCGACGTGCATGGCGGCGCCAACGTCTGGGTGGTGGAGGACGGCAAGATCGCTGTGCGCCCGGTCACGGTCCTCGGCACATCGGGCAGCGACTGGGTGGTGACTTCGGGCCTGAAGGACGGGGATCAGATCGTGACGTCGGGCTTCCAGAAGGCCGGGCCGGGCGCCCTGGTGCAGATCGCCCCGCCTGAGGGCGATGCCGCCGCCAGTGCGGCACCCGGCGATGCCGCCGCCAGTGCGGCACCCGATGATGCTGCAGGTCTGGCCCCTGCGGAAGGGAACTGATCCATGGCGCGTTTCTTTATCAGCCGCCCCATCTTCGCATGGGTGCTGGCCATCATCGTGATGTCCGTCGGCGCACTGTCGGTCATGCGCCTTCCGGTCTCGCAATACCCGTCGATCGCCGGTCCCGCGATCGTCATCAGCGCCTATTTTCCCGGCGCATCGGCCGAAACCGCGGCCGAAACCGTGGTGCAGGTGATCGAAAAGGAAATGACCGGCCTTGACGGCCTGCGCTACATCAACTCGTCCACCACCTCGACTGGCCGGATCGACATCACGCTGACCTTCGTCCTGGGGACCGATCCCGACACCGCCCAGGTACAGGTGCAGAACAAGCTGGCCCAGGCCGAGGCCGGTCTTCCGGAAGCGGTGGCCCGCCAGGGCGTAAATGTCGAGAAATCGGCCACTGGCTTTCTGATGGTTGTCGGCTTGGTGTCGGATGACGGCACCCGCAGCGGCATCGACCTGGCCGACTACTTGGCCTCGAACATGGTAGAACCCGTGTCGCGGCTCACCGGCGTCGGCAAGGTGCAGGTCTTCGGATCGGAATATGCGATGCGGATCTGGCTGGATCCGCAGAAGATGAAATCCTATGCCCTGTCGCCCGCGATGGTCGTGGCCGCGATCCGAGCGCAGAACGCGCAGATCTCGGCCGGGGCCTTCGGGGCCATGCCTGCGCCAGAGGGCCAGGCGCTGAACGCCACCATCACTGCGCAATCGCTGCTCAAGACCCCCGAGGATTTCGAGCGCATCGTGCTCCGCGCCGAAACCGATGGCGGCCTTGTGCTGCTGCGCGATGTAGCCCGCGCCGAGGTCGGCGCCGAGAATTACGAGATTGCGGGTTTCTACAACGGCAAACCTTCTGCGGCGATGGCGGTCCAACTGGCCTCTGGCGCAAATGCGCTGGAAACGGCCCAGCTGGTCAAGGCCAAGCTTGCAGAGCTTGAGAAGGATTTCCCGCCCGCCGTCAGCTATGTGATTCCCTATGACACCACGCCCTTCGTGCTGCTTTCGATCGAGGCCGTGATCAGCACCCTGGTCGAGGCAATCGTGCTGGTTGTCTTGGTCATGCTGATCTTTTTGCACAACTTCCGCGCGACCCTTATCCCGACCGTTGCCGTTCCGGTTGTTCTTTTGGGCACCTTCGGCATCCTGGCGGCGCTTGGCTATTCGATCAACACGCTGACCATGCTGGCTATGGTCCTGGCCATCGGCCTGCTGGTCGATGATGCCATCGTGGTGGTCGAAAACGTCGAACGCATCATGCACCAGGAGGGGCTGGGACCAAAGGAAGCCACCGAAAAGTCGATGGATGAGATCTCTGGCGCACTGGTGGGCATTGCCATGGTCGTCTCGGCGGTGTTCGTGCCGATCGCCTTCTTCGGCGGTGCGACGGGCGAGATGTACAAGCAGTTTGCAGTCACCATCGTCTCCGCCATGGGCCTGTCGGTGGCCGTTGCGCTGATCTTCACACCGGCGCTGTGCGCCACCATGCTGAAACCGCATGCTCATTCCGGCGCGCGCCGGCAGGGACTTCTGGCTCGGCTTGGCGAGGCATTTTCTGGAAGGTTCGAGCGCAGCTTCACCGCTCTGACCAAGGGCTATATCAGGGTTGTGGCGGCGGTGACGGCGGGACCGCTGAAGATGCTGGTCGTCTATGCGCTGATCGTTGGCGGCATGATCTTCCTCTATGAGCGTACCCCCACCTCATTCCTGCCCGACGAAGACCAGGGCGCGCTGATCACCATGGTGCAACTGCCGACTGGCGCCACCGCACAAGCGACCGAGACCGTGCTGCGAAAGGTCGAGGGCTACTGGCAGACCGCCGAGGCCGCCAATGTCGAGGCCGTTCTGTCCGTCCGCGGTTTTTCCTTCGGGGGCCAGGGCCAGAACACCGGCATCATGTTCGTCAAGATGAAGGACTGGGCTGAACGGCTATCTCCCGACGCAACGACGCAGGCCATCGCGGCTCGCGCCTTCGGTCCGCTGTTCTTTGGCATGCGCGAGGCGATCGTGGTGCCCTTTGCCCCGCCGGCGGTGCTGGAACTGGGCAATTCAAATGGGTTTAGCGCTTTTCTGGTGTCCACCGGCGGCAAGACGCTGGCCGAGCTGCTGGAAGCGCGCAACATGCTGCTGGGCATGGCCTCGCAGCATCCCTTGCTCAGCGGTGTGCGACCCAGCGGCATCGAGGACGCGCCGCAGTTCCGCCTGAACATCGACTGGGGAAAGGCGGGCGCTGTCGGTGTCACGGCGGCGGCTGTCGGCGATTTCCTGAACACCGTCTGGTCCAGCGCCTATGTCAACGACTTCGTCTACGAGGGTCGGGTGAAGCGCGTGTTCGTGCAGGGCGAGCCCGCGGCGCGCTCGGCCCCCGAAGATCTGTCACAATGGCGGATCCAGAACATCAACGGCGATTTCGTCGACTTCTCTGCCTTCACCCGGCAGGAGTGGATCTATGGTCCGCAACAGATCAAGCGCTATAACGCGCAACCTGCCATGGCGATCGAAGGCACCGCCGCCGAGGGCTACACCTCCGGGGCCGCCATCGAGGCGATGGAAGAGCTGGCGGCCAAGCTGCCGCCCGGCTTCAGCCTGCAATGGACCGGCATGTCTCTTGAGGAGAAGGAGGCCGGCGCCGGCGCCATGATGCTGTACGGTCTGGCGCTGGCAGTGGTGTTCCTCTGCCTTGCCGCGCTTTATGAAAGCTGGACGATTCCCATCGCGGTCCTGCTGGCGATGCCGGTCGGGATCCTAGGCGCCCTGATCGGGGCCTGGATCGGCGGACAGTCGAACGGGGTCTATTTCCAGGTGGGCCTGTTGGCGATCGTCGGCCTGACCGGAAAGAATGGCATCATGATCGTGGAATTCGCCCGCGAACGCATGCGGACCCTTGGCGAGGACGCGGTCGTTGCGGTGCGCGAGGCAGCACGGTTGCGGTTCCGCCCGATCCTGATGACATCGCTGGCCTTCGGGCTGGGCGTGGTGCCGCTGGTCCTGTCTTCGGGCGCGGGTTCGGGCGCGCGGGAGGCGATCGGCTATGCCACCCTGTTCGGGACCGTTATCGGCACCACACTGACGGTATTCTTCGTGCCCGTGTTCTTCGTGCTGATCGACCGCCTGGTCACGCGCCGCGCCAGGACCGCTCCCGCGACAGGCGCCTGACCGGTCGGCCACTACGCAAGCATTCAAAATGCTTTCCCTGTCCGGGGCAGATTTCTGCCCCGGCGCTCAGGGGGCTCTGTTGCGCAAATCCCGTGCGGGATGCGGCGGCTCAACCTTGCCTCTCGCCTTGGCCCGATCGGGCAGCAAGCCCGCGGCGCCGATCGGCCGCTTCAAGACCGAGGCCAAAGGCGTTCACCTCGTCCCTGATGATGGCGATCATGCTTCGCAAGGGGGCTGTCCCGGCGAGCGAGGTGCGATAGCTTATGCCGGTGGCGATCCGCCAGTCGTATCCTCGCACCGCCAGAGGTGCCAGGCCGGAGCCAAGGCGGGGATGCAGCAGCGGTTCCGGCAGGCTGGTCAGGAACCCCTTGTTCCGCACGAGATCCAGCGCCAGCCCCAGCGAATGCGTGGACACCACGGTTTGCGGCAAGGGCGCCCCCGCCGACTGGAAGAGGGCCTCGATCCGTTCCAGGGCCAGCGCGTCATAGCTCAACTGAACCCATGCGCGCTGCGACAGGGCCATTTCACCAACCTCGGTCATGGCGACAAGGGGATCGTCCGCGGCCGCGACGATCCTGTTCGACTGGTCATAGAGAGGGATTTCCCGAACCTCGCTGGCGAGCGTTTCCGTTCCGCTGCGCAGGCCGCCGAAATAGACGCCGATCTCGCCGGTATTGAGTGCCGGCAACATGATCGCGCCGACGCCGGTGCGCACCGAGATTTGCAGGTTGGGGAATTCGCGCGACAGCCGCGCCAGCACATGCGCCATGAAGGCCGCCTCATAGGTCGGGCCGACGCCGATGCGCAAGGTGCCGCGCGCCCCGTCGCGCGTCGCCGTCAGATCGAGCAGCGCGCCGTCCCATTGCAGCTCGATCTCGCGGCCCCTGGACCGGAATGCCTGTCCGGCCTGGGTCAGCGTGACCCCGCGCGAAGAGCGTTCGAAGAGCGCCGAACCCAGATGCTGCTCAAGCTCGCGCAGCGATTTGGACAGCGCCGGCTGGCTGATGTTCAGATGCCGCGCCGCCGCCTGAACGCTGCCCAGTTCGGCGATGGCAAGGAAATGTTTCAGGCGCCAGATGTGATCCAATGATAACCCTTAGTTATATCACATATACACGAAAATATTATTCCTTCCGGGGCGGCCCGTCTAGATTGACGTGGCAAGCAAGAAAGCGGGGTCTTCATGCGTGCCGTCCTGGTCCTTTTCGATTCGCTCAACCGTCATGCGCTCGGCTGCTATGGCGGCACGGCGGTGGCGACCCCCAACTTCGACCGTTTTTCGAAAAGGGCCGTGACCTTCGACAACCATTATGTCGGCTCGCTGCCCTGCATGCCGGCCCGCCGCGACATGCACACAGGCCGGCTGAACTTCATGCACCGCTCCTGGGGGCCGCTCGAGCCCTTCGACAATTCGATGCCCGACATCCTCAGGCAGAGCGGCGTGCACACGCATCTGATCAGCGACCACTTCCACTATTTCGAGGACGGCGGCGCGACCTATCACAGCCGCTACAAGACATGGGAGTTCATTCGCGGGCAGGAATACGACCCCTGGATCGCCATGGTGGAACCGCCGCTCGACCGCTTCAGGGAGATGTATTCCGACAAGCACTACAACGTGCCGACCGAACCGAAGCGGCGCCAGCACCAGATCAACCGTGAAAAGATCAGGCTGGAAGAGGAGTTTCCCGGCCCGGCCTGTTTCGCCCGCGCCTTCGCCTTCCTCGACGACAACCGCGAGGCCGACAACTGGTTCCTCCAGCTTGAATGTTTCGATCCGCACGAGCCGTTCTTTGCCCCCGAGAAATACCGGCAGGATTACAGGACGAATTACAACGGCCCGATCCTCGACTGGCCGAAATACGCACCGGTCAGGGAAAGCCCGGACGAGATCGCGGAGATCCGGGCGAACTATGCAGCACTTGTCGCGATGTGCGACGCCTGGTTCGGCAAGCTGCTGGACTATTTCGACGCGCATGACCTCTGGTCGGACACCTGCCTGATGCTGACGACCGACCACGGCTTCCTGCTGAGCGAGCATGACTGGTGGGGCAAGAACCTGACGCCCTATTACGAGGAAATCTCGCATATCCCGATGATCCTGCACCACCCGGACCATGCCGGGAAGGCGGGAACACGGATTTCCGCGCTGACGCAGACGCCGGACCTGATGCCGAGCTTTCTCGACCTCTTCGGATGCGCGGTGCCGGCCGAAGTCACCGGCCGGTCGATCCTGCCGCTGCTGGACGGAGCGCGCGGCCCCGAGGCGGTGATCTTCGGCATGTTCGGCGGCCCGGTCGGCGTGACGGACGGCGAATACAGCTATTTCCGCTATCCCGCCGACCTCTTCGACGAACAGATCGGAGAGTACACGCTGATGCCCACGCACATGACCGGGTTCTTCGCGCCGGAGGAACTGGCGACCGGGCAGATCGCCGGCCCCTTCGAT
Source organism: Paracoccaceae bacterium (assembly GCA_011620265.1). Classification (GTDB taxonomy): domain Bacteria; phylum Pseudomonadota; class Alphaproteobacteria; order Rhodobacterales; family Rhodobacteraceae; genus Albidovulum. The sequence goes on from WOZM01000082.1 coordinate 8,148, forward strand.
TTCACCAAGGGACAACGGCTCCTGCGCTACGATGCGCTGAATTCGGCGCGCCGCCCCCCCGGCCTCGACGGGACGAAATTCGCGGCGTTCCAGTCGGCTGTCTATCACAACGCCTCGGACCCCAATCAGCTGAACCCGATCGCGGACGCGGGCGTCGAGGCCCGGCTCAACGCGCAGATCGTGAAGATTCTGGGCGCGCATGACACGCCGCCCGAATACATCACATGGATGGGCCTTGCAGAGCACAGGCCGTGAACGGAACAGTGGGTTCAGGGAGGAATCGCACATGAAAACGACATCGCGCAGTATTGCCGCCATCCTCATGGCACTGGCCGGCGCCCTGCCGGCCGGCGCCGGGGATCAGCCCGACATCACCATGGCGATCAACCAGTCGCCCTGGCTGGACTCCTTCGTCGCCATGGTCGATCTCTACGAGGAGGAGACCGGAAATGTCGTCAAGCTCGACGTCAACCCCTTCGGCGGATTGCTGGAGAAGATCCGCAACTCGGTTCGCAGCGCCAAGGGCAGCTACGATCTGGTGAACGTCAACTCGCTCTGGCTGTCCGAGATCTATTCCGGCGGCTTCCTCGTCCCGCTGACCGACATTCGCGATGGCTACACCCTCCAGGACGGCATCCTGACCTACGGCGCGACCACCAACTGGGATCCGGCGGTGGGATCGTTCTCGCCGGACGGGGCGCTGATGGGTGTCCCGGTCAACGGCAACGTGCAGGTTCTCTATTACAATCAGTCCGTCTATGACGACCTCGGCCTGTCGGTTCCCGCCACATGGGAGGAACTTCATTCCAACGCCAGGGCAATCGCCGAGGCCACCGACAGCTATGGCTTTGTCCCGCGCGCGGCCCGGGATTCGATCGTCTACAACTTCACGCCCTATCTCTTCAGCCACGATGCCGCCTTCTTCCGGGTGACCGGCCCGGGGCAGGCCGAAATCGCCCTGAACACGGCCGGGGGGCTGGCCGCGCTGAACGCCTATCTCAAGATGTCCGGGGAAGACGTGGCGCCGCCCAATCCGGGCGCCATCGCGCAGGGCGAGCTGATCCAGCTCCTGTCCACCGGCAAGGCCGCGCAGGCGATCGCCGTGATCGCGGCCTGGGGCGCGCTGGAGAACCCGAACGAATCCCGCGTGGCCGGCAAGATGTCGGCGGCGCTGATCCCGGCGGGCCCCGGCGGCACCCATGCGTCCAGCGCCGGCCACTGGGTCGCGGGCATCCCGAAAAACGTGCCGGCCGAGCGGCAGGCCGCGGCGCTGGCCTTTCTCGACTGGTTCCAGTCGCAGGACCTGCAGGTGAAATATGTCGAGGCCGGCGGCGTGCCGGTGCGGGGCGATCTGGCCGGGACCGCGCTGGGGGCCGAGAATGCCTACCGCTTCCTTGAGGCCTATTCGGCCAACGCCGGGAATGCGGTGATGGGGCTGCCCTTCGCGGCCGCAGCGGAAGCCTCCGACGCGATGGCGCTGCACTTCAACCGGGCCGTCATCGGCGAGGAAAGCCCCGAGACCGCGCTCAACGCGGCGGCCGAAGCGCTGGCGGGTGTCCTCGAACGCAACGGCTTTACCGTCACCCGGCAGCCCGAGCTCTGAAACGCAGCGGCACCGCAGACCGGGACAGAGCCAGATGAACGCCACGATCAAGCCGGGCGCCACGGCACGCCGCAACAGGCGCTGGCTCGTGCTTTCGCTGACGCCGGTCGCGCTGGTCTTTCTGGTCCTGTCCGGGTTTCCGGTGCTGAACCTTCTCGGCCTGAGCTTCTTCAACGTCGAATGGCATGAAGGCGCGGCGGATTTCAGCTATGTCGGGCTGGCGAACTACCGCCGGCTTTTCCTGAACGAAACGATCTACTGGGCCGGGGTGCGCAACACGCTTGTCTTCGCCCTGGGCGTCGTGACCTGCCAGATGGTGCTCGGCTTCTCGATGGCGCTCGCGGTCAACCGCGCGGGTTCGGCCGGGCGCACGATCCTGACCGGCATCTTCCTGCTGCCGATCGTCATTCCGCCCATCGTCATCGGCACCATGTGGCGGCTGGTGATGGGGCGCGAATTCGGGCTGGCGAACACGCTGCTGCGCGCGCTTGGCCTGCAAGAGGTGGACTGGCTGGGCAACCCCGATATCGCGCTCGCCTCGGTGATGTTCGTGGACGTGTGGCACTGGACGCCCTTCGTCTTCCTCTTGATGCTCGCGGGGCTGGAATCGCTTGACGAGGAGGTTCTGGACGCGGCCCGGATGGATGTGACCGGCTTCTGGCAGGAGGTTCGCCACATCATCCTGCCGCTGATGCTGCCCACGATCGTCATCACGGTGCTCTTCCGGGTCATCCTGTCGTTCAAGGTCTTCGACGAGGTCTATCTTCTGACCTCGGGCGGCCCCGGCACCGCCACCGAGGTCATCAACTTCTCGATCTACCGCACCTTCTTCCGTCAGGATCAGGTCGGCTACGGCTCGGCCATGTCGGTGGTCACATTGTTCGCCATCGCGCTCATGGTCATCGTCGCGCGCGGCCTGCTGGCCCGCCGCAAGACGGCGGAGGACGCCCAATGACCCCGCGCCGGATCGCGGGACGGGTGGCGGCGAACGCCGTGGTCTGGGGCTACGCGGCGCTGATCGTGCTGCCGACGCTCTGGGTGCTGTCCAATGCGTTCAAGTACAAGATCGACATCATCACCGGCACCACGATCAGCCCGATCACCTGGAGCAACTTCGAGCAGCTCCTGTTCTCGCGGCAGTCGCATTTCCTGTGGAACCTGTTCAACAGCGCCCTCGTGGCGGTGATCTCGACGGCGATCGTCATCGTCACGGCCACGATGGCCGCCTTCACGCTCGGCCGGCTGAAGGTGCCCGGCTGGCTGCGCTGGCTGATCCTCGGCTGGGCGCTCCTGTTCCAGATGCTGCCGACGCTGACCTTCGTGGGCTCGTGGTATGTCATGTGGCAGGCCGTCGGGCTGCACGGAACCTATGTCGCGGTCATCCTGACCCATGTGGTGCACAACCTGCCGATGGGCCTCTTTCTGATGCTCAGCTTCATGTCGGCCCTGCCGCACGAGCTGTTTCAGGCCGCGCGCATGGACGGCTGCTCGAACGGCCAGATGTTCTGGCGGGTGGCCTTTCCGCTGGTGCGGGGCGGGATGGTCGCGGCGACGGCGCTGATCTTCATCTTTTCCTGGAGCGATTTTGCCATAGCCCTGGCGCTCACCTCGCCCCGCACGATGACGGCCCCGGTCGCCATTTCCACCTTCGCGCAGGAATACGATATCCGCTATGGCGAGATGGCCGCCGGAACGCTGCTGTCGATCGTGCCGGCGCTGGTGCTGATCCTTGTCGGCCAGCGGTTCATCGTGCGCGGGCTGCTTGCCGGCGCGGTCAAATAGGGCAGGGAAAGAAGGACGTCACATGGCAACTGTCACCATCGAGGGGGTCCGCAAGAGCTACGGTCGCACGGAGATCATTCCGCCGATCGACCTCGAGATCGCCAGCGGCGAATTCATCGCGCTCGTCGGTCCCTCTGGCAGTGGCAAATCCACCTTGCTGCGGGTCATCGCCGGTCTGGAAGAGATCGACGCGGGCCGCATCCTGCTCGATGGCAAGGACATCACCCGGGCCGAGCCGAGCGAGCGCGACATGGCGATGGTGTTCCAGTCCTATGCGCTTTATCCGCACATGACGGTGGCCGAGAACATGGTCTTCGCGCTCAGGATGCGCGGCGCCGATCCCGCCGAGATCGACCGCCGTCTGACGGCGGCGCTCAGGATGCTCGGCATGACGGACTATGCCAACCGCAAGCCCGGCCAGCTTTCCGGCGGGCAGAGGCAGCGCGTGGCGATGGGCCGGGCCATCGTGCGCCAGCCACAGGTGTTCCTGTTTGACGAACCGCTCTCCAACCTCGACGCCAAGCTGCGCGCGGCGACGCGGCTGGAACTGCGGGCGCTGCACGATCAGCTTGGCGCCACCTCGATCTTTGTCACCCACGACCAGATCGAGGCGATGACCATGGCCGACCGGATCGTGCTGCTCGACCGTGGCCGCATCCAGCAGATCGGCACGCCGCAGCAGATCTACCGCGAGCCGCGGAACCGCTTTGTCGCCAGTTTCATCGGCTCGCCCGAGATCAACATGCTGCGCGGCGTGCTGTCGCCCGGTGCCGGCCATCCCAGCTTCGCGGGGCTGCCGCTGCCCGACGGATTGCGGGTCACGGCGGAGCGCAAGGTCGATCTGGGCGTCCGCCCCGAGCATGTCTCGGTCTGGACCGAGCCCGCGCCGGACCGCTGGCCCTTCGAGGTGGAAGCGGTGGAATTCACCGGCCACGATGCCTTCCTGCTCGGCAAGACCCCGGCAGGCCGGATCACGGCTCGCGTCGATCCCGACAGCGAGAACGGCCTGGCCGATCGCGTGACCGCCGGTCAGCGGCTGCATGTGCAGGTGCAGGCGCGCCATGTCCTGCTGTTCGACCCCGAAACCGGCCTCCGGCTCCCCGATGGCTGAGCCCTGCCGCCTGCGGAGCCTGCGCTTCGACGGCGGCCCCGAGGACGGCGCGCGGCTGATCGAGGTCGAGAACGCGGCCGGGCTGTCTGTCGATCTGCTGCCCGACCGCTGCCTCGACCTCGGGCTGGTGCGCTACCGCGGCGCGCCCTTCGGCTGGATCGGGCCGAGCGGGCTGGCCCCGGCCCGGCCGGGAGAGATGGATCAGGCGCTTGGCGGCCTCCTTTGCACCTGCGGCTTCGACCATATCCGCCAGCCGGTGACCGAGGGCGCGCGGACTTTCCCGCTGCACGGCTCGATGTCGCTGCGGCGGGCGCGGGTGACAGCGGCGCATCTGCTCGGGGACGGTTCGGCGGAAATCCGGGCGACGGTCTCGCATGGAACCCTGTCGGGCCAGTCCTGGCGGCTCGACCGCCGGGTGACGGTGCCGCCCGACCGGGCCGAGATTCATATCGAGGACCGGGTCACGGCGCAGGGACAAAGCGAGGTCACGCCCATCATGGCGCTTTATCACGTCAATCTCGGCGCGCCGCTGATCGGCCCCGAGACCCGTATCGAGGTCGCCGCCAGCCTCCGCCCGGAGCTTCCCGGCACCGCGGATTTCACCGCCTGCGAGCCCGCCTTGGCCGGCGGGCCTCCTGTCCGGGTCTCGGATGGCGGCGCGGATCCGCGGCTTCGCTTCCGGCTGCGGTTCGACGGGCAAAGCCTGCCATGGCTCCAGTTTCACCGTCGTGCGAATGGCGGCCTGTTCTGCATCGAGCCCGCGACCCATGACCGCCGACCCCGGAATGAACTCCTGCGCGATGCAGCGCCACTCGTCGGTTCCATCGACCGCAGTTTCCGGCTGTGCTTGGGCTTCGGGCCGGAGACTGCCTGATACGGGCAGGCCCCAACAAAGGTGCATATTGCGACATGTGACACTTCTTCCGGCGCAAAAGGTCGTCGAGGATTCGGAGCGTCTGACCAAGGTTGAAGAGGTAAAGCCGACATTCGGATGCGCCCTGTCAGCGCAGGAAGCCGCGGAACCGGCGCAGGGCGAAGGCGAACATCGCCGATCCGATCACCGCCAGCGCCAGCAGTTGCGGCCAGACCATCGAGAGTCCCGCGCCACGAAACAGCACCGCCTGCGCCAGCGCGATGAAATGCGTGTTGGGCGCCGCCAGCATGACGTATTGCACCACCTGGGGCATCGATTCCCGCGGGGTCATCCCGCCCGACAGGATTTCCAGCGGCAGCAGCACCAGAAGCAGCAGCATGGAAAATTGCGGCATCGAGCCCGAGATCGTCGCCAGAAGGATTCCCAGCGAGGTGGTGGCGAAGAGGTGCAGCGCCGCGCCCGCAAGGAACAGTGCCACCGAGCCCGCCACCGGCACCCCCAGAACCCCCTGCACCATGAAGGTCAGCGACAGCCCCGCCGCCACCAGCACCACGCCGCCCATGCTGAGCACCTTGCTGGTCATGATCTCGGCCGCGCTGACCGGCATGACCAGCAGGTGCTCGACGGTGCCATGCTCGCGCTCGCGGATCAGGGCTGCCCCCGACAGGATGATCGAGAGCATGGTCACGGCGCTGATCACCGCCGTCAGCGCGCCGAACCAGCCCGGATCCAGCGCCGGGTTGAAGCGGGCGCGCAGCGCAAGATCGACGGGCAGCGCGGCCTCTCGCCCGGTCCAGCCGGTGATTTCCTGATCGACGATCGCCTGGATATAGCCCGCGCCGGTGAAGGCCTGGCTGACTCGTGTCGCATCGACGTTGAGCTGCACCTCGGGCCGGTTCCCGGCCAGCAGGTCGCGCTGGAACTCGGGCGGGATCACCAGCGAGAAGGTGTCGATACCGGCATCCATCCGGGCATCCATTTCCGCGATGTCGATCTGGGCGGGCGGCACGAAATAGGGCGGCAGGAACGCATCCGCCACGCGCCGCGACAGGGGCGAGGCATCCTCGTCCACGATGCCGATCGTGGCGCGGTTCAGCGTCTCGGGCATGGCGGTGGCGTGGGTGTAGATGTCCAGGGTGAAGGCATAGGCGACCAGCAGCAACAGCAGCGGATCGCGCATGAGCCCGCGAAGCTCCTTCACCGCAAGGTACAGCACATGCTTCGGGCGCATCGCTCAGGCCTCCTGCTTGCGCACGAAGACCGCCCCGAGCGCCACAAGCACCGGCACCATGAGAAGCATCGGCAGGAAGGATCCGGCCAGATCGCCGAAGTCCAGCGCCTTGGCAAAGACCCCGCGCGAGATGGTGACGAAATGGCTGGTCGGGAACACCTCGCCGATCACGCGGCCCATGCCTTCCAGCGAGGAGACCGGGTCGATGATGCCGCCATACTGCGCGGCCGGGATCAGCGTCGCCAGCGCGGTGAAGAACAGCGCCGTGACCTGGCTGCGGGTGAAGGCCGAGATCAGCAGGCCCATACCTGTCGCCAGGATGACATAGACCAGCGCCCCCGCCGACAGCGCCAGAAGGCTGCCCTTCACCGGCACGCCGAAGACGAACACCGCCAGCGCCAGCAGCAGCAGGAAGTTGATGAAGCCCAGCACGACATAGGGCACCTGCTTGCCCAGCAGGAATTCCAGCCGCCGCGCCGGGGTGACATAGAGGTTGACGATGGAGCCCGTCTCCTTCTCGCGCGCGACCGACAGGACGGCGAGCATCGCCGGGATCAGCATCAGCAGAAGCGGGATCACCGCAGGCACCATGGCCGCGAGGCTTTCGACATCGGGGTTGTAGCGATAGCGTGTTTCCAGACTGTAGCTGCCGGTGACGGCATCCTCGCCATAGACCTGCCGCAACTGGTCGGTCAGCCAGTGAAAGTGCATCCCCTGGACATAGCCGCGCACCGTGTTGGCGCGCATCGGCATGGCGCCGTCGAACCAGGCGCCGATCTCCACCGGGCGGCCGCGTTCGACATCCGCCGCAAAGCCGGGCGGGATTTCCAGCGCCAGGCTGATCTCGCCCGCGCGCATCCGCCGGTCGAGGTCGGCATGATCGATGAGCGGCGGCTGTTCGTCGAAGTAGCGCGACCCGGCCAGGTCGTTGACATAGGACTGGCTGGCGATGGTCTGGTCGAAGTCGAGCACCGCGAACTTGAGATCCTCGATATCCATCGAAATGCCGTATCCCAGCACGATCATCAGGATCACGCTGCCGACGGTGGCAAGCGTCAGCCGGATCGGATCGCGGCGCAGTTCCAGCGCCTCGCGCCAGGAAAAGCTCAGCAGCCGGGCAAGGCTGAACCATCCGCGCCGCTTCCTTGGCGCGGCCGAAACCCCGGCACCAAGAGCCGCTCCTTGCGTGGCCGCGGGCTTGCCGCCCTCGCCCTGCGCGCGTTCCAGGTGGTGGATGAAGGCTTCGTCCAGCGTCGCCGCACCAGCACCTTCGCGGATGGCTTCGGGCGTGTCGCTGATCAGCACGCGGCCCTCGTGCATCAGCGAAATCCGGTCGCAGCGCGTGGCTTCGGACATGTAGTGGGTCGAGATGAAGATCGTCACGCCGTCGTTGCGCGACAGGTCCACCAGCGCCTGCCAGAAGATGTCGCGCGCCACCGGATCGACGCCCGAGGTCGGCTCGTCAAGGATCAGCACCTCCGGGCGGTGGATCAGCGCCACGGCCAGCGACAGCCGCTGACGAAGACCAAGCGGCAGTCGCATGGGCAGGCTGTCGAGAACGTCCTCGAGATCGAACCGTTGCGCAAGCTCGGCGATCCGCGGCGCGATCTCTTCGGGCGCCATGTCGAAGAGCCGCGCGTGAAGATCGAGGTTCTGCCGCACCGTCAGCTCGGAATAGAGCGAGAAGGACTGCGTCATGTAGCCGATGCGCTTGCGCGTGGCCATGTCGCGCGCGTCCACCGTCCGGCCGTCGATCCGGGTGGTGCCCTCGGCAGGTTCCACAAGCCCGGTCAACGCCTTCATCGTCGTCGTCTTGCCGCAGCCGTTGGACCCGAGAAAGCCGAAGATCTCGCCTTTCTCGATGCGAAAGCTCACGTCCTTGACCGCCGCGAAATCTCCGAACCTGACCGTCAGGTGTTCGGCCTCGACGACGTAGCCGTCGTGATCGGCGCGGTCACGCGGCGGGACGATCAGTTCGTGGTGCCGGGCGCGCTTTTCCTCGGGCAGTAGTGCTATGAAGGCCTCGTCGAGATCGGCAGCGCCGGTGCGGTTCAGGATTTCGGCGGGGCTGCCGGTGGCAAGCACCTTGCCCTCGTCCATCGCCACCAGGTGATCGAAACCCGCCGCCTCCTCCATGTAGGCGCTGGCGACGATCAGGCTCATGCCCGGACGCGCGGCGCGGATACGCGCGATCAGCGCCCAGAACTCGCGCCGCGACAGCGGATCGACGCCCGTTGTCGGCTCGTCCAGGATCAGCAGGTCGGGGTCGTGGATCAGCGCGCAGCACAGGCCCAGCTTCTGTTTCATGCCGCCCGAAAGCTTGGCCGCCGGGCGGTCGGCAAAGGGCGCAAGATCGGTCGCCTCCAGCAGATCGGCGATCCGCCGGTCGCGCTCGCCCCGGCTTTCGCCGAAGAGCCGGCCGAAGAAATCCACATTCTCCCGCACCGAGAGCGTGGGATAGAGATTGCGCCCCAGACCCTGCGGCATGTAGGCGATCCGCGGGCAGATCCGGGCGCGGTGCCCGGCGCGGCGCATGTCGCCGCCCAGCACCTCAAGCCGCCCCGCCTGCATCTTCCGCGCCCCGGCGACAAGCGCCAGGAAACTCGATTTGCCCACGCCATCGGGCCCGATCAGGCCGACGATGCAGCCCGCCGGCAGGTCGATCGAAACCGTATCAAGCGCCTTGACCTTGCCGTAGAGAAGCGAGAGCCCCTCTGCCCGCACCACAGGTCCGGAAACCGTCATTCCAGCACCGTGCCCTCAGCGGCCTCCGGCCAGGGCAGTGTCGGATCCAGCCGCACCCAGGCGACGCCGGGCAGACCGGTCTTGATGTAATCGAGGTATTTCGCCAGCAGCTCCGGCGCGATCCGGGCGCGGACCCGGAACATCAGCTTCTCGCGCTCGACCTCGGTCTCGACCGTCTTCGGCGTGAATTGCGCCACGTCCGACACGAAGGAGACCTCGGCGGGAATGACGATGTCCGGCGCGGCATCCAGGATCAGGCGCACCTCGGTTCCCAGTCCGGCGCGCCCCACCGCGGCGGTCTGCAGGAAGAAGGTCATGTAGACGTCGTTCAGGTCGATCATGTTGACGACGCGCCCGCCGGCGCCCACCACCTCGCCCGCCTGGGCAACGATGTACTGCACCCGCCCGGACCGGGGCGCCTTCAGCGTGCTGTCCTCGATCTGCACGACAATGGCCTCGATCGCCGCCCTTGCCGCCGCCACCGCCGCCTCGGCCCCGATCACCGCCGCTTCGGCCGCGGACACCCCGATCCGCGCCGCCGCAAGCCCTGCCTCGGCAGAGGCGACCCCGGCCTCGGCACCAAGCGCGTTCGACCGGTCGATATCAAGCTGCCGCTCGGAGGCGAAGCTGCTCCCGGCCAGCGATCTCGACCGCTCGAACTGGCGCTGCGCGGCATCGAGGGCCGATTGCCGCTGCGCCAGAACCGCCTCGGCCGCGCGCACTTCGGCCTGGCGCTGCTGGATCATCAGCCGGGCGTTCTCGACCGCGATCTCGGCACGGCGCAGCTCCGCTTCCAGTTGATGGCGATTGGCCTTCAGTTGGCGCGTGTCAAGCTCGACCAGCGGCTGCCCGGCCTCGACCAGTGCGCCCTCGCGCACCAGGATCGCCTCGATCCGTCCGGGAACCTTCGCGGCCACGTCGATCTCGACCGCCTCGAC
>WOZM01000253.1 GCA_011620265.1 Paracoccaceae bacterium
CGCATTGCCCCCGAGGGCGGCGACGACCAGCACCTTATGCCCCCAACGTGGCGACGAGCACCGCCTTGATCGTGTGCAGCCGGTTCTCGGCCTGGTCGAAGACGATCGAGGCCGGGCTCTCGAACACCTCATCGGTCACTTCCATCGCGCTGATACCGAACTTGGCCTCGATGTCGGCACCTACGGATGTCTCTGTATTATGGAAGGCGGGCAGGCAATGCATGAAACGGGTTCGCGGATTGCCGGTTCTGGCCATCAGCGCCGCGTTGACCTGATAGGGCATCAGCAGTTCGATCCGCTCGGCCCATTTCTCCTGGGGTTCCCCCATCGAGACCCAGACATCGGTGTAGACGAAATCGACACCCTTCACCGCGGCATCGATGTCGTCGGTGATCATGATCCGTGCGCCTGTTTCCGTGCCAATGGCCCGAGCCTCGTCCTGGATGTCCGCTGACGGCCAGCATGCCTTCGGAGCGCAAAGCCGCACGTCCATGCCCATCTTGGCGCCGCCGATCAGCAGGCTGTCGCCCATGTTGTTGGCGGCATCACCGATGAAGGCATAGGATACCAGGCGCAGCGGCTTTTCGACATGCTCCTGCATGGTCAGGAAATCCGCCAGAATCTGGGTCGGATGGAATTCTGTGGTCAATCCGTTGTAGACCGGCACGCCGGAATACGCGGCCAGCTGCTCGACAATCTCCTGACCAAAACCGCGATATTCGATCGCGTCATAGATACGCCCCAGGACCCGCGCGGTGTCCTTGACCGATTCCTTGTGGCCGATGTGGCTGCCGGTTGGTCCCAGATAGGTGACACGAGCCCCCTGGTCATAGGCGGCAACCTCGAAGCCGACGCGGGTCCGGGTCGAATCCTTCTCGAAGATCAGGGCGATATCCTTGCCCAGCAGCTTGGGGACTTCGGTGCCGGCATATTTCGCGGTCTTCAGATCGGCCGCGAGTTTTATGAGGAAAGCGATCTCTCGCGGTGTATATTCTCGCAACGTCAGAAGGCTGCGGTTTCTCAGGTTGAAAGCCATTTTCCCGACCTCTCGAAATCAGATTGGATCGCGGATGGTCGGGCAACTCATGCAATGCCCGCCGCCGCGGCCACGGCCAAGCTCTGCACCCGGAATGGCCAGCACCTCGATGCCGACGGCCTTGAGCGCCGCATTGGTGTCGTCGTTGCGATCATAGCCGATCACGACGCCAGGGCGCAGCGCCAGGACGTTGTTGCCGTCATTCCACTGCTCACGGGCCCGCTCTTCTTCCGTGTTGCCGCCGGTCGGCACGATCTGCAGTTTCTTGTAGCCAAGCACCTCGGCGACGATTTCGAAGATCGGGCGCGGATCGTTGCGGAACGCCAGCGGCGCCGTTCCCTCGCCGGGACGGATGTCGTAGCAAGTCAGTTCGTCGGCGACCTCCTTGAAGGTCGTCACCACATCCCCGCCGCACAGCGTGAACACGGTGTCGAGGTGCATGGCGGCCCGCGATTTCGGGATGCGAAAGGCCAGGACGCGGTCCACTACGCCCTTGGCAAACAGGGCTTGCGCGAATTGCCCGATCCCTTGCGGCGACGACCGCTCACCCATGCCGACCAGCACCGTGCCATGGCCGACCGGCATGATGTCACCACCCTCGAGCGTCGCAAGACCATGATCCCTGGCGGGATCGCCCCAGTGGATTGATACATTGCCGGCAAACCGGGGATGAAACCGGTAGATCGCCGTGGTCAGCAGGGTTTCCGGCCGGCGCGCGGGCCAGAACATCGGATTGACCGAGACGCCGCCGTAGATCCAGGCCGAGTTGTCGCGCGTGAACAAGGCATTGGGCAGGGGCGGCAGGATGAAACCGTGATGCCCGAGATAGCCGCCGAACAGACCTGTCGGGCTGAATGGCAGATCGTCCGTGGCCAGTCCGCCCAGAAGGTATTCGGCCAGTGCGGCACCTGACAGCTCCTCCATCCAGGCACGCAATTCGCCGATCATTCCGACGCCGACCTGATCGGCGCTGATCCTGTGGTCCAGCACGAAGGCGCGGCCATCCTTCGCGTCCAGAGTCTCGGCCAGAAGCACGTTGACGTCCAGCACCTCGATACCTTCGTCGCGCATGGTCGTGGAAAAGATATCATGGTCCTTTTGCGCCTGCTTGACCCAGAACACGTCGTCGAACAGCAGTTCCTGACGATTGGTCGGTGTCAGGCGCCGATGGGCGAGGCCGGGGCGGCAGACAATGACCTGCCGCAGCCTGCCTGTTTCGGAATGGACCCCGAGTTTCATTTCCGCATTCATGCCCGGGCTCCGAGTTTCAAGGGTTCAAAGGGCGCTGATCGCGCCGGTCCACATCAGCCAGGCGGCGATGCCTGCCGCGATGACGATGCCCGCGCCGATCAACGCTTCCACGCCCGAAAAGGCCTTTTCGCCTCGCGCGGAGCGGGCGAACCAGTAGACGGGAACGCCGATGGCATAGAGGATGGCACACATCAGCAAGTAATTCGGCCCCGCGGCATAGATCAGCCACGCGCCATAAACCGTGGCCAGCGCGCCGGTGAACATGTCGCGCCCGCGACCCTCACCCGGCCCATAGCTTTCGCCGCTAAGCGCCAGCTTCAAGGCATAGGCGCCAGACAACACGTAAGGCACCAGGATCGCCGTCGACGCGATGTAGAACAGCGCGAGATAGGTCGAGTTAGAGTAGAGCGTGACGATCAGGAAGATCTGCACGAAGATGTTGGTGATCCACAGCGACCCGGCAGGTGACCCGTTCGCGTTCTCCGTCGCGAACACCGCCGGCAGCATCCCCTCCTTCGCGGCGCGATAGGGGATTTCGGCGGCAAACAGCGTCCAACTCAGGAAAGCGCCCGCCACCGAGACGACAAGCCCTATCCGCACGAGAACCGAGCCCCAGGGACCGACGATCTGTTCCAGCACGTTGGCCATCGACGCCGACGAAGGCAGGCCTGCCAGTTCAGCCTGGTTCATCACGCCGAAAGACAGCAGCGACACGCAAAGATAGACGCCGAGCGCGATGACGAAGCCGATGATCGTTGCGCGGCCGATGTCCTCTCGCTTCGCGGCGCGGCCCGAAACCACGCTCGCCCCCTCGATCCCGATGAAGACCCAGAGCGTGACCAGCATCGTGCTTTTCACCTGGGTCATGATGCTGCCGAGGTCGGGCGTCTGCGTCCCCCAGAAATCGAGGCTGATCTTCGGCGGGTTGAACGCCAGCGCCACCAGCAGGATGAACAGCAGGATAGGCACCAGTTTCGCGATCGTGGTAACGACATTGATGATGGCCGCCTGCCGGATGCCCATAAGGATAAGCGCGTGGGTGATCCACAGAACGACCGAGGCGCCGATTATCGCCTGCACCGTGTTCCCCTCGGCGCCGAAGGCCGGATAAAAATAGCTGAGCGCGCCGAAGATCAGCACGACATACGAGACGTTGCCGAGCCACGCGCTGAGCCAGTATCCCCAGGCAGAGTTGAAGCCGACGAAATCGCCGAAGCCGGCCCGGGCATAGGCATAGGGACCTGCGTCAAGCGCGGGCTTTCGGGTCGACAGGCCCTGATAGACGAAGGCGAGCGCCAGCATCCCGATGCCGGTGATCAGCCAGCCGATGACGACGGCACCAGGAGATGCCCCATTGGCCATGTTCTGCGGCAGGCTGAAAACGCCGCCGCCAATCATTGAACCCACGACGAGGGCGACAAGCGCGACCAATCCGAG
>WOZM01000092.1 GCA_011620265.1 Paracoccaceae bacterium
GCCCTTGACCTCGCTCAGATGCAGGGTGATGCCCGCCGCTTTCAGCCGTTCGTTGATCGCCTCGAGGCTTTCGAGCGCGGAAAGGTCGATCTCGTTGACCGCCGAGCACATGAGCACCACATGGCGCAAGTTGCGATTCTCGGCCACGCGATCCTGAATCAGATCCTCCAGAAACCGCGCATTGGCGAAATAGAGGCTCTGATCGACCCGTAGCGTCAGCAGGGTCGGATCGGTCTCGACCTTGTGGCGCAGGATGTTGCGGAAATGCTGGGTGCCGGGCACCAGCCCCACTTCGGCCACATGCGGGCGCGAGGTCTTGTAGAGATGCAGCGCCAGCGACAGGATCACCCCGGTTGAGACCCCGGCTTCGACCCCCATCCCGAGGGTGAGCAGGATGGTGGCCAGAACGGCGGCGAAATCCGCGCGTGAATAGCCCCAGGATTTGCGCAGGATCGAGAAATCCACGAGGCTGAGAACCGCCACGATGATCGTCGCCGCCAGCACGGCCTTGGGCAAAAAGAAGATCAGCGGCGTGAGCGCCACGGCTGCGATGGCCAGCCCCACGGCGGTAAAGGCCCCGGCAGCGGGCGTTTCGGCACCGGCGTCGAAATTCACCACCGAGCGGGCAAAGCCGCCCGTCACCGGATACCCGCCGGTGAAGGCCGCGCCGAGATTGGCCGCCCCCAGCCCGATCAGCTCCTGATCGGGGTCGATGCGTTGGCGTTTCTTCGCGGCCAGCGTCTGCGCCACCGAGACCGATTCGACAAAGCCGATGATCGAGATGAGAACGGCCGGCACAAGCAGCGACCCGAGCAGGTCGGGCGTGAGATCAGGCATGGTGAGCGGCGGCAGGCCCCGCGGCACCGCGCCCACGATGGACACGCCGCGCGCCTCCAGCCCCAAGAGCCAGACAGCCAGGGTCGAGACCGCCACCGCCGCCACCGGCCCCGCCTTGGCCAGCAGATCGGCGGCGCGCGGCCTGAACCCTGCGCGCCGCAACACCGGCTTGAGCCCCTTGCGCACCCAGAACAGGAACCCCGTTGCCAGAACCCCGATGATGAAGGTCGGCCAGTTCACAGCATTCAGATGGACGGCGAGCGCGCCCAGCATCTCGATCAGCGTATGCCCGCCTGCGGGTACGCCAAGGATATGCTTGAGCTGGCTTGTGGCGATAAGGACGCCGGAGGCAGTGATAAAGCCCGCGATGACCGGATGGCTGAGAAAATTGGCGATAAAGCCGAGCCGCAGCAGGCCGAGCGCCATCAGAAATACCCCTGACAGCAACGCCAGCGACAGCGCGGCGGCGGCATAGCCGATGCTGCCCGCCTCGGCCACCTGGCCCACCGCCGCCGCCGTCATCAGTGAGACCACCGCCACCGGCCCCACCGCCAGCGCGCGCGACGTGCCGAAGAGCGCATAAAGCACGATGGGCACGATCGAGGCATAGATCCCGGCCTGCGCCGGCAACCCCGCCAAGAGCGCATAGGCCAGCGATTGCGGGATCAGCATGATCGTCACGATCACTGCCGCCACGAGGTCGTTGGTCAGCGTGTCACGGGTATAGGTGCGGCCCCAATCCAAGGGCGGGAAATAGCGAGAAAGCGGGGGCATGAGCGGCGGTCTTTCGAGTGCGGGGCGGGAAAAGGTGGCAAGCCCCGGGCCACAAACCCGGGGCTTTCATGGGTGGCCAATGGAGGCATTATCCCCCGGCGCTGATCTTCTCGGGCCGCGCCATCCATTCGCGCCCGCGCAGCATCGCCTTCCAGTAGATCGGCGGCAGCATCTTTTCCTTGAGCAGCCAGGCCAGCCGGCTGGGTTTGGTGCCGTCAATGAGGAACTTGGGAAAGCTGGGCTTCAACACCCCGCCATAGCCGAACTCGGCCAGCACGATCTTGCCGCGCTCTACCGTCAGAGGGCAGGAGCCGTAGCCGTCATACTGCGCCACCGGCTCACGCCCGTTGATATCGGCCACGATATTCTCGGCCACCACCGGCGCCTGCATCCGCGCCGCGGCCGCCGTCTTGGCATTGGGCGTGTTCATCACGTCACCCAGGGACCAGATATTGTCATGGGTCTTGTGGCGCAGCGTCGCCTGATCCACGTCGATCCATCCGTCGGCATCCGCGAGCGGCGAAACGCGGATGAAATCGGGCGCGCATTGCGGCGGGCAGACATGGATCAATTCGAAGTCCATGGTGACGCGCGCGGGCGCGGCATCGGGTTTCCTGACCTCGAAGGTCGCGCGGCGCGCGGGCCCGTCGATGGCCACCAGGTTGTGAAAGAAATTCAGCGCCGCGCCGTATTTGTCCATGTAGGATTGCAGCGCGGGCACATAATCCTTGACCCCGAACAGCACCCCGCCCGCGTTGCAGAACCCGACCTCGATATCCTTGAGCCGCCCGGTACGAAACCAGTGATCGGCCGACAGGTAAAGCGCCTTTTGCGGCGCGCCCGCGCATTTGATCGGCATCGGTGGCTGGGTAAAGAGCGCACGGCCCTCCTTCAGCCCCTGCACCAGTTGCCAGGTATAGGGGGCCAGATCGTAGCGGTAATTCGAGGTCACGCCATTGCGCCCCAGCGTTTCCTCCAGCCCCTCGACCGCCGCCCAGTCGAGCTTGAGCCCCGGACAGACCACGAGGCGGTCGTATTTGACCACCCGGCAGCCGTCGAGGATCACGGCATTGTCCTTGGGCTCGAACGCGGCGACGGCAGACTTGATCCAGTGCACGCCCCGGGGGATGAGGCTGCCCATGGTCTTGGCGGTCTCGGCCGGCTCGAAAATGCCGCCGCCCACCATGGTCCAGCCGGGTTGATAGTAATGGATTTCCGCCGGGTCGATCACCGCGATCTCCAGCCCCGGCTTGCGCGCCTGCAGGCTTGCCGCCACGGCAATGCCGCCCGCGCCGCCGCCGACGATCACCACGTCGAATTTGGCGTCGCCCGTATCGGTGGGGGTCTTGCCGCCGTTGACGATCCGTCGCGCGACCCCGGCCATGTCGTAACCGGCGGCCATGGTGGCGGCGAGAATCTCGGGCACCGGGCGGCTCTTGGCCTGGCTCAATGACCACAGCGTGGCCGAGCGTGTGCCGGTGCGGCAATAGGCCAGCACCGGGCCGGGCAGTTCCATCAGCGCCTGACCGAAAGCGTCGGCATCCTCGTCGCGCACCATGCCGGAGGTGATCGGCTGATAGCGCGCCTCCAGCCCCGCAGCCTTCGCGGCCGCCTCGATCTCTTCGAAATTCGGCTGATCCGCGCCCTCGCCGTCGGGGCGGTTGCAGATAATGGCGCGAAAGCCTGCGTCGCGGATCGCGGCCACATCTTCGGCACTGATCTGGGGGCTGACCGACAGGGCGTCGGTCACCTTGTTGAATTGCATCGCGTTTCCTCCCTTTTGGGTGTCCTTAGGCCCGTGCTCAGAGCGCGTTCACCGGCAGCTTGAGCATGGGGCGACCGTCCTTGTCCGTGGGCACCTCGCCTGCGCGCATGTTGACCTGCAAGGACGGCAGGATCAGGCGCGGCATTCCCAATGTCGCGTCGCGCTCGGTGCGGAACTTGACGAACGCTTCCTTCGTCTTGCCGCCGCCGACGTGGATGTTGTGGGCCTTTTCCTCGGCCACCGTGGTTTCCCAGCGGACCTCGCGGCCATTGGGTGCGTAATCGTGACACATGAAGAGGCGCATGGCGTCGGGCAGTGCCAACACCTTTTGAATGCTGTCATAAAG
>WOZM01000011.1 GCA_011620265.1 Paracoccaceae bacterium
CGGATGGTCCGACGCCTTCGCCCGGTCCGTCATCGGCCAAATGCGATAGCCCTGGAGCCCCGCCGCCCCGACCTTGACGATCACGTCGCTCGGCCCGAGAATGTTGGGGGCCTTGACGTTCTCGATCCGCAGCCGGACGTTCATTGCGGGGTCGTATTCGTACAGTCTGGCGGCTTTCATGGGGTTAGCCCTTTCCTTTCGGTAGCGTTCGGGACGGTCACTTCCTGCCGAGGTTTTCCGCGCCGCCCCCGAGGGCACGGGCGGCTGTCGGGTCTTCGTCTTCGGCGAGGTCGGCGATCAGGGTCTCGGTGGTCAGGATCAGCGTCGCCACCGACCCGGCATTCTCGAGCGCCGCGCAGGTGACGCGGACCGGGTCGATCACGCCGGCCTTCATCAGATCCTCGTAGGCGCCGGTGGCCGCATTGAACCCGTGGTCGTCGTTCAGCGCGCAGACCTTGCGCACGACATCGTTCGGCTCCGCCCCCGCATTGAAGGCGATCCGGGCAAGCGGCAGGGTGAGGACCGACTGCACCAGTTCCACGCCCTTGCGCTGGTCGCCCGACACGCCCTTCGCGAGGACCTCGAGCGACGGCGCGACCCGCGCCAGCGCGACGCCGCCGCCGACGAGCACCCCGTCCTCGGATGCCGCCCGGACGGCGTTGAGGCTGTCCTCGATCAGCTGGATCGTGCGTTTCTGCTCGACCGGGGTCACGCCGCCGGCGAGGATCCTCGCGGTCCCGCCGCAGAGCTTGGCGAGCCGTTCCTGCAGCTTGTCCTTGTCGACATTGGGCGGGGCCACGTCGTAGAGGCGCCGCACCTGGCTGCGCCGCGCGGCGACGGCCTGCGGATCGCCGTGGCCGCGGACGATGACGGTGTCGGAGTTGGTCGCCTCGACCCGCTCGGCGCCGCCCATGTCGGCGCGGGTGATGTCCTCGAGCCGGCCACCGAGATCGCGCGCCAGGACCTTGCCGCCGGTCAGGATCGCCAGGTCCTCCATCATCGACCGGCGCCAATGGCCGAATTCCGGCGGATGCACGACGAGGAAGCGGCCCGGCCCGTCCTTGCCGAGAAGCGTCATCAGAACCTCGGGCGAGATTTCTTCCGAGATGATGACGAGCGGACGCTTGTCCTCGGCGGCGATGCGCTTGGCGGCGTCGAGCTGGGCGGGGTCCTTCATCTTGATGTCGGTCAGCACGACATAGGGGTTCTCGACCACCGCCCGCATGCCGTCGAGGTCGGTGACCATGTGGTGGGAGACATAGCCGCGGTCGAAGGACATCCCGTCGACGACGTCGAGCGTCGAATGCTGGCCGAGGCCGTAATCGGTGGTGATGATGCCGTCGGCGCCGACACGCGCGAACGCCTCGGACACGAGCCTCCCGAGGTCGCTGCTCGAGGCCGAGATGTTCGCCACCGCGGCAAGGACCGCCTGATCCCGGACGGGCTTCGCGGCGGCGCGCAGGGCCGTGGTCGCGGCCTCGACCGCGAGTGCTATGCCACGGCAGAGCTCCACCGGTTTCGCGCCCTTTTCGATCAGCGCCACGCCGGACTTGATGATGCCGTTGGCCAGCACGATCGAGGTCGTGGTGCCGTCGCCGGCGACCTCGTTGGTCTGCATCGAGACCTCGCGCACGACCTGGGCGCCCATGTTCTCGAACCGGTCGAAAAGCTCGATCTCCGAGGCGATCGACACGCCGTCGCGGCTGATCAGCGGCGTGCCGATCGGCCTGTCGATCATCGCGTTCATGCCCATCGGTCCGAGGGTGGATTCGACGGCGGCGCTCAGTCTTTGCGCCCCGGCCGCCAACGCGCGGCGCGCCTCATTGCCATGGATCATCAGTTTCGGCATCTTGTCCTCCTTCGACGGCAGCCGCTGAACGGGTGCCTTGATGTGGTCTCGGCCCTGCCGCTCAGCGGCACGGGCGCGTCGCGGGCATGTCGGCGAGGGCCACGAGCATCGGCGCCCCGCCGGACAGATCGGCCTCCCTGTAGCGGGCGCTCTTCAGCCCCCGGCAGAGCGATCCGGAAAATTCCATGTTGATCCGCACGGATCGCAGGAGCCCCATATGCTCCGCGAACCCCCCGGCACGGATCGGGGCGCCCTGCCAGTCGGGCAGCGCCCTGTCGCCGGGCGCGCTTGCCAGTCCGCGGGCGACCAGCAGGTCGCGGTAGCGGCCCTTCTGACGCGCGTCCTCGGGGTCGTCGAACGCGATCGCGTCGAAGGCGCCGAGGGTCAGATCGACGATCGCGGCGGGCGGATGGCCCAGCGCCCTCAGCGCCTTGATCACCACTTCCTGGCGCCGCTGGAACGCCTTCTGGTCGAACTTGGCGCGCAGGTCGCTCAGGTCCTCGCCTTCGGGAAGGTCGGGAAAGACCTCGGCGAAGCTGCCCCCCGAATTGACGACGGCGTTCAGCTCCTCCCCCGAATTGTGATCCTCGAGCCGGACGACCGCGCGGGCGACCCAGGTCAGGCTCTCGACCCCGCGCTTGATGTCCGTCGCCATCAGGAAGGCGAAGTTCGGCGAACACCAGTAGGTCGGCAGGCGGAAGGCGATCTCGACGGTGGCCGGACCGGTGATGGTCACCGCCTCGATGAAGCCCATGTCGGTCACGGCTTCGTCAAGCTCGGGGTCCATCACCAGATCGAGCCGCGCCCAGACTTCGGCCAACCGGGCGGACAGTGTGGGCGCGTCCTTCATCCCCCCTACTCCGCCGCGATCGACACGGGCTTGGCGGAGAATTCCTTCTTCCGGGCCGCGATGTCGATGTTGTAGAGCCGCGCGGCGTTGAGCCCGAGGATCTTCTCCTTGATCTCGTCGGTCAGCTGGACGCCACGCTCCGACGCGATGTCCTCGGGGATCTGGAAGGCCCAGAGCTTCTCGACCAGCCATTTCGGCGTCCAGATCGCATAGTCCGACCCGAACAGGATCTTGGGGCGGTGGCGCGGGGCCGCCAAAGGCAGCGCCGCGTGCTTCATCACCCATTTCTGGAAGAGCGCGCGGTTCTGGGCGCCGTACTTCTCGTCATTGGCGAGGAGGTAGATCAGGTCGATCGTGTTGGCGAGGTTGCGCTCGTAGTCGCCTTCGGCGGCGGCTATCACCGAGGGCGTCATGAAGTCGCTGTTGGCGGCACCCGCCTGCATCAGGAAGCCCGAGCGGAAAAGCTCGCCCACCAGCGGCTCGAAGACCAGGTTGATGGCGAAGTACTGCTCCAGGTAGTCGGTGGCGCCCATGATCGACTCGACCGCCTCGCGGGTGCCCTGCCAGATCTCGTCCTCGAGCCAGGCCTTCTTGCCGGCCTCGTCGTCCCAGCCCTTGATCTCCATGCCGATCTCGGCGAGGTAGAGCGTGATGTCCTGCGCGAGCCGCAGCTTGTAGGACGAATTGGTCAGCGTGGCGTTGTTGATCATCTGGGTGTAGCCGTAGCGCTGCGCCTGCATGAGCGCGGTGCCGAGGCCGAATTCGGCATGTTTCCACGCCCCGAGATGCTTTTGCAGGATCTTCGCCCAGGCGGCGTCCAGCGCTGCCGGCGCGCCCGACTTGCGGCCGTTGGCGATGACCGTCTGGACCATCACCTCGATATGCGACTGGCGCTGGTAGTGGGTGCGTTCCCATTCCTGATCCGGCGCCCGGAAGGCATGCCAGTTCGAGCTCTTGGCCTGGGTGCTGTCCTTCTCGTAGGCGCCCTTGCCGTTCGGGAAGGCGATGATCCAGTCCTGGATCAGGTAGCGCTCCGGATCGGGCTGCACGTCGACCGTGACATCCTCGTAATGCGTGGCGCGCTTGCCCTTGGGGTCGAAATACCGGTATCTGCGGCTTTCGCTGTCGACGAACTGCGCGGCCCCAGCGGCCCCGGATCCGACCGAGCTTGATGTAGCAACCATGTCTCTCTCCCATGTCTGCGGGGACGGCCCCCGTTTTGTGTTCAATGCGCCTTCAAGGCCACAGGCGCGGTGGACGGCGTGAACTTGTCGTAGAAGGTCCGGTCCGGGTCGAAGTCCTGCATGAACAGGACCGGCGACAACGCATCGATCATCGGCGGCGGACCGCAGGCATAGGCATCGCCGTCGCCTTCGATCCCGAGACGCCTGAGCTCGGTCTGCACGACTTCGTGCACGAAACCGCGCGCGCCCTGCCAACTTGCGTCGTCGTCGGCATGCGACAGGACCGGAATGAACGCGATCTCGGGATGCGCCGCGGTGATGGCGGCGATCTCGTCGAGATAGAAGAGGTCTCCCTGCGTCCGGGCGCCGTAGAAGAAGTAGACCGGCCGGTCTTCGCCGCTGGCGATATGGTCGTGCAGGATCGACCAGATCGGCGACATGCCGGAGCCGGCCGCGACCAGCACTATCGGTCCGGTCCGGTCTTCGCGTCGGAAGCATCCTCCGAAGGGTCCGCGGACGGTGACGTCGGCGCCGATCTCGATGCCTCCGGCGTCGAGCTCGTTCGAGAATCGTCCGTCGGGGTATTTCTTGATGATGAAGCGGAGTTTCTGGGCTTCGTCCGGCGTATTTGCCATGGAGAACGACCGCGTAACCGTCTCCCCTTCTTTGGTCCTGACGGTGATGTCGACATATTGTCCGGCCCAGAATTTAATCGGTGTCGCGAGGTCGATCTCGATGGCCCGGATGTCATGGGTCAGGTTTTCCTTTCGGGTGATCCGGCCCTGGAAATCCTTTACGGCAATGGATTTCGACAGGAGTTCCTCGTCGAAATTCAGCAATTCGATGGTGAGATCGTCGAGGGCGAGGGACCGGCACAGCAAGATGCCGCCGTTCTCACGCTCCCCGTCGCTCAGCGCGAAGGTGGAGTATTTCAGCAGGTCGACCTCCCCTTCCATCAGGTTGCACTTGCAGGCCGAACACTGGCCTTCCTTGCAGCCATGCGGCAGCGAGATTCCCTGGCGGAAGGCGGCGTTGAGAATGGTCTCGCCCTCCTCGACCTCGAGGTCGACCCCGACGGGTTCCAGTCGCACGGTATAGGTCTCGGTCATCTGTCTCGGCCCTTTTAGGGTGCAGCTCGCCCGCCGCTGTCCGTCGCGGGCAGCGGGGCGGGAACGTATGGGCCGGAAGCATCCGGCCCATACGGGGCGTTTCGGTCAGTGGCAGGGGTTGATCGTGAAGCCTTTGGCGTAGTCCGCGAGGTGGGCCTTGCGGGTCTGCTCGTCCATCGCCCGCAGCGCGTTGAGCGGCGAGCCGAGCGTGTTGCCGCGCACGTGGTCGAGGGTCCACATGTCCTTGTCGTCGAACCGCAGATGCGGCTGCGGGATCAAGGTCTTGCCGTCTGACCGCACGAAGTTCAAATCGACGATCGCATCGGCCAGATCGACGCCGTCATAGAGCGTCTCCCACTCGCGCTTGCCGCTGAAGCGGCCCATCGCGGGGGTCGGACGGCCCTGGTATTCGTCGGCGAAGGCCTCGACCGCGGTCCAGCGGTCGATTTCATGCGCGAAGGTGTGCAGCTGCCCGTCGATCTCGTCGACGACCATGTCCTCGCGGATCAGGCAGGGCACGAGGCACGACCAGCAGCGATGCGGATAGACGTAGCCGACATCGGGGTTGAAGGTGATGACCTGCTGTCCGGGCTTCGAGAGCTTCGCGTACCATTTCCAGAAGTCGCCGAACTCGGCATACCAGCCCGGATACTTGTGCTCGAACCACTCGAAGTCCTTCTCGGTCTGGGCCTCGATGCGCCAGAAGTTCACCGGCCAGCCGACCGCGAAGAACTGCCCGACCTTGTGGACATAGTTCTTCTTGGTGATCCGCTCCCAGGCTTCGGTCACGTCGTCATGGTGGATCTTGATGCCGTATTTCTCCATCGGCAGCATGTAGGTCCGGTAGTAATCCTCATAGACCCAGCGGTGCCACATCTCGGCATAGGACTCCTTGTTCTTGTCCCGGTCCGTGGTGCCGTATTCGATGACGACGTGATCTTGTTGAGGGTCAGTGTCGACATATTTGCTCACCTTTCGGATAAGTGTGGCGTGGGCAGCGCGGGGGTCTGGCCCGCTTACGTCGGCAAAGGTCGGGGAGTTGCGGTCACGGCTCGCGACCGGCCTGCGCCTTGGCGCAGCGACGCGAAACAGAACTGGGTTCTGTCCGTCGTCGCGAAGGCCTCCCTTCCTTCGTTCTTCGCCCTCGGGTCGTTTCGCCCTCGGGCTTTGTCTTGTTCGATGACCCATCGTAGGAGCGGGATTTCGCCACGGCCTAGCGCAAAATTTTGTGTAAAGAACGGTTACGCGGCCGTAACGGATCTTTACGACCGCAGTTTTTTCCTCGTGCCCGATCACATCCTCCTAAACTCGGCCCGATCGGGTCCGACCTGCATTTCCCTGGCATGCCGAAAGGGCTGGAGCGTGACGGATGCAACTGAAAACAATGAACGAATGCAGGACCTGCAGAAGATGCGGGTCGCGATGATCATGATGCTGAGCCAGGAAAACTCGAAGCTGCTGAGTCGGCGCCAGAAGGTGTCCGGCAAGGAAATCGAGGTGATGACGGCCGAGCGTGACGTCGCGGCGGACACTGAGTCGGACGAGCGCGCCGAAATCCTCGAACGGCTCTATGCCGAAGACCGGATCGCCCGGGCGGCGATGGCGGAAACCGAGGACGAGATACGGAAGATGGAGCGGATGCTGGCGAAGATCGACGCCGATATCGCGGCGCTCTGTCAGGCGTGACGATACCGGTATCCAAGGGAGAAAGACCCATGAAGGACGAACGCGAACACCTCCGGCTCTTCGACCTGATCGCGCGGGAATGGGATCTGCCGGCGCCGGCCATGCGCGTCGCGTTCAATCGGTCCGGCACGGCCGTGGCCTTCGATTGCCTCGATGGATCGATACACCTGGCCGCCACCGCCGACAAAGCGTCGCCGGGCAGCCGCATCCGGCGCGCGGCCGATACCGGGCGCCTGACGATCTCACCCCGGATGACGCCGGTCCCGCCGCTTCGGATCGCCGAATTCGCCGCGGGACGGTCATCGCCCGTCGTCCCGCTCGGCGAGCAGAACTTCGCCTTCGCCAAGGGCAACGGACGGGTCAACATGCTGACCCCGGGCGGGACGTCCGTGCATCTGGCGGCCCGGGCCGAAGGCGGCATCGACGCGCTTGCCGCCACGCCCGACGGCGACACCCTCGCCTTCGCCTGTGGCGCGGGCATCCACGTCGGACCGGCCTCGGCCGCGCCGGCATTCGTCCTCGATGCGCCGGGTCCGGTCACCGCGCTGGCGTTCTCGCCCGATGGCGAGACGCTCGCGGCGGCCCATGCGGCGGGCCTCTGGCGCTGGACCGTCGCCGCGCCGGACCGGCCGCCGCAGGTGACGGAGCTGTCCGCCCCGCCCCAGGCCCTGACCTGGCGCGACGACGGCGCCTGGCTCCTGTGCTGCCTCGGCGCGGGCGGGATCGCGTTGATCGACATGCGGACCGGCACCGCCACCTCGCATGGCAACTTCCCGGCCCCGGTCACGTCCGCGTCGTTCAGCGCCCCGACCGACACCGTCATCGCGTCGGGCGCCTTCCGGCTCGCCGGCTGGTCGCTGGCCGACAGCCCGCAGACGGACGCGACGACCGGCAAGGCCGGACTCGTCCCGGTCGACGCCGTCGCCGCCTGCCCTGCCCGCAACCTCGCGGCGGTCGGCTATGCGAACGGCCTTCTGAGCTTGGCGGAAATCGGCCGACGCGACGAGATCCTGCTCCGCGAGGATACCGGCGCGGGGATCACGGCGCTCGCCTTCTCGCCGGACGGCAACTTCCTCGCGCTTGCCGGAAGTGACGGCAGTGCCGCCCTCGTCGAATTCCCCGCCGGCATGTTCAAATCCTGAAACCCTGCAACAGAAAGCCCCTGCCATGACCGCGCAACTGACCGACGAAGAGAAGAGCAAGGACATGTTTTTCCAGCGGATTGCCCTGATTGGCGAAGAGATGACGGCGGCCCACGGATCCGATTTCGCGACCGGGGCCTTCGTGCTGGCCGCCCGCTGGATCAGCGAGGGCCGGATGGGCGGAAAATCCAGGTCCGGCACCGAAGCGCGGCCGAACTGACTGCCGTAGCGTCACCGGACTGTAACGGAGTGTTACGGAATACGCCGCCCCACGGCCGCGACGGCGCCGATAGCGCCCGAATCGCGGGCATGTGGTAATCTTGGCTGACCAAACGAAGAAATCCGCGCCCCGACGAATGCAAGGAGTGTGCCCGTTGGACATCATTTCCAAACGAAGCGGCCCCCGGCCGGAGGATGTGAAAGCCAAACGGCATCTCCAGGAAAACTGGGGAACCATCGCCAAGCTGGCCGACGTCTTCAGCGGCGGCACCTACTCTGCCGGCCGGCAGAGGCAACCCGAGCCGAAGGCAGAGGGGCTGATCATCGTCGATCAGGCCGCCCGCCGTCAGCCGGACGATCCCGAACCCTATCTGCGGATCAGCATGAACGGCCGCGTCGTTCTCGCCGATCTCGGCACCGGCCGGCAGCTTCACTTTCTCGGCCAGCTCAAGCGCATCGACGGCGCCGTCCGGTTCGTCATCGCCACGGCCGCGAACGGGTTCTTCACGCCGCTGGACGCCGAAATCCACGACAAGATCGCCGATCTGGAGGGCAGAACGGTGAACCGAGACTATTCCGAGGAGACCCTTGCGGAGAACCTGAAAGCCCGGCTGAACCTGACCTGAAACCCGTGGCAAGGTCCGGGGTCAACCCGGTGTCGCGGTCATCCAAGCCTGTGTCGAAACGATGATTAAATCCAAGGGAGGGGATTTAATGATGCGTTCGGACCACCGCGCCAGGGCCACGAGCCCCGGCAAGGCTTTCGACTTCGTCGATGTCGACCCGCATGAAACCGCGCGGGCCTGGAACCGTTTTCTGGCCAACCGGAATGCGCCCAGCCTGCCGATGACGGGCGTACGCTCGGTGATCTATCAATCCTGGCTGCGCTCCGACACGACCGGCGTCAAGCCCGAGCTTTTCGCCGCGCCCTCGCTCGAACGCGGCGCGGCGATGACCAAGTCGACCTACGATCACGCCGAGCTCCGCCGCGCCACGCGCGCCTCGCTGAACCAGATCGGCGCGCTTCTGTCCGGCGCCGAGGCGATGCTGATCCTGACCGACTGCAACGGCGTCATCCTCGATACGGTCGGCGACAATTCGACCCTGACCAAGGCCGGCAAGATCAATCTCAGCGTCGGCGGCATCTGGAGCGAGGACGCCTCCGGCACCAACGGCATCGGCACCGCCCTGTGGACCGGCGAGCCGGTCTATGTGCACGGCGAGGAACACTTCTGCGAAGGCATGAAGGCCTGGAGCTGCGCGGCCGCGCCGATCCGCGATCCGATCGACCGCAGCATCATCGGCATCATCAACCTTTCCGGCCTGACCACCATCTTCCAGAAGCACAACGCCGCCTTTGCCGCGACCGCGGCCCGCGACATCGAGATCGCGCCGGAACGGGAACAATCCCTGCTGAACTTCCGCCTGATGGAGGCGATCATCGGCAAGTTCCCGTCGCGCGCGCAGGACGAGATCGACGGGCTGCCGATCGAGGTGCAACCTTTCATGCTGCGGGTGCTGGAGGATCGCGGCACCCGCGGCGGGGATGGCGGGTCCTCCCCGGCAGGGGCGCATGTCCTGTCGCTGACCAACCGGGTTCTGCTCGACGAGGTCGAGGCGGGCCGGTTCCGCCGCGACCTCTTCTACCGGATCAGCGCCATCATCGTCAGGATTCCGCCCCTGGCCGAGCGCGGCGAGGATGTGCTCCTCATCGCCGATCACTACAATCAGCGGGTCAGCGCGAAAACCGGCCGCGAGCCGCTGGTGCTGGGCTCGGATGTGCAGGAGGCGCTGATGGCCCATGGCTGGCCCGGAAACGTGCGCGAATTGCGCAATGTGGTCACGTCGCTGCATTACCTCGCGAAATCCCGGCGGGTCTCGCTGTCGGACCTGCCGCGGGAAATGACGGCGGCGGAGGGCGCGCGGCCTGACACCCCTGCGCTACCGCCTCCGGTCCCGCCCGCCCGCATCGCCGGCCGTCCGCGCCGCATCCCGCCGCGCGCGGACCCGCCGGACCAGCGGCTTCACGTCGAGCGCGATGACGAGGATGCCGAGCGGGATCATCCAGAAGCCGAGGACCGGCAGGAACCCGACCAGCCCGCCCGCGACGAGAAGAAGGCCAAGGAGGCTCCGCAACCCGGGCGGCACCTTCTGGCGCACCCGGACGAGCCAGCGTTTCAAGCGTCCGTTCAGCCTCATCCCGCACCGTCCGCGCCCGTACCACGCCCGACCTGGGTCCCGTCCGCCCGCCGCCGACGCCCGAGCCGCGAAAGCGGCTCCCGGCGAGGGGGGCTCGATGCCCCCCGAGACGGTCCCGCCCGGACAAACCCCGGACAAGCCCCGGACAAGCCCCCCCGGTCAGGCGCTCTGGCGGCGATTGTAGAGGATCGACGAGACCAGCGCGACACCGATGAAGCCGGAGCCGAGCACGCCCGTCACCAGTTCCGGGATATGCCACAGCGTCTGGGCGAACATGATCATGCTGAGGACGAGGATCGAATAGAACGCCCCGTGCTCCAGATAGCGGAACTGCGACAGGGTCTGGCGCTCCACCAGCATCACCGTCATCGAGCGCACATACATCGCGCCGATGCCGAGGCCGATGGCGATGAGAAAGAGGTTGTGGGTCAGCGCGAAGGCGCCGATCACCCCGTCGAAGCTGAACGAGGCGTCCAGCACCTCGAGGTAGAGGAACGCGCCGAGCCCGCCCCGCGCCGCCATGCCGACCGCCGCCTGACGCGCATCGAGCACATGGCCGAGCACCTCGACGGCAAGGAAGGTCAGAAGCCCGCCGATCGCCGCGAAGAGGAACCGCGCCGTCTCGCGCCCCGGCAGCACCGCGGCGAAGAGCATCACCACGGCGAGGACGAAGGCGATCTCGAGGCCCCGGATCGAGGCGCAGCGGCGGAGCTGGCATTCCAGCATACGGATCCAGTCCACCTCCTTGCCCTCGTCGATGAAGTAGTTGAGCGCCACCATCATCAGGAAGGTCCCGCCGAAGGCCGCGATCGACAGATGCGCGCCGGCGATGATGCGGGCATATTCGTCCGGCCGGGCCGCGGCGAGCGTGATCGCCTCCCACGGGTCGATCCCGGCGGCGATCACGACGATCAGCAGCGGAAAGACCACCCGCATCCCGAAGACCGCGATCAGGATGCCCCAGGTCAGGAAGCGGCGCTGCCAGACCGGATCCATCTCCTTCAGCTTGTTGGCATTGACGATGGCGTTGTCGAACGACAGCGAGATTTCGAGGATCGCCAGCATGGCGCCGATCAGTAAGAAGCTGATCGCCCCGGCGAGGCTGTGATCGTAGCCCCAGCCGAGCCAGAAGGCGAGCACGAGGCCCGCCGCGGTCACGATGAACGCCCAGCGGAAGTAGTGAAATGCGGCTGTCATCCGACGCTCCGTGGCCCGCCCGGTTCGATCCGGCGGCATTGGTTGTTCCCAGCGACATAGGAAGACCCGGACACGAGCACAAGCACGACCCCGCACGACCCCGCGCGCGGCCGCGTGAAAGCGGGCCGCAGCGTGGTGGTTCTACAACAGCCGCTCCGCCCGCGGGCCAAAAATTCCGCGACAAAGGCCGCGAAATGCCACCGCTCCGCCCAAATCGCGCCCGCTTTGGCGGCGAATGTCCGGGCCATGGACCTTGGAGGGGACGATGGATTTTCTGACCCAGTTTTCTTTTGACGAGATCGCCGCGAGCCTTCTGGCCTGCCTCCTTGTCCGCGAGCTGATGGTTCTCGCGCTGCCCGATCACATCGCCGGTCCCGGCGGTTCGCTGATCGACACCGGCGAAGAAGAAGCCTGATCCGGCCCGGCGCTCCGGCGCCAGGCCGGGTGGCCTTCGCCGCCGGAATATGGTTTTCCTGTCGCCGCGACGGGGCCGATCCGGCCCCGGGGACGACGACAGGACGCTGATGGACCAGATCACCCCCGGCCCTGGCGGCGAGCGCGACTTCCGCGCGGCGCTGGCGCATTACGCGACCGGCGTCACGGTCGTCACCGCGCGTTCCGATCGCGGCCCGATCGGCATCACCGCCAACAGCTTCACCTCGGTCTCGCTCGACCCGCCGCTCGTTCTCTGGTGCCCGGCGCGCGCCTCGGCCCGCTTCCCGGCCTTCGTCGCGGCGGATCGCTACGCGATCCATGTGCTCGCCGCCGACCAGCTCGACCTCTGCCGCCGCTTCGCCCGCGCGGGCGAGGATTTCTCCGGCCTCGCGATGACCGCGACGCCCGAGGGACTGCCGATCCTGCCCGGCTGCCTCGCCCGCTTCGACTGCACCGCCGAGGCGGTGCACGAGGGCGGCGACCATGCGATCCTCGTCGGCCGGGTCCTCAGGGCGAGTGTGCGCAAGGGCGAGCCGCTGCTCTTCTGGGACGGGCGCTACGGCGATTTCCTGCATCACGACTGACCGCGCGGCGCCGAACGCCCAGCCCCGCATGAAGGCCGCGAGATCGCCGATAACGGTGCCGGTCGGCCCGGTGCGGAACGCCGCCCCCGCCGCCATCGCTCGCCGACAGGAACAGCGCCCCGGCGCGCAATATGTCGAGTTCGGTCCCCATCCGGGGCGTGAGCATCGCCGAAAGCCCGGTTTCCGTGAAGTCACCCGCGGCGCGCCCGTCCCCCGACCGGCGTATCTCCGCCGCAACGCCCCGCGCGCCAATCTGGCGCCGGGGCTGGCGCCGCAGCGCGCCGCGACCTATATTCGCCCCGAGCGAACGGATGACCATGGCCCTGACCGACCCTCAGATGCGCGCCGACGCGCCCGCCTATCCGCCCCGCTGCGAGGTGGCGCCGCAAGAGATGATGGCGCGCGCCGACGATGCCTCGACCTTCCTCAAGGCGCTCGCGCATGAGGGGCGGCTGATGATCCTGTGCCATCTCTCGACCGGCGAGAAGACGGTGACGGAGCTCGAGATCCTGCTCTCCTCGCGCCAGGCCGCCGTCAGCCAGCAGCTCGCGCGGCTCCGGCTCGAAGGGCTCGTCGAGGCGCGGCGCGAGGGCAAGGCGATCTTCTATTCGCTCGCCGACACCCGCGCCGAACGGCTGATCGGCGTGATCTACGACCTTTTCTGCAAGGATGACGGCTCGTCCGGCTGATCCGGCCGGTCGCCCGTCAGGTAGCGCGGCCCCGCCCCGCGCCCCCGCGACGCCCCTGACCGGCCAGGCCGAGCGCCATGTGAAACGCGAATCGCTCGACCATGTCGGCCTCGTCGTGGGCGACCTCGACGCCGCCGAACGGGCGGTGCGCGCGGCGGGCTTCGTGCCGCACGGCCGTGCCGATTATGAGCCCGGCAGGCGGTTCCACTTCGACGGCGATGACGGGGGCGAATGCGAACGGGTGAGCTACCCCGCCTGACACCTGAGCAGGTATCCCGTCCCGTTCCGCGCGCACCTGCATGCATTTTCAGGCAAAAATGTCGGTTTCCTGCGCAATCGGGAAACGATGCAGCCTCGGCACTGGAACTTGCCAGCAACTTCGCGTTTGTTGGCGCCAATCGATTCCGTGTATGAACCGGTCGTATCCGTCAGCCGAAACGTTAGGGTCCGCGATGTCCTTGCTCTCTGCGATCAGAACCGTCGTCCACAGGAAGATCGTTCTGCCGGGCGTGAATTTCCTCTACGGGCGGGTCTACGGGATGGATCTCGGCAAGGAGGTGCGGATCTCGATGGGCGCCAAGCTCGACAAGACCCATCCCGAGGGCATCTATATCGGCGACTACACCGCCATCACCTCGGGCGCCGCGATCCTGACCCATGACTTCGTCAACCGGAAGCATCGCGACGTCCATATCGGCCGCAACTGCTTCATCGGCTACGGCGCCATCATCCTGCCCGGCGTCCGCATCGGCGATTCCGTCATCGTCACCGGCAATTCCGTCGTCGGTCGCGACGTGCCGTCGAATACCGTGGTGATGGGCAATCCCGCCCGCGTGGTCGAGCAGAACATCGCCACCGGCCCGTGGGGCATCCGCCTCGACAAGGGCAACGACACCCCGATCGAGCCTTGAGGAAAGAGCAATGAGCACTCTCGAAACCAGCATCCGGAACGTCTTCGGACAGGTCTGGAAACAGGAAAAGAACACCGACGCGCCCGAACTCACGCCCGACACGGTGCTGCTCGAGACCGGGCTCGACAGCCTCGGCTTCGCGATCTTCGTGACCTCGCTCGACGAGGAACTGGGCTTCGACCCCTTCACCCTCTCGGACGAGGCCTTCTATCCGCAGACCTTCGCCGAATTCGTGGCGTTCTACGAACGCTACCAGCCGAAGGCATGACCTCGCTCGCCGGGCAGCTCGGAGCCGCGTCGCTGGTCGGCGCCGACGGGCGTGACTACACGCGCGACGACCTCGCCGCGCTCGGCGCCTCGGACGGGCTTGCGACCGACCGGCCGGTGGCGCTTTGCCTCCGCGATCCGGTGGCGCTGATCCGGGCGCTGGCGGCGCTCGACGGGCGGACCGCAACGATGCTGCTTCTGTCCGGCGCGCTCGACGCCGACACGGTGCGGGTGCTCGTGGAACGGACCGGCTGCGGCGCGCTCGTCACCGACCGCGACGACCTCCTCGGCCACGCCACCGCCCTCCGGTTCGAGGACGCGACCGCCCCCGGCAGGGCCGCGCCGCGCGCCGCGACGACCTGGCTCCTGACCACGTCGGGCACCACGGGCACGCCGAAAATCGTGCCGCACACGCTGAAATCCCTGACCCGCAGCGTCTTCCGCTTCACGCCCAAGGACGCGCCGAACTGGGGCCTCCTCTACGATCCGACGCGGTTCGCGGGCCTTCAGGTGACGCTCCAGGCGCTGGTCGGCGGCGGGCGGCTGCTGGCCGTCGACACCCATGAGCCGATCGCCGCGCAGATCGCGGCGCTGGCGGCGATGGGCTGCACGCATCTGTCGGCCACACCGACGCTCTGGCGCCGGGTGCTGATGGTGCCCGACCACAAGGCGCTGTCGCTGCGCCAGATCACCCTCGGCGGCGAGATCGCCGACCAGGCGGTGATCGACGCGCTCCGCGCCGCCTATCCGGCCGCGCGGGTGACGCATATCTACGCCTCGACCGAAGCCGGGGTGGGCTTTTCGGTGAACGACGGCCGCGCGGGCTTTCCGGCCGACTACCTCGCCCTCGCCCCCGGCGGGGTGAAGCTGAAGATCGTCGACGACATCCTCTGGCTCCGCCCGCCCCTCGGCCCCTCGGTCGCCAGCCCCGAGATCGCGGTCGATGCCGAGGGCTACATCCGCTCCGGCGACCTCATCGAAGCCGCCGGCGACCGGCTCCAGTTCCTTGGCCGCGAAGGCGGGCTGATCAATGTCGGCGGGGTGAAGATCTACCCCGAAACCGTCGAGGACACGGTGAAATCGGTGCCGGGCGTGGCGCTCGTCCAGGTCTCTTCGAAGAAGAACCCGATCACCGGCACACTGGTCCTCGCCGAGGTGCAGCTCAACCCCGGCGCCGACGCGGCCACGACGAAACAGGCGATCCTCGACACCTGCCGCGCGCGGCTGGTGCGCGAGGCGGTTCCCGCCATCATCCGCTTCGTCGAGGGGTTCGAGATCAACGCCGCCGGCAAGCTCGTGCGCAAAGGAGGCGCGCCCACATGAAAACCGTTCTGGTGACAGGGGTCTCCCGCGGCCTCGGCCTTGCCATCGCGCGCCGGCTTCTGGCCGACGCCACCCAATACCGCGTCGTCGGCACCGCCCGCGGCTACTCCGACGACTACCGCGCCCTGGTCGAGGCCAGTGACGGCCGCGCCGAATTCGTGCAGGGCGACCTTTCGGATGTCGGCATCATCCCCGACCTCGTCGGCGACATCACCGGACGCCACGGCACGCTCTGGGGCCTCGTCAACAACGCCGCCCTCGGCACCGACGGGGTGCTCGCGACGATGCACCGCACGGATATCGAGAAAGTGCTGGCGGTGAACCTCACCGCACCGCTGATCCTGACGAAATACGCCTCGCGCGGGATGCTGTCCGCACGCGAGGGGCGGATCGTCAACATCTCCTCGATCATCGCCTCGACGGGCTTCAACGGCCTCGCCGCCTATGCCGCCTCGAAGGCCGGGCTCGAGGGCATGACCCGCTCGCTCTCGCGCGAGCTTGGCAAACGGAACATCACCGTCAACTGCGTGGCACCGGGCTACATGGAGACCGAGATGACGCAAGGTCTCGACATCCACAAGATGGCCTCGATCCGCCGCCGCGCCACGCTCGGCCTCGCCGCCCCCGAGGACGCCGCCGGCGCCGTCGCCTACCTCCTCGGTCCCGAGGCCGGCAAGATCACCGGCACCGTCGTCACCGTCGACGGCGGCAGCACCGCCTGACCGGACCGGCCGAGGCCGGCGCATCACCCGACAGCAAGGCAACAAGGCGTGGTGCCCCCAGACGGACTTGAACCGCCGACCCTCTGATTACAAATCAGTGCAACTATAATTTCCGCTGCTTTCGCTGGAATTCGCAGAGGTGCGCATAAGTTCAGATAAGTTTATATTTTTACGTAATAAAAGAGGACAGATCTATCTCACAACCATTGACAAAGTTCGCAGAACTCCGCTTGAATCCGAGCCGGTTGCGCAACCCACGCGCAACCCAGATTTCTTGAGTTGCTCCGACGAAGGCTTGAACATGCGCATGAAACTGACAGACGCAGCACTTCGGGCGCTGAAACCCCCTGCGAAAGGGCGAACCGTGATTACCGACACCGAGCGCGAGGGCTTACGAGTACGTATTACGCCCAAAGGCAAAGTGTCTTGGCTGTTCCAAAAGCAGGTAAAGGGCGGGCGCAGGTTGGGAATTACCCTGGGAAGCTATCCTGCCATGACACTGGCCCAAGCAAGAGCGGCCGCAATGGAGATCCAGATCGAAGCCGAGCGTGGCGTCGATCGAGTGGAAGAGGCGAAGGCAGCCAGGGCCAAAGCAGAGAAGGAGGTCCGGGAAGCGCGGACGACTGGCGACATTCTTGAACTCTATATCGCCGGCCACATCGACCAAGACCTCAAACCGGGCCCCTCGCGCGAAGAGCGCAAGCGGCAGCTCCGCACCTATCTCACGCCTCATATTTCAGTACCAATTGATGCCCTGACCCGGGCTAATCTACAAAAGATAGTCGACACGAAACAAGCCGAGGGCAAGGTGGTCATGGCAAACCGGCTACGCGCAGCACTTAGCGCATTCACCGGCTGGGCCTACCGACGTGGTTATATTGATCAAGATGTGGGATCGGGCGTACAGAAGGCAGGCAAAGAAACCGCGCGAAGACGCACTCCGACGCTCGCGGAAGTGCGGGAAATCTGGGATGCCACTTTTCGTTGCGGTGACCTTTGGGGGCCCTTCTTCCGCCTCTGTATCCTTACCGGCCAACGATCGCGTAATGAAGTTCTCAAAATGCGGTGGAGCTGGGTCGACTTCGACAAGCACCGTTATGAAATCCCGGACCCGAAGAATGGCCAGCCGCACATCGTGCACCTGACTGCTCTGGCCTTGGTCGAACTTTCGGCGCTGCGCGCGCGGCAAAAAGCCATCGGGTTTGACACGCCCTTTGTGTTTACAACTAAAGGACATACGCCTGCCTCCGGGGTCACCAAGGCGAAAGCGCGTCTCGTCGCAGAGATTCACAAAAAGCGTAAGGCGGTTGCGCTGCGAGACGAAATGGAGCATTGGGTACTCCACGATCTCCGTCGAGCTCAGGCTACCGCTCTTGCAGAAGCTGGCTTTGATGAGGGCGTGGTCGACCGGATCCAGAACCATGTCGCTGGCGGCAGCCGGCCAAGCACTGTTGCTGCCGTTTACACTCGCGCCCAAAAGTTGCCCGAAAGGGCCCGTGCTCTCGATGCTTGGGCGCAAATGGTGTTGGGGGACTGCAATGAGTGGACGGACTTTGGAGACCTGACCTGATAAGATCAGAGTCCAGCGCCAACCCTCGGGGATAATCTCACAAAAGGAATGTGAAGCAACCGAGATATACTTAGAGCACTGGCCCGCACCATTGAGGTGATCCGGCTTCAGTCTCAGTGCAGAACAGTTCTTGTTGTTGCGGCTTGGGATAGTGTCCCTGGTGGTTCTCTAATCGCCGTGGTCAAGGGCTGATCTCGCAGC
>WOZM01000004.1 GCA_011620265.1 Paracoccaceae bacterium
CGAAGGCGGCGCCGTCGAGGTGCTTCGACCGGGTCGCGCCGCCCACGGCGCGGTTATGCTCGGGGCTGCGATAGGCCGATCGCACGATCAGCGGCTTGCCCAAGGTTCAGGCCATCCTGCAGGAGAGCCCCCGCAAGCGCGCCGCGCGCAGGCACGCATGCCTTCGGCGTCACAGGGTCCGACACTGCACGCCGCAGTCGCAGCCAAAAGAAAAACATTCCGGACCGCAGACTTCTTCAGCAACCTGTCAAGCAGAAGGGGTTTCCGGCTCGATCTTTCCGGCTCCCTGAAGACGCGACATGACAAACGAGCACAGGAGAGCCCAGCAGGCGCCCACTGCCCACCCGGCCAAAACGTCGCTCGGCCAGTGCACGCCCAGGTAGATGCGGCTGAGGCCGACGAGCAGCGCCAGGAACAGCGCCAGGGACAGCAGATAGACCTTGAGAGCCGCCGCGTGCTGCGTCCGGGCCACCAGAAAGCCGAGGGTGAGATAGACGACCGCCGACATCATCGCATGGCCGCTGGGAAAGCTGTTGGTGAACACGGCGACGGAATGGGGCACGAGGTCTGGTCGCGGCCGGGCGAACCCCAGCTTGAGCAGGCTTGAGAGGACGACGCCACACAGGACCGCGACAAGGACCAGTCCAGCCGTCTTTCGCTTCCCCGAAAACATGAGCCAGCCGACCACGCCAAGGGTGATGATGGTCAGAACGCCGGTGCTCCCCAGCGCGGTGAAATCACGGACCATCTCCTGCAACCACAGTGGCCCGATCGGTTGCGAGACGTCACCGGGCGTGCGCAGGGCAAGCAGGATAGCTTCGTCGAATGCCCGCGTCTCGCCTTCCATGACTTCTTCCGCGAGCTTGATGAAGGCGAATAGCAGCAGGGCGCCGACGGCAATCAGGACGGCCAGGGGGCCGTCGATCCCGCGCGCCCGGGAGAATTCCGAGATGAGGTGCCTGACGGACGCGCCCAGCTTTTTCATGGATCTGCGTCCGGGCTGCGTTGCCGTTCGCGGCGCACGAAGCCGTATTCGTGCCAGGCGAGGAACAGGACGATCAGGTCGAGCAGCGTGATCGCCACCAGAACGAAGGTGACGTCGAAGGTCATCCGGTAGACCTGATAGATGATGAACCCGATCATGACCGCGATGAAGGCGGGATAGGCCCAGACCCGGTTTGTCAGCACCGCCGCGACCAGGACCAGTTTGATCAGGCCATGGCTGAACAGATACCAGGCCGCGAAGGTCTGGGCGTCGGTTGTGAAACCCTCGGCCGCCTGACGCACGGCGTTGGCGACAAGGTCGCGCGGATCTTCGAGCAGTTCGGCTGCGGTCAGGGCGGTGACCATCCGAAGGACAAGGTCGTGGCTCAGGAATACCAGGGCGAGGCCGCCAAGGACCTCCAGCAGGCTATGTGCGCCCTTCAGCCAGAGGCTGACCTGAAACACACGCCGGATGTCGGTTTCGGGGACATGCATCATGGGCGCCCGCCCGGATCGACTGTTATACTCCGCAGGGTGGCGTTCTCGTGCCGAAAGAACCATGCCTTCGCGATTTCTGTGGCCACGATGTAGCCGCCGACGATCACCACCTCCACGGTCAGTTCCGGCGCCGACAGCGGCACGAAGCCGAAGAGCGCACTTGTCCCGCCGAGGAACGGGATGGCGAAGGTTGCGGCCGCGACAGCGAGGGTGGACCACAGCAGCAAGCGGCTGGGCCGGCTGCGGAAGGCGGGCTTGCGGGTGCGCAGGACCAGAACCACCGCCAGTTCAGTCAGGAGCGAGATCATGAACCACGAGGTCTGGAACGCCGCCTGGCCCGCGTGGAAGACGTAGAGCAGGACGCCGAAGGTCAGCAGGTCGAAGACCGAGCTGATCAGCCCGAAGACGATCATGAACCGCTGGATATCCTTTACGTTCCAGCGCTGCGGGCTCGACACGCGCTCGGGATCCACATTGTCGCTGGAGATGGCCAGCGACGGCAGGTCCGACAGGAAGTTGTTGAGCAGGATCTGCTTGGCCGCCAGCGGCAGGAAGGGCAAGAGCGGCGTGGCCAGCGCCATGCTGATCATGTTGCCGAAGTTCGCGCTGGTGGTGATGGAGATGTATTTCAGCGTGTTGGCGAAGGTGCGCCTGCCATCCTCGACGCCCTGGCGCAGCACGTCCAGATCGCGGCTGAGCAGGATGATGTCAGCACTTTCGCGGGCGACATCCACGGCTTCGGCGACAGAGATGCCCACGTCGGCTGCATGCAGCGCGGGCGCATCGTTGATCCCGTCTCCCAGATAGCCGACCGAATGGCCTGTGCGCTGCAGGGCGTGGACAATGCGTTCCTTCTGCTGGGGGTCGATCTCGACGAAGAGGTCGGTGCGCGGCGCAAGGTGCCACAGCGCCTCGTCCTTCATCCCGGCCAGTTCCTCGCCCGTCAGCATTGACGCGGCGTTCAGCCCGACGGCCTCGGCCATGTGCGCAGTGACATGGCGGTTGTCGCCGCTGATCACCTTGATGGCGATGCCGAGCCGCGCGAGATTCCCAATCGTTTCCCGCGCTTCGGGCTTCGGCGGATCGAGGAACACGAGGAAGCCGCGAAACACCATGTCCCGCTCGTCATCATGGTCATAGTCGGGCTGTGCGGCCACGCGGCGCGTGGCCAGCGCCAGAACGCGAAAGCCCTGCTCGCCCTTCGCCCGGAACACGTCCTCGAGCTCTGCGCGCGCGCCGTCGTCCAGCGGCACCTCGGTGCCATCGCGCTCGAAAGCCGTGCAACTGTCCAGAACGTTGGCGAACGCCCCTTTGGTGACGATCAGGTGCTGGCCGACCGTGGCGCTCTCGGCCACGACGATGGTCAGCCGGCGGCGCACGAAATCGTAGGGAATCTCGTCGATCTTGGTCATGCCCGCGGTTGTCAGCCCGGCCGCTTCACCCGCCGCGACGATGGCGGCATCGAGCGGGTTCTCGATCCCGGTTTCCAGTGCGGCATTGACGAAGGCCATCCGCCGCACCTCGTCCGACGGCCGGGCTTGCGCATCCAGCACCTCGCTCAGCACGATAGTGCCCTCGGTCAGCGTGCCGGTCTTGTCGGTGCAGAGCACGGTCATGCTGCCGAGGTTCTCGATGGCGTCGAGCCGCCGCACGATCACGCCGCGCTTGCCCATCGCCCGCGCGCCCGCCGACAGCGTCACGCTGATGATCGCAGGCAGGAGTTCGGGCGACAGGCCCACCGCCAGTGCCACGGCGAACAGCAACGACTCGATGACCGGGCGCGCCAGCAGCAGGTTCATCGTCAGCACAAACAGGACGATGATCACCATCACCCGCATCAGCAGATAGCCGAACTGGCGGACCCCGCGTGCGAAGTCGGTTTCCGGCTGGCGCGCCCGTAGCCGTGCCGCGATGGCGCCGAATTCCGTCCGCCGCCCGGTCCGGACGACCATGACCTTCGCCGTGCCGCTGCGCACTGACGCGCCCAGGAATACGGTGTTCGTCCGTTCGGCGAGCGGTGCCTCGGAAGCGACGATGCCGGGCCGCTTCTCGACCGGAAAGGACTCTCCCGTCATGCTGGCCTCGGAGACGAGGAAATCCTGCGCCTCGAGGATGATCCCATCGGCGGGGATCAGGTTTCCCGCCGACAGAAGGATGACGTCGCCCGGCACGAGCTGCGTGACCGGCAGCACCTGTTCCGCCCCGTCGCGCAGCACGCGGGCCGTCAGTGCGAGGCGTTTCTTCAGCTCCTCGACCGCCGTCGAGGCCCGATACTCCTGATAGAAACTGAGAAGGGAACTGCCCAGCACGATGGCCAGGATGATCCCCGCATCCACCCATTGCTGAAGCACAAGGGAAATTGCTGCCGCAAAGGCCAGGATCAGGACGAGCGGGCTTTCAAACTGCCGCAGCAGAAGGCGCAGGGCGCTCAGGCGCGGCGCATCCTCGACACTGTTTGGGCCCACGGCGGCAAGCTGCGAAGCCGCCCGCTCAGATGTGAGGCCGCCAGGTTCCACACCCAGAGTAGCCGCCAGAGCGGTGGGGTCCTCGGTCCAGTAGCTCGCGTCACGCGCTCCGTCTGCCATGCGCTGCCCCCAGCGTCGGTGATGGGCCGCCACAGGGCGCTGACGCGATCATACCACGGTTCCGAACAGCGCACCGATCCCGGCGGTCAGCGCCATGGCAAGCGCGCCCCAGAAGGTCACGCGCAGCGTCGCCTTCATCACGTTGGCGCCGCCCGCCCGCGCGCCGATCGCGCCGAGCAGGGCCAGAAACAAGAGCGACGCGACTGAGACACCCATGACCAGTGCCTCGCGCGGCATCAGGAGCACCATCGCCAAAGGCATCGCGGCGCCAACGGCAAAGGTTGCGGCCGAGGTCAGCGCCGCCTGGATCGGGCGCGCCGCCGTCACCTCCGAGATCCCCAGCTCGTCGCCCGCATGCGCACCAAGCGCATCCTTCGCCATCAACTGATCGGCCACCTGATGCGCGAGATCAGGCGTGACGCCGCGGTCAATGTAGATCCGCGCAAGTTCCTCGTGCTCGAACTCGGGCTGGGTAGCCAGTTCCGACCTCTCGCGGGCAAGGTCGGCCTGTTCGGTGTCGGACTGCGAACTGACCGAGACATATTCACCCGCCGCCATGGACATCGCGCCTGCCACGAGCCCCGCAACGCCCGCCACCAGCACCTCGGACGTCGCGGCCGACGCCGCCGCCACGCCGACGACAAGGCTGGCGGTCGACACGATGCCGTCATTCGCGCCCAGCACCGCCGCCCGCAGCCAGCCAAGGCGCGAGACGAGGTGGGATTCGGGATGCGTATGAAGGCGTGACATGTCATCTCCAGGATCGATCTGATCTTAGGATCCGAAAATATGGTCGGAACTGATGCAG
Organism: Paracoccaceae bacterium; assembly: GCA_011620265.1. GTDB lineage: Bacteria > Pseudomonadota > Alphaproteobacteria > Rhodobacterales > Rhodobacteraceae > Albidovulum. Next base: position 4,876 of record WOZM01000004.1, read on the forward strand.
GTAAGAAATTCCAAGCGCGGCCCGACTCATCGGACCGACCCGATGGTATCGGAGGATTGTAGATCATCCGCATCAACACAGATGCATATTTTGGGTATGGTCAGAAATCTTGGACAAAGGCCACGTGGAGTTTCATGGAAAATGCGCTGAGCCTCGGCCCTCCCGTCCTGAATCTGGTCAGCGCATTCGCCGTTGGCGCTCTGATCGGTGCGGAACGGGAGCGGCGCAAGGGCGAAGGCCCGGCGCGGTCGCCCGCAGGCATCCGGACGTTTACGATCACCTCGATCTCTGGTGCCGTTGCATTCAGCATTGGTGGTGGAATCTTGCTCGCCGTTCTGACGGCGAGCGTTGCCGTGATGGTCGCGGTTTCTTACTGGCGTAGCCAGGATCAGGATCCCGGCCTGACCACGGAGATCGTTCTCGTGCTGACGGCTCTGCTGGGCGGGATGTGCATGCAGGCGCCTCAGACCGCCGCCGCTATTGCCGTAGCGGTGACGGTGCTCTTGTACGCGAAGGCATGGCTGCACAACCTTGTCATCACGGTGATCTCGAAGGACGAACTGGATGACGCGCTGATCTTTGCAGCGGCGACACTGGTTGTTCTCCCTCTGGTGCCGAACCGCCAGATGGGCCCCTACCTGGCGCTCAATCCCCATTCGATCTGGATAGTCATCGTGCTCGTCATGGCCATCAGTGCAGCAGGCTATGTCGCGGTACGATTGTTCGGAGCAAGGTTCGGTCTGCCACTTGCGGGGGCCATTTCGGGGTTCATCTCCAGCACCGCAACGATCGGCGCGATGGGCTCGCGGGCCAGCAAATCCAAGGACCTTCTCGCTGCGTGTGTCGCGGGCGCCGTGCTGTCCACCGTCGCCACGATAGCCCAGATGGCACTGGTCGTTGCGGCGACGAGCATGGAAACCCTTTCCAGCTTGTCGGGGCCCTTGCTGCTTGCCGGGGGCACGGCTGTGGCCTACGGGGCTGCTTTTTCGTTCATGGCCGCGCGCCATTCGGGAAGCGACGCAGTGCCGACCGGCGGCGTCTTCAGCCTGAGGACGGCACTCGCCTTCGGCTCGATCCTTGCGATCATCCTGGTCATCTCGGCAGGCCTGCAAGATCGGTTCGGCGACGCAGGCGTACTCCTTGCGGCCGTGGTTGCCGGACTGGTCGACACTCATGCTGCAGCCATCTCGGTGGCGTCACTTGTGGCGTCGGGGAAAGTCCTGCCCCAGGACGCTGTCCTTCCGATAATTGCGGGCCTGAGCTCCAACACGCTGAGCAAGATCATCATGGCCGCGACCACGGGTGGATGGGCTTTCGCCCTTCGCGTCGTGCCCGGTCTGGTCCTTGTTTCGCTGGCCGCCTGGGCCGGCACCTTCGCCACATTGCTCTGGTACTGATCGGGTTACCCAGCCTCAGTTCGCCAGTTCCTTGCGGCGACACCTGCTACCAGACCGGCGCTGGAGACGAGGCCATCGTTCGCCCCACGCACAGCAGCGCGAGGATGCGCGCCTCGTAGGTGCTGAGTGCGGAGTAGTCCGCGATGCGGCGCAGGTTGCACTTGAAGAGGCCGTGATGGGCGGCGTCGAAGCGGATCAAGGTCACGAAGACCCGAGCGCGGGACCATGCCGCAGGCCTTACGGGCGTGCCTTTCAGAGCAGCAGCCTAACCTGCATCAGCGTGGGCAGACGAGGACAGAGCGATAGTGTGAACGTTCATCGGGCATCGATGAACATGTACCCAGTCCGAGTGAGCCAGAGACACGCGGGGCAAGCTGTCCCCTCGTCCCCATGTCCCGTGTGTCTCTCATTTCCGGACCGTCCACGAAAGGACAATCCAATGACACCCGAAACAAACAAATCCACGAACGTCGCCGACAAGATGAAAACCGTGAAGGCCGCATGGGACAAGGCACCCTCCGGCCCGAAGAAGGACGCCGCGCTCAAGCACTATCAGGCTGCGGAAAAGGCCCACACGGCCAAGCATGATGCTGACGCGATCAAGGAACTCGATGCGGCGACCCGCGCTCTCGCGTGACGTGACCGCATGGACTGCCCGGTTACATGCGCCGGGCAGTCGTATTTGGACGGCCCGATCCGCCGAAAGGCGGCGTCAGGTCTAGGCGCCCCCAACCGACCTGCATCGGCAGGATGCAAGGGCGCCGCAGGTCAGGTGGGACTCACCCATCAGAGAATTTTTCACGCAACTTCCCCAGAAAACAGGAAGGGAGAACACCATGGACAAAGATCGAGTGATCGGCTCCGCAAAGGTCGTCAAAGGCAAGGCGAAAGTTGCGGTTGGCAAGGCGATCGGCGACTCGAAGCTCGAAGCGGAGGGCCAGGCCGACAAGGTTGAAGGCAAGGTCCAGAACGCTGTCGGCAGCATCAAGGATGCGATCCGTGACGCCTAGAAACTTGGCAATGTGCACGCGCCTCCCTTGGGAGAGTAAGAACCCGACATCTCGGTCCTCGTGGTGCCGCTGTCCCGCCTTGCGCGGGCGTTCCAAGACTCAGCGTGGAAGATGTCCGTGAACCGGAACTTTCTGCTCATCCTGATAGGGGTGCTTGCCGTCTGCGCCATCGGCGCCGCCTATCTCTATGTAAGCGGAGGCTGCGACCCCTACGCGTTGCTGCTTGACGCTGCGGCGTAGGCCCATGGAGTGAGGTCGTCGATGCGGCTCTGAGGGTGGCCGGCGGCGATGGCCTCGAGGGTGGCGACGAGGTAGGCGAAGGGGTCGACGCCGTTGATCTTGCAGGTCTCGATCAGCGAGGCGATGCAGGCCCAGTTGGCCGCGCCCTCGTCGTGACCTGCGAAGAGGCTGTTCTTTCTCTGGAGAGTCAGGGGCCTGATCAGGTTCTCGACGGCGTTGGAGTCCATCTCGACGCGGCCATCGTCAAGGAAGACGGTCAGCCCGTCCCAGTGGTTGGCGAAGTAGGTGAGCTTCTCGCCCATGCGCGAGCGGGCCGAGATGCGCGCGCGGGCGCCGGTGAGCCAGACGGCGAATGCTTCGACCAGCGGCTTCGCGCGCGCCTGGCGGACAGCGCGGCGCGCCTCGGGCGTCATGCCGGCGATGGCGGCCTCGATGGCGTAGAGCTCGGCGATGCGGCGCAGGCCTTCCTCCGCGATCGGAGAGGCGTCGCGGTCGAAGATCTCGCGCAGCTTGCGCCGGCCGTGGGCCCAGCAGTGGGCGAGCACCAGCCGCCTGTTGTCGCCGCGCGCGTCGCGCTCGGTCTTGTAGGCGCGGTAGCCGTCGACCTGCAGCACGCCGCTGAAGCCGTCGAGCACGGTGGCGGCATGCTCGGCGCCGCGGCCGGGGGCGTAGTGGTAGACCACGCCCGGCGGGTCGGCGCCGCCCCAGCGGCGGTCGTCGCGGGCCAGCGCCCAGAGATAGCCGGTCTTGGTCCGCCCCCGGCCGGGGTCGAGCACCGGGGCCGTGGTCTCGTCGAGGAACAGCTTGGTCGACTGCTTCAGCCGCTCCGCCATGCGGGTGACGATGGGGGCGAGGTGGAAGGCGGCCTTGCCGACCCAGTCAGCCAGCGTCGAGCGGTTCAACTCGATCCCGGCGCGGGCGAAGATCTGCGACTGGCGGTAGAGGGGAAGGTGGTCGGCGTATTTGGACACCAGCACATGAGCGATCAGCCGCTCGGTCGGCAGCGCGCCCTCGATCAGGTGGGCGGGCGCCGGCGCCTGGGCCACCGCGCCCGCGCAGCGCCGGCAGGCGTACTTGGGCCGGATGGTCACCAGCGCGCGGAACTGGGCGGGAATGACGTCGAGCCGCTCGACGCGGTCCTCGCCGATCCGCGCCATCTCCCCGCAACCGCAGGGGCAGAGCGTGCTGGCGGGCTCGATCACGCGCTCGACGCGGGGAAGCTCCGCGGGCAGCCGGCCCTGATTGCGCTTGACGCCGGTCCGGGCCGGACGCGACGCTGAAGGCGTCGCGCTGGCGCTGGTCTTCGCCTCCTCGGCCGCGGCGACGGCGATCTCGAGGTCCTCGAACGCGAGCTGGCGCTCGTCCTCGCTGAGTTTCTCGGAGCGCTTGCCGTAGAGCACCTGCCGGAACTCGGCGACCAGATGCTCGAGCCGGCGGTTGTGCTCGGCCAGCGCCGCGACGTCGGCCTCCAGCGCCAGCCGTCGGGCGCGCTCAGCCTCGAAGGCGGCGCGCACCTCGGGCGGCAGGATGGACAGGTCGATCTCGGCGGGCGTCGTCATCGCCGGGGATCTTATCGTCCCGCGCTGCGCGTGTGGCGCCCCTGCGGAGCTCCCGAGTCACTCCGCCGCAGACGGCGGGCGCACGCGCCGCGGCCCATAGACCCGACGCCAGTCGAGCCCGTCGAACAGCGCCTCGAACTGGGCGCGCGACAGCCGATCACTCCGTCGCGAACGGCCGGCCAGGCGAACTTGCCTTCCTCCAGCCGCTTGTAGGTCAGCACCATGCCGCTGCCGTCCCAGACCAAAACCTTGATCCGGTCGCCGCGCTTCGAGCGGAACACCATGATGACCCCGGAGTGCGGGTCGAGCTTCAGCTCGTTCTGGGCGTAGGCCGCGAGGCTGTCATGGCCGCGGCGGAAGTCGATCGGCCGGGTGGCGATCACCACCCGCACCGCCTGGGCGGGAACGATCATCGGCTGGCGCGCAGCGCGGCGGCGATCTCGGCCACCCGAGCCGCCGGCGCGTCGCTCGACAGGCGCACCACCACGCCGCCAGCCTCGATCTCGATCATGCTCGGCGGCGACAACAGCGCCGGCGCGGCGGCCGGCGGCTCCTCGACCACGAGAGCGGCGAAGGGCGCCGCGTCCTCGACCGGCAGCACGAGCCTGCCCTTGCGCGCGTCCCGCCGCCAGGCCGTCACCTGCTGCGGCTCAACCCCGTGCCGACGGGCGACATCCACGACCCGCGCGCCCGGCGCGAAGCTCTCCGCCACGATCCGGGCCTTCACGGCCTCGGGCCAGCTCCGCCGGCCGGTCGGACCCGCCATCACCTCCAGCCGTTCGACAACCTTCCGCCGCCCGGCCAACAAAAGCTGCGCGCTTTCCTGCAAAGCTGTCGTCCCATCCGTCGCCAATCACGACGTGAATGGAACAACTGATCCCCCTTCCCGCCAGTCAGGCGGGCGAGACGCCGCTTACATCTCTATTATCAGGAACGCCAGAGCGGCATCGACATCGAGATCAACGAGCATGGCGTGACCATCGACGGGAACTGAACTGACCGACCTCGTGCCGAATACCTCACCATCGGGGCCCCTCGTATGATGAGCGGCGCCCCACCATAGGAAAAAGCGCCATGTCACTCGGTACGATCCTCGTCATTCTTCTTATCATCTTCCTGCTCGGCGGATTCAGTGGGCGCTTCGGAGGCTATGGCTACGGCTTCGGACACGCCGGGACCGGCGGGCTTGGCACGCTGCTTATCATCGTGGTCATCCTGATGCTGCTTGGTCGCATCTGACGGCAGACCAAGGCGGGGCACCCCTTCAAGGAAGAAGTGGCCCTTTCTGATCCATGTAAGACGGTTCGAACCCGGCGAAATTGACCAGTTGGTCATAGTCGTCGAACGCGACGAACCCGTCCCGAAAAGTGACCATTCCTGCTTCGCGCAACTGCCTTAGAACCCGATTGACGTGGACGTCGCTCAGCCCGAGCGCGTCAGCCAGAAGGTATTGCGTCAGCGGACAGGCATAGCCGTCCTTGCTCCCCAATCCGACCAAGGCAAGTCTGGCGCTGAGCTCCAGCAGGAAATGCGCCATGCGTTTAGCCGCATCGCGGCGTCCAATGTCCACCAGGTGCTCGACCACCATCGCCTCGTCGCGGGACGCGGCCCACAGAACCGCGGTGGCCAGCCGGGGCGTCTGCGCGAACGCGTCCAGAAGGTCGGCGACATGAATTTCCGTCACCTCGATGTCCGTCACTGGCTCGATGCTGTGATCCGGTACGTTCAAAAGGACGCTGCGAAGCCCCAGGAAATCGCCGGGGATCTGGAAATCCACGATCTGCCGCTGACCATCTTCAAGAAGCTTGTAGGAACAGGCCCAGCCAGAGGCCAGGATATAGGCAACCTGATCCGATTGCCCCTGATGGACGAGATCGCGCCCCGCCACGAAGGTACGGCGGCGCTTGTGCAAGGACGAAAGCATGGAAAGCTCAGAACCCGACAGGGCGACGAATGCGCCAAGCTTGCGGACAAGTGGAGTGGTTTCGATCGCTTATCCCCCTTCGTCGCTTGGCGAAGTTCTACGAAAAGAAATCGCGCCGATGACTGATGTCGATCAGCGAAACATAGCAGATTACCTGCCAGTCTGCTCCCCAAACAGCAGGCGCATCCCCCGCGTCGCACTTGTCGGAAGGGCAACACCCTATGACTGACGATAACACGTACTCAGGCATGGCAGCACTTGCGATCTGCGAAGCCCTTCTTCTTGCGCTGAATGACGCGGAGATCTTGCCCGAGAAAGAAATCATGGGTGTTCTCACGGATGCCGCCGCGACACATGAGAACGCTGGCGGTTCCCAGGTCGACGTCGAAAGGCACAGGGCCGCTGCAGCGCTGATCCGTCGGATCGTCGCCGGAGGAAACTCGGTCCGCAGGGCGTGACTTTGCGCATGCCGCGCGCGTGCCAGGCCATCGCGGCGCGATACATCCGGTTCGAGAATCAGCCCCCCCACCAAAGGAGAAAAGCCATCAAACATCATGAAAAGCAGGGCACTTCGTCTTCGCCCGAGTCGCAAAAGGTGACAGAAGATCCCAACCAGCACGGCACCAAGATGCCCGCCGGCGACGCCCCCCGCTCGGCTGATGACAGCGGTCAAAAGATCGACCGTCCGGGCTTTGATCTGGGGGGATCCTCTGGCGGCACACATGCCGGTACGGGCTTGGGCCTTGGCGATGATGCATCCGACACGGCAGGCGACAGACGGCTTCCGGGGCGGCGGCCCGACAACAAGCTGACCATTCCGCGCTGGGGCGGGCCCGAGCCGCGCGACGCGACCGCATCTGACGAGAAGGCCGCAGGCGCCGAAACCGCGTCTACGCCAGAAGAGAAAAAGGCCCCTGATTGAGTCAATCGCGTCTATCATCAGCGGACGCGACCCTGCCATGAGGGATGAGTCTCGCCGGTGTCGGCCGTCGCCGCGAGCCCAAGCCTTGCCGTGATCCCGAGGCGTCGTGCGACGCAGACCCGATGGAGACGTCTCGATCGCCAATGATCCTCAGACCAGTCCCGTTTGCCACACCGGCAGCAGGTCAGGCCGCACCATCGTCAAGACAGCCTTAGTGACAGGCTTCCAGTATCTCGAGGAAAATTGCTCCATGCTCCATGTCGATATCCCCACCCGCCCTGAGATCCGCGCGCTGATCGAAACGCGCGCGGATGCCTGTGTGTCGATCTACCTGTCGACCACGCCGCAGACCGAGCATGTGACGGGCAGCCGCATCGCGCTCGGAAACCTGACCCGGACCGCGCTGGAGCAGCTCGAAGCCGTCGGCCTCGACAAGCGCCGTCACGCCGCGCTGCAAGCCGAGCTTGACGCGCTGCGCGAGGATGACGATGTCTGGCGGCTTCAGGCGCGCAGCCTTGCCGTTCTGGCCACGCCCGACAGGCTGCGCACGTTCCGGCTGGCCACCGAGTTTGCGGAAACGGTCCAGGTCTCCGATCGCTTCCACCTGAAGCCCTTGTTGCGCGCCATGGCGTTTCCGCAGCACGCATTCCTGCTGGCCCTGTCGGAAAACGACGCGCGCCTGGTGGAGGTGTTCGCCGATCAGCCGCCCGTGCAGGTTCGCGTGCCTGGCCTGCCAGACAGTGCCGCCGATTCCGCGGGCCGCGCCTCGGTCAACAACCTGACGCAGGGCACGCGACAGGCGAATGCCGAAGGCCAGAAGAAGCTTTTGCTCAAATATGCCCGCAAGGTGGATGCCGCCCTGCGTCCGGTTCTGGCGGGGCGCGAGACGCCACTGATCCTTGCCGCCACAGAGCCGCTTGGTCCCATTTTCCGGTCGGTCAACAGCTACCCGGCCCTTCTGGACGAAGGGGTTTCGGCAAGCCCAGACCGCATAAGCGACAGCGACCTGGCCGCGGCAGCGCGGACGGAGCTCGACGGCCACTACGCTGCCGAGGTTGCGACAGCGACTGCGCTTTATAAGGAGCGGATCGGGCAACATCGCGCAACCACCGATCTGCGCTCCGTCGCGCGGGCCGCTACGTTCGGCGCGATCGACTTGCTTCTGGTCGATATCGACGAGGTGATGGCGGGAACGGTGGACGAGACCGATGGATCGATCACGCACGCAACAGCGCCGGGTGCGGACAGCTATGATGTGATCGACGAAATCGCGGGGCGAGCGATCCTCTCCGGTGCGAAGGTCCTGGCTGTTCGGCGGGCGGACATGCCCGAAGCGGCGGCCGTGGCGGCGATCCTGCGCTATCCCGTCTGACGCAACCGCCCAGGCAAGGGCATCGCGGAATGCCTCGCCCGGGGCCGGGTCCGCATGACCGGGACGCCGCCCTGCACGGGCGCGCGGCTTGACCCGGGCTGTCATCGTCTGCGGTGTCCTCTGGGCTCCTCCGGATCGAGCGCCGCCCGCAGGCGCCGGATCAGGACGGCGCGGTTTTTTTCGTCGGGGCTGGCGGCCAGCGCGTCGTTGATGTCGAGGATCAGGCGCGAGACATCGTTGTGCCAGTCCAGCCGGGCCACTTTCCCGGCGGGCAGGCGCGGCGGGGCCGCGCCAGCGACCCGGCGTGCGCCGGTGTCGGTCAGATCGAAGGCCTCATCCAGCCGGGGCCGCAGGATATGGGGGGCGCCGACAACCCCCTTCAGCCGCGCGGCCAGACCTTCGATGGCATCGGGCTCGCCATGGACCAGAAAAAGGTCATGGGTCAGCGGCAGTCGAGCCTTGATCCAGTCGGCCAGTTCCGGGCCATCCGCGTGACCGGAATAGAGGTCGAGTGACCGTATCCTCGCGCGTACGGCGAATTCCTCACCCTGGATGCGGACCGATTTCGCCCCATTCTGCAGGATTCGGCCCAGCGTGCCTTCGGCCTGGTAGCCGGTGAACAGCACGGTTGCCGTGTCCCGCCAGATCCAGTTCTTCAGCCGGTGGCGGATGCGGCCGGCATCGCACATGCCTGATGCGGCGATGACGATGTGAAAGCCCCGCACCTCGTCCAGCGCCATGCTCTGTTCGCGGGTTTCGGTGAAATGCAGGTTGCGGGCGCGCAGGCCCTTCATGAGCACCGCACCCTCTTCGAGTTCGCGGTGATGTTTGGCAAAGATCCGCGTCGCCTTTGTTGCAAGGGGGCTGTCGACGTAGATCGGGATATCGGGCAGGTCCCCCTCGGCGATCAGGCGGCCGATGTCGCTGATCAGTTCCTGCGCGCGTTCGACCGCGAAGGACGGGATAAGGAGCGCCCCGTCCGGGTGCATCGCCGCGCGCACCTCGTCGCGCAGAAGCGCGCGGCGGGCGGTTGCGGAGGCATCAATGCGATCCACATCGCCATAGGTGGATTCGCAGATCAGGTAATCGACGCCACTCGGCCCCTCGGGATCGGCATGCATCAGCTTGTAGTCCGGCCCGATGTCGGCCGAAACCATGATACGCAACGGCGCGGCGCCTTCGCCCTGCGCGACCTCAAGTTCAATCGACGCCGACCCCAGCAGATGCCCGGCATTCCAGAACCGGGCGCGCAGACCGGGCAGGACGGCGAACCAGTCGTTCAGGTCATGCTGCCGGAACAGGGCGAGGCAGGCGTCCACATCCGCGCTGTCATAGATCGGCTCCACCCTGTCGCGATTGCGCTGCGCCGCGCGGCGGTTGAACTGCTCGACCTCCAGTTCCTGGATATGGGCACTGTCGGGCAGCATCACCCCGGCAAGGTCGGTCGTCGCTGGGGTTGCATGGATCGCGCCTGTGAAGCCGTGGCGCACCAGTTTCGGAAGAAGGCCCGAATGGTCGATATGCGCATGGCTGAGGATCACAGCCGCGATACCGTCCGGCGCGAAGGGAAAAGGGCGGTAGTTCAGTTCCTTTTCCGTCTTCGACCCCTGGAACATCCCGCAGTCGATCAGGATCTGACCCTGATCGGTTTCGAGGCGGAAGCACGAACCGGTGACGGCCCCGGCGGCCCCATGGAAGGTCAGGCGGGGATGGGTCATGCGGCTTGTCCTTTTGTCGTCGGGCGAAACCCGATCATGTCTCGAACACGTAGGTTCCGGGTGCGGCCCAAAGTGGCGCAAGACCCTTGTCCGTGGCGCCCGTGTCAGGTGCGGGCACAGCGCCTGTGCTTCTCGCGCGCAGCCACCCCTGCCATTCGGTCCACCAAGATCCTTCCTGTGACTCGGCCTTGGCAAGCCAGCCGTCCGGGCCGACATAGAAGGCCCCCGCCGGACGATGCGCCCGCTGGTAGCGGCTGCGCGGATTGCCCGGTTCATTGACAATGCCGCTGTTGTGGCCGCCGCTGGTCAGCACGAAGGTCAGATCGCAATCCGTGAACAATTGCGTCTTGTAGACCGACTGCCAGGGCGCAATGTGGTCCGTCTCGGTCGCCACGACGAACATCGATGCCGAGATGCCCTTGAGCGCGATCACCCGGCCCTCGACGGCGAAGCGCCCGGCCGTAAGGCGGTTTTCCAGAAACAGGCCCCGAAGGTATTGCCCATGCATCTTCGCGGGCATCCGCGTGGTGTCGGACACCCAGACGCCCATGTCGGTTGGAAGATCGTCCCGCCCGAGGAAGTATCGCCTCACGGCCCGCGACCAGATCAGATCCTCGGAGCGGATGGTGGAAAAGGTTTGCGCCATCTGCGGCCGGTCGAGATAGCCCTGATCCCACATCATGTCCTCGAGGAACGCCACCTGGCTTTCGTCGACGAACAGCAGCAATTCCCCGGCTTCTGCGAAATCGACTTGCGCGGCCATCAGCGTGATGCTTCCGAGCCGGTCGTCGCCGTCGCGCGCCATCGTGGCTGCGGCGATGGCCAGCATCGTGCCGCCAAGGCAATAACCCACGGCGTGGACCTTTCGGTCGGGCACGATCCGACCCACTGCGTCCAGTGCCGTCATCACCCCCATCGTGCGGTAATCCTCCAGCGAGAGGTCGGCCTGTTCGGCGGTCGGGTTGCACCACGAAATCATGAAGACGGTAAAGCCCTGACCCACCAGAAAATTGACCATCGAATTGTGGGGTGACAGGTCGAGGATGTAGTATTTCATGATCCAGGCCGGCACGATCAGGATCGGTTCGGCCTGCACCTTCGCCGTCTGCGGCGCATACTGGATCAGTTCGAACAGATCGTTTCGGAACACCACCGTGCCTGGCGAGCAGTCCAGGTCCTGCCCGACCCTGAATCCCTCCGGCGCCGGATCGTGGGTCTGGGTCAGGGTCTTCACCATGTCCTGCACGAAATGTGCAGCTCCGTCGGTCAGGTTGCGCCCGCCGCTGGCCAGGGTCGCCGCGATGATTTCGGGGTTCAGCGCGGGGAAGTTCGATGGCGCCACCATGTCCAGCGACTGCCGTGCCATGAAACGGGTCCGGTCAGCATCCTCGGGCCGCAAGCCTCGCAGATGGTCCGTCGCATGGTCCCACCAATCCTGGATGGCCAGAAACCCTTGCTGCCACAGCAGAAACGGCGGGGTTTGCCAGCCCGGATGCCTGAATCGGTGATCGTAGGGCTTTGGCGAGAATGGCGGCGGCGCGTTCGGGTCGGCCCGTGTGGCGAGGGTCATGAGCTTCAAGGCGCTCTGCTGGGCGCGCTCGGCCAGTTCCAGCTGGCGTCCGGGCGAATGGCCAAAATGGAATGCCCAGTCCGTCCAGGCTTCCATGAAGGCATGGGACGAGACACCGCCGCTCAGCCGCGCCAGCGCCGCGCGTGCTCCACGGTCAAGGTTCTGGTGGGGGTGCTCAGGTTGCGCGGCCTTCCGCGCCTTCGCGGGTGCCGGAACCGGCGCCGCGCCCGTCGGCTTCTGAGCCAATGATATCGATCGGATTTTGGCAGGCTTTCTGGTCATTGAAATTTATCCGATCAAGAGCTCGGGCGAGCGGCGTTTACTGCGGTCGACCGAGGCCAGGCTCCAGGGCCTGGACGAAGCGAACCCAATCTCTCCTGTGTAGCCACAGCTTGAATCTGTGGCCTTGATCCAAGGCAAATGCCAAGCGGTTTACCACAGGGGGAGCAAACTCTTCTCCATCCTTCGGCCCTGCCTAGCTGATGGAGGCCTTTGCAGCGGCTCTATGGACAGCAAGAGACTCCTCCTGGCAACGATCCTTCCGCGTGCTCACAATAACGTCGCGACGCACGAGCCTGATTGATCTGGATCAGCGCGCGATTCCGAAACCCTCCTAGTCTTCCGATGTGCGCCGTTTGGCGCGAAAGGAGCGTTCCATGGACAAGGATCGGGTGATCGGTTCCGCGAAGGTCGTCAAGGGAAAGGTCAAGGAGGCTGTCGGGAAGGCGGTGGGAGACGCCAAGCTCGAGGCTGAAGGCAAGGCTGAAAAGGCCGAGGGCAAGGTTCAGAATATCGTCGGCGGGCTGAAGGATGCGCTGCGCGGTGAGTGACCGTCAGGCTCAGGTGGCAGGTTCCGCGCACCAGCGCCGCGATCCATGCAAGGTGCCGCCATGGTCGAAGCGCGCGCTACACGCGGGGCGTCGGGAGGCGCTATCAAGATGAGCCGCAATGCACTCTATCTGGTTATCGGTCTGCTTGCCGCAGGCGTCCTTGTCGTGGGCTACCTGTATTATCAGGAAAACCGGAGCCGGAGCGGCATCGAAATCGAGATCGGCGAACACGGCGTCTCGATAGAGGAAAAATAGTCCGCCGGACCTTCTCGGGCGGCGGATTGTGCAGGACGCATCAGGCAAGACCGGAAGATGCGTCCGGTTCCGGAATACTCAACGGATTGGCAGGATCCTGCCATCGGAAGGGGGGCAATAATGTCGCTTGGTACTATTCTTCTCATCATCCTCATTATCTTCCTGCTGGGGGGGTTCAGCGGTCGCTTCGGCGGATACGGCTATGGCTTTGGTCATGGCGGGATCGGCGTGATTGGCGTCCTGATCATCATTCTTCTGGTCTTGGTGATCACCGGACGTCTCTGACCGCCTTTCGGTCAAACAACCCTGGGTTTGGGAGAGAGAAAGCATGGGTATCACGGGTCTCGAAGGGGCACCGAAGGCCGATAGCAGGGCGTCCGGCAAGCTCGGATTGGTCGCGCTTGTCGCCCTCGTCGTGGGTTCAATGATTGGCGGCGGCG
>WOZM01000051.1 GCA_011620265.1 Paracoccaceae bacterium
GCGTTCCAGCCGGTCGCGGACCACCTCGAGATGGAGAAGGCCGAGAAAGCCCATGCGGAAGCCGAAGCCGAGGGCGGCGGAGGTCTCCATCTCGTAGCTGAAGGAGGCGTCGTTGAGGGCGAGCTTCTCGATCGCGTCGCGAAGCGCCTCGAAGTCGTTGGCGTCGACGGGGAAGAGGCCGCAGAAGACCACCGGCTGGGCGGGCTTGAAGCCGGCAAGCGGCTTTTCGCAAGGCCGGCGCTCATGCGTGATCGTGTCGCCGACGCGGGTGTCGCGGACCTGCTTGATCGAGGCGGTGAAGACGCCGATCTCACCCGGTCCAAGCTCGGCGATGTCGACCATCTTGGGTTTCAGGACGGCGAGCTTGTCGATGCCGTAGACGGCGCCGGTCTGCATCATCTTGATGCGGTCGCCCCTGGCGATGCGGCCGTCCATGACGCGGATCATGACGACGACGCCGAGGTAGCTGTCGTACCACGAGTCGACGAGCATCGCCTTCAGCGGCGCGGCGCGGTCGCCCTTCGGGGCGGGCAGGCGGTGGACGATGGCTTCGAGCACGTCGGGGATGCCCTCGCCGGTCTTGGCGGAGATCGGGATCGCCTGGGAGGCGTCGATGCCGATGACGTCCTCGATCTCGGCCTTCACCCGGTCGGGATCGGAGGCGGGCAGGTCGATCTTGTTGAGGACCGGCACCAGTTCGTGGTCGGCGTCGATCGCCTGGTAGGCGTTGGCGAGCGTCTGCGCCTCCACCCCTTGCGTCGCGTCGACGACGAGGAGCGAACCTTCGACGGCGCGCATCGAGCGCGAGACCTCGTAGGCGAAGTCGACATGGCCGGGCGTGTCGATGAGGTTGAGGATGTAGGTCTTGCCGTCCTTCGCGGGGTATTCGATGCGGACGGTCTGGGCCTTGATGGTGATGCCGCGTTCACGCTCGATATCCATGCTGTCGAGCATCTGGGCCTTCATGTCGCGTTCGGCGACGGTGCCGGTGAGCTGGATCAGCCGGTCGGCAAGGGTGGATTTGCCGTGGTCGATATGCGCCACGATGGAGAAATTGCGGATCTGTGCGAGCTCGGTCATGATTGCGCGGATATGCTCGGGAATGGGCGGGCGGTCAATGGGGTGCGGCTGAGGGGGGGTGCGGCTGAGGGGCTGGCATTCGCGGTGCGCCGAAGGGCAAGACCCATCCCGACGGACGGGGCATAGCGATCATGGACCTGGTGGCGCGCGGGCGGCAAGTGGCATGCGAAGAAGACGGTGACGATCCCGCCGCAGCCCTCGGACCCGGCCGGCCTGCCCGAGCTTCTGAAGGGTTTCGGCGCGGTGCCGCCGCTGGTGACGGACATCGACCTCTCGCTTGACGACAAATATCTCCATGTCGCCTGCTGGGGCACCGGCGAGATGCATCAATACGATGTCTCCGACCCGATGACGCCGATACTGGCCGGCAAGGTGGAGCTTGGTGGAATTGTTGCCCGGCACAAGCACCCGAACGGCAAGACCTTCGGCTACGGCCCGCAGATGGTGGAGATCAGCCGCGACGGCAAGCGGGTCTACTGGACCAACCCGCTCTACTCGACCTGGGACGACCAGTTCCATCCCGGCGAGCGCGGCGGCGCGATGGTCAAGGCCGATGTCGGCGCGAAGGGCGGGCTGACGCTCGACAAGAGCTTCTTCGTCGAGTTCCCGAAGGGCTATCGCAGCCACCGGATCCGGCTCGAGGGCGGCGACCGTTCGACCGACAGTATCGCTACCCTTCCGCCTGACGGGTGGAGGGTAGCGATACTGCAACGGCCCTCTGCTGGGCCGTTGTCGCGTCCGGCATCTACCACGGGGTCAATCCGGGCATGGGCTGGCCCCTCGCGGTGTCCGCCGCGTTGATGGATCGGAGCCGCGGCAGCCTTTGCAAGGCGCTTCTGGCGCTGGCGGCAGGGCATCTGCCGGCCATCGCGGCGATTCTCTTTCCCTTCACGGCGCTCCTGTTCCTGGCGAAATGGCAGCGGGAGATACAGGTCGGTGCGGCCTGCCTGGTGATCGGACTCGGCGTCTACCTGCTCCTCGATCGCCGCCATCCGCGCTTTCTCGCCCGTGTGCCGCCGCCGCGGCTTGCGCTCTGGTCCTTTCTCGCGGCCATGGCGCACGGGGCCGGCTTGATGCCGGTGCCGATCTATCTCGGCATCTGCCGAACCGTTGAAACGGACGGCGGCCATGCGGCAGCGGCTGACCTCATGGCGGGCAATGCCCGGGTCGCGGTCCTTGTTGCCGTGGTCCATACGCTTGCCATGGCGCTTTCAGGCGGATTGCTTGCTGTCGGCGTTCACCGCTGGCTCGGGCTGCGGTTTCTCTCCCGGAGCTGGTTCAACCCGGATCTGGTCCGGGCGTTGAGCCTCATTGGCGTCGGGGCGATCTCGCTCGCCGCCGTCCACTGACGCCCGCGCCGCCTTCAGCACGGGAAGGGAATCATCCGAACCCGCAAAGCGGGCATCCGGACGGGCGCATCCACCGGGGCGCCGCACGCGGTGCCTTGATCCTTGCAGGCGGGTCGCTCTGCCGTCCGCGGGGAGTGGTTGCGCGACAGCGCCTCACATCTCCTCGACCAGGACCACCCCGCCCATCGCCTTGATCGCGCCCTTGATCTGGGGGTTCACGGGGAAGTCGCGGCCGGTCGAGACCTCGACCTCCTCGCCGGTCTCGCGGTCGGCGATGCAGAAGCTGACCGGGCCGCGCGAACGGATCTTCGCCTCCTCGACCATCCGCGTCAGGAGCGCCGCGACCGAGGCGATCGCGGCGTCGCTGTCCACATGGATCCTGAGCCCCGCCCCGCCGGCATCGGCGACGACCCCCTCCATCGGCGCGACGGAGCGGGCGACGGGGTCGAACTGCCCCTCGGCGAAGCGCGCCTCGAGCGTCATGACAACCTGATGGGTCTGGTCGAAGACCCGCCGGCAGTTGTCGAAATCCTCGGGGAAGAGCGCCATGCCCGAGACCTGGCCGGTCGGGTCGGAGATGTTCATGCGGAAGAACCGGGTGCCGCGCGCCGACTTGCGGTCCTGCAGGCCGGAGACGAGCACCCCGACCCGCGCCACGGCGGCGCCGTCGCGCTCGGCCTTCTGCTGCAACTCGGCGAGCGTCAGGAGCCCCTTGCGCTTCAGCGCCGGCGCGTAGTCGTCGAGCGGGTGGCCCGAAAGGTAGAAGCCGATCGCCTGATGCTCCTCGGCGAGCCGCTCGGCCGGCAGCCAGTCGTCGCAGGCCGGCAGGCGCGGTTCGGGCAGGTCGTCCCCCGCCTCGCCGAAGAGCGAGACCTGGGCCGAGGCGCGGCCCTCGTGGATCGCGGCCGAATAGGCGGTGAGCGCGTCGAGCCCGCCGAAGACCCGGGCGCGGTTCGGATCGAGCTGGTCGAAGGCCCCCGCGCGGGCGAGCATTTCCAGGGGCCGCTTGCCGATCCGCTTCAGGTCCGCCCGGCGCGCGAGGTCGAAGAGCGTCGCGAAGGGTTTTGCGCCCCGCGCCTCGACGATCAGCTTCATCGCCTCGACCCCGACATTCTTGAGCGCGCCGAGAGCGTAGACGATCTGGCCGTCGGCCACCGAGAACGTCGCCTGCGAGCGGTTGACGCAAGGCGGCACGATGACGATGCCGAGCCCGCGTCGCACCTCCTCGGCATAGATCGCGAGCTTGTCGGTCAGATGGATGTCGCAGTTCATCACCCCGGCCATGAATTCGACCGGGTGGTTGGCCTTCAGCCAGGCGGTCTGGTAGCTGACCACGGCATAGGCGGCGGCGTGGGACTTGTTGAAGCCGTAATTGGCGAACTTCTCCAGCAGGTCGAAGACCTCGCCGGCCTTCTTCCTGTCCACCCCGTTCGCCGTGGCGCCCTCGATGAATTTCGGCCGTTCCTTGGCCATTTCCTCGGCGATCTTCTTGCCCATCGCCCGGCGCAGAAGGTCGGCGCCGCCGAGCGAATAGCCCGCCATCACCTGCGCGATCTCCATCACCTGTTCCTGATAGACGATGATGCCTTGCGTCTCGCTCAGGATGTGGTCGATGGACGGGTGAATGCTCTCAAGCTCCTTCACCCCGTTCTTCACGTCGCAATAGGTCGGGATGTTCTCCATCGGGCCGGGGCGGTAGAGCGCCACGAGCGCCACGATATCCTCGATGCAGGTCGGCTTCATGCGCCGCAGCGCATCCATCATGCCCGAGCTTTCCACCTGGAACACGGCGACGGTCTTCGCGCTGGCGTAAAGCTCGTAGGTCTTCGCGTCGTCAAGCGGGATGAGGCCGATATCGACCTCGATCCCGCGCCGCTTCAGAAGGTCGAGCGCGTTCTGGATCACGGTGAGGGTCTTCAGGCCGAGGAAGTCGAACTTCACCAGCCCCGCCGCCTCGACCCATTTCATGTTGAACTGGGTCGCCGGCATGTCCGAGCGCGGATCCTGGTAGAGCGGCACCAGCTCATCGAGCGGCCGGTCGCCGATCACCACCCCGGCGGCATGGGTCGAGGCGTTGCGCAAGAGCCCCTCGACCTGCTGGGCATAGTCGAGAAGCCGCCTGACCACCTCTTCGCTGCGCGCCGCCTCGCGCAGGCGCGGCTCGTCGGCCAGCGCCTTTTCGATGGAGACGGGTTTGACCCCCTCGACCGGGATCAGCTTCGACAGCCGGTCCACCTGGCCGTAGGGCATCTGCAGCACCCGGCCGACATCGCGGATCGCCGCCTTCGAAAGGAGCGCGCCGAAGGTGATGATCTGGCCGACCTTCTCGCGCCCGTAGCGTTCCTGCACATAGCGGATCACCTCTTCGCGCCGGTCCATGCAGAAGTCGATGTCGAAGTCCGGCATCGAGACCCGTTCGGGGTTGAGGAACCGCTCGAAGAGGAGCGAGTAGCGCAAGGGATCGAGGTCGGTGATCGTCAGCGCATAGGCGACGAGCGAGCCGGCGCCCGAGCCCCGGCCGGGGCCGACGGGGATGTCATGGTCCTTCGCCCATTTGATGAAATCGGCGACGATGAGGAAATAGCCCGGAAAGCCCATCTGCTCGATGATGCCAAGCTCGAATTCCAGCCGCTTGTCATAGTCCTCGACCGGCGCCGCGTGCGGAATCACCGCGAGCCGGGCCTTCAGCCCCTCGGTCGCCTGTCGGCGCAGTTCCTGCACCTCGTCATCGGCGAATTTCGGCAGGATCGGCGCGCGCTTCTGGGCCGCGAAGGCGCAGCGGCGGGCGATCTCGACGGTGTTCTCGACCGCCTCGGGGAGGTCGGCGAAAAGTGCGGCCATCTCGTCGGGCGATTTCAGGTAGTGCTGCGGCGTCAGCCGCCGGCGCGGTTCCTGCTGGTCGACATAGGCACCCTCGGCGATGCAGATCAGCGCGTCATGTGCCTCGTACATCCCCGGTTTCGGGAAATAGACATCGTTGGTGGCCACCAGCGGCAGGTCCATCGCATAGGCCATCTCGACATGGCCGCGCTCGGTCAGCCGCTCGGCCTCGGTATATTGGCCACCTTCGCCCGGATGACGCTGCAACTCGACATAGAGCCGGTCCGGACAGGCGGCGGCAAGGCGCTTCAAGAGCGCCTCGGCCTTTGGCCCCTGTCCGGCCTGAAGCAACCGCCCAACGGGTCCGTCCGGCCCGCCAGTAAGGCAGATCAGGCCCTCCGAATGGCGCTCCAACTCCTCCACCGTGACATGCGGCAGCGATCCGTCGCCGCGAAGATAGAGGCAGGAATTGAGCTTCATCAGGTTCATGTAGCCCGCCTCTTCCTGTGCCAAGAGGACGAGCGGCGCCGGCGGCCGGGCGCGTTCGCCGGGTTGCGCGGGATCGTGGTCGAGCGAGACCTGGCAGCCGACGATGGGCTGCACGCCGGCCGCTTTCGCCAGCACCGAGAATTCCAGTGCGGCGAACATGTTGTTGGTGTCGGTGACCGCGATGGCGGGCATCCGCATCTTCTCGCAAAGCCCGACGAGCTTCTTCACCGGCACCGCGCCTTCGAGAAGCGAGTACTCGGTATGGACGCGCAGATGGATGAATCGGGGGGCGGCGGACATGGTCCTTGGGATAGGCGAGCGGCGAGGAAATTTCACGAAGTTTCTTGCCCGGCCCGCAAATCCTTCGGGACGGATCTTCGGCCGCATCGCGCGGACGGCGTCAGGCCGAGAGGTGATAGCCGGTGATCTCGCCGCGGAAATAGACCTCGTGGCCCGACGGATAGACATAGCCGACCTCGGCCTGGGCCGGCAGGCGGCGCGGACCGATCTCGCGGTAATCCCAGAACCGTCCGCGCCAGTCGAAGCGGGCGCTTCGTCCCTCGATGTCGCGCGCGGGCCGGCCCTTCGCCTCCATCGCGACGATGTCGCCCGCGCGGTCGAAGCGGAACGTGACCCGCGCGGTGCCGCCCGCCGCCTTCATCCGCACCTCCACCGTATCGGCCCCGGTCACCCGCCACGACAGGTCGGGATTGCCGAGGATCGCGTCCGGCGCCCAGGGCAGTTCGGCGAGGTAGCGGAACGCCTCGCCGAGATCGGTCTCAGGCCCCTTTTCGCGCGCGACCGGGATCGAGCCGAAGGCCCGCGCCTCAAGCTGGCCCGCCCCGCCGACATAGGCTTCGAGGACATGGAAGCGCGGCAGCACGCCCGTCGCGCGCGCATCCCAGAGAAATCCCGGCCGGCCGAGCGAGACCAACTGCCAGGCCGCGATCTTCGTGAAGGCGCCACCGGGACGAAGCCGGATCTCGCCGCTCTGGTGGAAACTCGCCACCCGGACCGGGCGGCCGGGATCGGCGCCGGCGCGGCGGGCGAAATCGGCGACCATCGGCGGCAGGGCCGCCTCGATGTTGCGCGTCGGCGGGGCGTTGCGCAGCTCCGACGCGAGGGTGAGGATCCGCGCGCGGAACTGCCGGCTGGCCGCGACCTGCAGCGCGATCAGCCCGAGCAGGCCGAGAACGATAAGGGCGAGCACTGTCTGCATCCTGATCCGCTCCGCCGCGGCGATACCTGTCGTTCACCAGACTATGGACCGGTCGCGCCCGCATTGCCAGATCGTGCCGCGAGGCGCGGCATTCCGGCCATTATGCGGGAATCCGAGAAACTGCTTAGCCGTTTTGCCTGGAAGTTGTGCTTGCCTTGTGCAGGGCTTCGGCGCTTCACTGAAAGCGGGAGACCGGGGCGCTTTTCGCTTTACGCCGCATCGGGCGACAGCGCAACCTGACCGGAGCGAGGAGAAGGCGGCGGGTTCATTCGATGAACGACATAGCGTTTCTGCTGAACGGAACGCCTGTGACCGTGTCCGGCGACAACCCGGTGCGGACACTTCTGGACTGGCTGCGCGAGACGCGCGGGCTGACCGGAACCAAGGAAGGCTGCAACGAGGGGGATTGCGGCGCCTGCACCGTCATGGTGAGCGACGCCGCCGGCACAAGCGCGCTCAATGCCTGCATCCTCTTCCTGCCGCAACTGCACGGCAAGGCCGTGCGGACCGTGGAAGGCCTGACCGGCCCGAAAGGCGAGATGCATCCGGTGCAGGCCGCGATGGTCGAGGCGCATGGCAGCCAGTGCGGCTTCTGCACGCCGGGTTTCGTCATGTCGATGGCGGTGGCGCAGCGGAACGGCGCGACCGATCACGACGACTATCTGGCCGGCAATCTCTGCCGCTGCACCGGCTACGCGCCGATCCTGCGCGCGGCCGAGGCGGCTGCCTCGGTTCCGGCGCCGGATTGGGCCGTCGATGTCCCGCCTGCGGGGGCCACCCCCGCCCCCTTCGCCCCGGCTTCGTCGGACGCGTTGGCCGCGTGGTATCTGGACCACCCGGAGGCCACGCTGATCGCCGGCGCGACCGATGTCGGGCTTTGGGTGACGAAGGAGTTGCGCGACCTGCCCGAGGTCGCGTTCCTTCATGCCTGCGCCGATCTGCAAGGGATCGAGACCGTTCCGGGCGGCCGGAAGGTCGGCGCCGGCGTCACCATCGCCGCCCTGCGCCGGGCCATGGCGGGGCCACATCCGGCCTTCGCCGAGCTTCTCCGCCGCTTCGCCTCCGAACAGGTGCGTGGGGCCGCGACGATCGGCGGCAACATCGCCAACGGCTCGCCCATCGGCGACGCGCCGCCGGCGCTGATCGCGATGGGCGCGGTGCTGCATCTGCGCCGGGGCGAGGCGCGGCGCGAGATGCCGCTCGAGGACTTCTTCCTCGACTACCGCAAGCAGGACCGCCGCCCCGGCGAGTTCGTCGAGGCGGTGACGATCCCCGACAAGGCACCCGGCCTTGCCTGCTACAAATTGTCGAAAAGGTTCGACCAGGACATTTCCGCGGTCTGCGGGTGCTTCAATCTTGAATTGAGCGGATCGAAAATTAAAAGCGCGAGGATTGCATTCGGCGGCATGGCCGGCGTGCCGAAGCGCGCGGCGGCGGTCGAGGCGGCGCTGGCCGGTCGCGACTTCACGCTCGCGACCGTCGAGGCCGCCCTGCCGGCCTTCGCGGCGGATTTCGCCCCGATGACGGACATGCGCGCCTCGGCCGGCTACCGGCTGGAGACGGCGCGGAACATGCTCCTGCGCTATTTCCACCAGCGGTCGGGCGCGGCGGTGTCGGTGCTGGAGGTCGAGGCATGAGCGTCGCGAAACCCCTGCCCCACGATTCCGCCGGGCTCCATGTCACCGGGGCGGCGCGGTATGTCGACGACGTGCCCCTGCCGGCGAACGCGCTGCATCTGGCCTTCGGCCTCTCGACCGTGGCGCATGGCGAGATCGTCTCGGTCGATCTCGACGCGGTGCGGGCGGCGCCGGGCGTCATCGCGGTCTGGACGGCGGCGGACCTGCCCTTCGCCAACGACGTGTCGCCCTCGATCCATGACGAACCGCTCCTTGCCACGGGCACGGTTCACTATGTCGGCCAGCCGGTCTTCCTCGTGATCGCCGAAAGCCACCGCTGCGCGCGCAAGGCGGCGCGGCTCGGCAGGATCGACTACCGCGAATTGCCGGCGATCCTGACGGTCGATGAGGCGCTGGCGGCGGACAGCCGGTTCGAGGGCGGGCCGGTGATCTGGTCGAAGGGCGATGCGGCGACAGCCATCGCCGGTGCGCCGCGCGTGATCGAGGGCCGCTTCGAGATCGGCGGGCAGGAGCATTTCTACCTCGAAGGCCAGGCGGCTCTGGCGCTGCCGGCCGAGGGCGGCGTGATCGTCCAGTCCTCGACCCAGCATCCGACCGAGATCCAGCACAAGGTGGCCGAGGCGCTCGGCCTGCCGATGAACGCGGTGCGGGTCGAGATCCGCCGCATGGGCGGCGGCTTCGGCGGCAAGGAGAGCCAGGGCAATGCGCTCGCGGTCTCCTGCGCACTGGTGGCGCGGCTTCTGGGGCGGCCGGCGAAGATGCGCTACGACCGCGACGACGACATGATCATTACCGGCAAGCGCCACGATTTCCGCATCGAATACCGCGCGGGTGTGGATACCGGGGGCCGCATTCTCGGGATCGAGTTCCGGCACCTCGCCCGCTGCGGCTGGGCGCAGGACCTGAGCCTGCCGGTCGCGGACCGGGCGATGCTGCATGCCGACAATGCCTATCACCTTGAACGCGTGCGGATCGAGAGCCACCGGCTGAAGACCAACACCCAGTCCGCCACCGCCTTTCGCGGTTTCGGCGGGCCGCAGGGCATGCTCGGGATCGAGCGGGTGATGGACCATGTGGCGCACGCGCTGGGCCTCGATCCGGTCGCGGTGCGCAAGGCGAATTTCTATGCCGATATGCCGGATGCCTCCGGCGGGGATATTTCCGGCAAGATGAAGCAGGCGACGCCCTATCACATGGAGGTCGAGGATTTCGTCCTGAACGGCCTCGTGGCGGCGCTGGAGCGGTCGAGCGATTTCGCCGCGCGGCAGGTGGCGGTGGCGGCGTGGAACGCGGCGAACCCGATCCTGAAGAAGGGGATCGCGCTGACGCCGGTGAAGTTCGGGATTTCCTTCACGCTGACGCATCTCAACCAGGCCGGCGCGCTGGTTCATGTCTATTCGGACGGGTCGATCCACCTCAATCACGGCGGGACCGAGATGGGCCAGGGTCTCTTTCGCAAGGTCGCGCAGGTGGCGGCGGCGGGGTTCGGGGTCGATGTGTCGGCCGTGGCGATCACCGCGACGGATACCGCCAAGGTGCCCAACACCTCGGCCACCGCCGCCTCGTCGGGGTCGGACCTCAACGGCATGGCGGTGAAGGCGGCCTGCGACACGATCCGCGAGCGGATGGCGGAATACCTCGCGGCCGAGCATCAGACCCTGCCCGCAAAGGTGCATTTCGAGGAGGGCCGCGTCTTCGTCGGCGGCGCCGAGATGAGCTTCGCCGAGGCCGCGGCGCGGTGCCATCAGGGCCGTGTGAGCCTGTCCTCGACCGGCTTCTACGCGACGCCGAAGATCACCTGGGACAGGAAGGCGGGGCGCGGCCGGCCATTCTACTACTTCGCCTATGGCGCCGCCGTCAGCGAGGTGGCGATCGACACGCTGACCGGTGAGAACCGCATCCTCAGGGCCGATATCCTCCATGATTGCGGGGCGAGCCTGAACCCCGCGCTCGACATCGGCCAGATCGAGGGCGGTTACGTGCAGGGCGCGGGCTGGCTGACGACCGAAGAGCTGGTTTGGGACGACAAGGGCAGGCTTCGCACCCATGCGCCCTCGACCTACAAGATCCCGGCCTGTTCGGACCGGCCGCGGGTCTTCAACGTGGCCCTTTGGGAGGGCGAGAACCGGGAGGAGACGATCTATCGCTCGAAGGCGGTGGGCGAGCCGCCCCTGATGCTCGGGATCTCGGTCTTTTCCGCGCTTTCGAATGCCTGTGCGGCC
The DNA here is from genome assembly GCA_011620265.1 of Paracoccaceae bacterium. GTDB lineage: Bacteria > Pseudomonadota > Alphaproteobacteria > Rhodobacterales > Rhodobacteraceae > Albidovulum. The sequence goes on from WOZM01000051.1 coordinate 10,817, forward strand.
TGCGGTCCGCATTACCCCGACCTCCGGGCCCCGGCGACGGCGGAGGCGGTTCTGGCGGCGGTGAAGCGCGCGCGGGGGGAGCCATGAGTTTCGACCGGGAGGCGTTGGCGCGGGCCGTCGCGGCGCATGGCGTGGTGGTCCGGGTCGTCGTGGCCGGGGTCGCCGGTTCGGCCCCGCGCGAGGCGGGCGCCTCGATGATCGTCTGGGCCGGCGGCCAGGCGGGCACGATCGGCGGCGGGGCGCTGGAATTCGAGGCCGCGGGCCGCGCGCGGGCGATGCTCGCCGCCGCCTGTCGCGACCGGGTGGAGCGGTGGCCGCTCGGGCCGGCGCTGAACCAGTGCTGCGGCGGCGCGGTGGTGCTCCTGTCGGAGCTTTGGAACGCGGACCGGCTGGCAACCGTGACCGGCGAGGCCGTGATCGCGCGCGCCCTGCCGGGGACGGACGGCGCGATGCCGCTCGCGGTCAAACGACTTTTGACGCGGGCGCGGGGCGAAGGCCTGCGGCCGGGCGCGCGCGTGGTGCAGGGCTGGATGGTCGAGCCGGTGGCCGCGCCCCATCGCGAGATCTGGGTCTGGGGCGCGGGCCATGTCGGGCGGGCGCTGGTCGCGGTGCTGGCGCCGCTGCCCGGCCTTCGCATCACCTGGATCGATACCGATGCGGCCCGCTTTCCGGACAGCGTGCCGGACGGTGTCGTCCGGCGGGTCGCGGCGCGGCCGGCCGATCTGGTCGCGGAGGCGCCGGGCGATGCGGAGCATCTGGTCCTGACCTATTCCCACGCGCTCGACCTCGAGATCTGCCACCGGCTTCTCGGCCACGGCTTCGGCGCGCTCGGCCTGATCGGCTCGGCCACGAAACGGGCGCGGTTCCGGTCGCGGCTGGCGGGCCTCGGGCATGACGGCGCACAGATTTTGCGCATCCGCTGCCCGATCGGCGATCCGGCGCTTGGAAAACACCCCCAGGCGATTGCCGTCGGGGTCGCGGCCGACCTACTGAGGAAGAGACGCGCCGGACACAACAACGAGGAGCGCACCGGATGACAGCGGACGTGCTCTTGAGCATCGAGGGGATCAGCAAGTCCTATCACGGCGTGAAGGCCAACGACGATGTGTCGTTCTCCATCGGCGCGGGCGAGGTCCATGCGCTTCTGGGCGAGAACGGCGCCGGCAAGTCGACGCTGGTGAAGATGATCTACGGCCTCGTGAAACCCGACGAGGGGCGCATGCGCTTGCGCGGCGCCGACTATGCGCCGGCCGAGCCGCGCGAGGCGCGCAGCCGCGGCGTCGCGATGGTGTTCCAGCATTTCAGCCTCTTCGACGCCCTCACCGTGGCGGAGAACGTGGCGCTCGGCATGGACAACCCGCCGCCGATGCGGCAACTGGCGGGGCGGATTCGCGAGGTTTCCGAAGGCTACGGACTGCCGCTCGACCCCACGCGGCTCGTAGGCGACCTGTCCGCCGGCGAGCGCCAGCGGGTGGAGATCGTGCGCTGCCTTCTACAGGACCCGAAGCTTCTGATCATGGACGAACCGACAAGCGTGCTGACGCCGCAGGAGGTGAACATCCTTTTCGGCACGCTCCGCCAGCTCGCGGCGGAGGGGACCTCGATCCTCTATATCAGCCACAAGCTCGAGGAGATAAAGGCGCTCTGCGACGAGGCGACGATCCTGCGTCGCGGCAAGGTCGTCGGCACCTGCACCCCGCGCGAGAAATCGGCGCGCGAGATGGCCGAGATGATGGTCGGCGCCACGCTGAACCCGCCGGAGCGGGCGGCGGCGGCGCCGGGGCCGGTTGCGCTGACCGTGAGGGGCCTCAGCGTCGCCTCGCCGAGTGCGTTCGGGACGAGCCTGCGCGAGGTCGGCTTCGAGGTCCGGCAGGGCGAGGTTCTGGGCATCGGCGGGGTCGCCGGGAACGGCCAGGACGAGCTGTTGCTGGCGCTTTCGGGCGAGATCCGCACGGCGCCGGAAACGGTGCGGATCCACGGCCGCGGCATCGGTCATCTTGGCCCGAACGAGCGCCGGAAGGACGGCGTCTGCACCGCGCCGGAAGAGCGGCTGGGCCATGCCGCGGCGCCGGACATGAGCCTCACGGAAAATGCGCTTCTGTCGGGGGCGGTGCGCAGGCACCTGACGAAGCGCGGCTTCATCGACTGGGCGAGGACCCGAGCATTCGCCGAGGGTGTGGTCCGGACCTTCGACGTGAGAACCCCCGGCATCGGCACCGCAGCCCGGGCGCTGTCGGGCGGCAACCTTCAGAAATTCGTCCTCGGCCGCGAGATCATGCAGGAGCCGGAGGTGATCGTCGTCAACCAGCCGACCTGGGGCGTCGACGCGGCGGCGGCGGCCTTCATCCGGCAGGCGCTTCTCGACCGGGCGAGCGCCGGGGCGGCGGTCGTGGTGATCTCTCAGGATATCGACGAGATCATGGAGATCGCCGACCGCTTCGCCGCCCTCAACGAAGGCCGACTCTCCGCGCCGGTGCCGACCAAGGGACTGACCATCGACCAGATCGGCCTGATGCTCGGCGGAGCGCATGGCATGCATGAAGCGGAGGTCTCCCATGCTCATCCTTGAACGCCGCCCGACGCCGTCGCGGTTCTGGGCCTGGGGCACGCCGTTCCTCGCGGTGATCCTGACGATGATCGCGGGCGGGCTGATGTTCGCCATCCTCGGCAAGGATCCGTTCGAGGCGATCCGCACGATCTTCTGGGACCCGCTCTTCAACGCGCAGTTCGCGGCCTATTCGCGGCCGCAGCTTCTGGTGAAGGCGGGGCCGCTGATCCTGATCGCCATCGGCCTGTCGCTGGGCTTCCGCGCCGGGATTTGGAACATCGGCGCCGAGGGGCAATACATCATGGGTGCGATCTTCGGCGCCGGGGTTGGCCTTGCCTTCTACCCGATGGAGGCGTGGTTCATCTTCCCGCTGATGGTGATCGCCGGCGCCTTCGGCGGGCTGATCTGGGCGATGATCCCGGCGATCCTGAAGACGCGGTTCCGCACCAACGAGATCCTCGTCTCGCTGCTTCTCGTCTACGTGGCCGAGAATATCCTCGCCTCGATGTCGCTCGGCCTCTTGCGCAATCCCGAGGGCGGCGGCTTTCCGGGGTCGCGGAACCTTGGCCAGTATCCCTCGGCGGCGAATCATGAGCTGATCGCCGGAACGGGGATGCACTGGGGCGTCGTCGCAGCCTTCATCGCGGTCATCGCGGCCTATATCCTTCTCCAGCGCCATATCCTCGGCTTTCAGATCAAGCTTGCCGGGCAGGCGCCGCGGGCGGCGCGCTTCGCCGGGGTCAGCCCGGACCGGCTGGTCGTGCTCTGCATGGGGATCTCCGGCGCGCTCGCCGGGCTTGCGGGGCTTTTCGAGGTCGCGGGGCCGGCGGGGCAGATCTCCATCGACTTCAATTCGGGCTACGGCTTCACCGCGATCATCGTGGCCTTCCTCGGCCGGCTGAACCCGGTCGGCATCCTGCTCGCCGGCCTTCTGATGGCGCTGACCTATATCGGCGGCGAGCTGGCGCAGTTCATGCTCGGCCTGCCCTCGGCCGCGATCCAGGCGTTCCAGGGGATGCTGCTGTTCTTCCTCCTCGCGGTGGACCTCTTGTCGAACTACCGCATCCGCGTCCCGATGCTCATGAAGGAGGCCCGCTGATGGATTTCTACGGGATCAATCCGGCGGTTCTCATCGCTTCGCTGATGGTCGCCTCGGTGCCGATCATGCTGGCGGCGATCGGCGAGCTGGTGGTCGAGAAGTCCGGCGTCCTCAACCTCGGGGTCGAGGGGATGATGATCATGGGCGCGATCTGCGGTTTCATCACGGCAGTCCATTCCGGGAGCCAGCTTCTCGGGTTTCTCGGCGGGGCGGCGGGCGGGGCGGTGCTGAGCCTCATCTTCATCCTCCTGACGCAGGTCTTCCTCGCCAATCAGGTGGCGACCGGCCTCGCGCTCACGCTCTTCGGGCTCGGCCTGTCGAGCCTGCTCGGCCAGGGCTATAACGGCATCAAGCCGCCGCCGACCGGGATGGTGCCGTACGGGCCGCTGGCCGACATCCCCTTCTTCGGCCGGATCCTTTTCACCCACGACTGGATGGTCTATGCCTCCATCGCCGTCGTCGCCGCGGTCTGGGCGGTCCTGAAATACAGCCGCGCGGGGCTGATCCTGCGCGCGGTCGGTGAAAGCCACGACGCGGCCCATGCGCTCGGCTACAAGGTGATCCGCATCCGCGTCATGGCGATCCTCTTCGGCGGCGCGATGGCGGGCCTCGGCGGCGCCTATGTCAGCCTCGTCCGCGTCCCGCAATGGACCGACGGGATCACCGCCGGCGCCGGCTGGATCGCGCTGGCCATCGTGGTCTTCGCGAGCTGGAAGCCCTGGCGGGTGCTGATCGGCGCCTACCTTTTCGGCGGCATCACGGTGCTGCAGCTCAACCTTCAGGCCTCGAACTCCTTTCCGATCAGGATCCCGGTCGAGTACTTGGCAATGTCGCCCTATCTGATAACCATCCTCGTGCTGGTCATCATGTCCTCCGGCCGCGGCAAGGCGTCGCTGAACGCGCCCGCTGCCCTCGGCCGGAATTTCCACGCCTCGCGCTGAGGCCAAACGTCACCGGGGCAACGTCCCCGACCAACAGGAGAGAGTGAGAATGAACAGAAGAACCCTACTCGCGAGTGCCGCCCTCGGCCTCGGGCTGAGCTTCGGCGGCGCGGCAGAGGCGCAGATGGACAAGGTCAAGGCCTGCTTCGTCTATGTCGGCCCCATCGGCGACGGCGGCTGGACCTACCAGCACGATCAGGGCCGGCTTCAGCTCATCGAAGCCTTCGGCGACAAGGTCGAGACCGCCTATCAGGAAAGCGTGCCGGAAGGCGCCGACGCCGAGCGGGTGCTGACCCAGATGGCGCTTTCGGGCTGCAACATCATCTTCACCACCTCCTTCGGCTACATGGACGCGACCAACGCCGTCGCCGCCAAGTTCCCCGACGTGAAGTTCGAACACGCCACCGGCTACAAACGCGACCACCCGAACGTCTCGACCTACAATGCCCGCTTCTACGAGGGCCGCGCGGTGCAGGGCACGATCGCCGGGCGGATGACCAAGTCGGGGAAGATCGGCTACATCGCCTCGTTCCCGATCCCGGAAGTGATCATGGGCATCAACTCCTACTACGTGCATGCCAGGAAGGTGAATCCGGATGTCGAGCTTTCGGTGATCTGGGCCTATACCTGGTTCGATCCGGCGAAGGAGGCCGACGCCGCCAAGGCGATGATCGAGCAGGGCGTGGACGTGATCGCGAGCCACACCGACTCGACCGCACCGCTGGCCGAGGCCGCGAAGACCAATGGCGCGGTGATCGGCTTCGGCCAGGCCTCGGACATGGCCGAGTACAAGCCCTCGCCCCGCGTCTCCTCGATCATCGACAACTGGGGGCCGTGGTACGTCAAGCGCGTCGGCGCGCTTCTCGACGGGAGCTATGAGCAGGTCGACGCCTGGGAAGGCATCGCGGGCGGCGAGGTGCTGATCGGCGAGATCACCGACGCGGTGCCGGCCGAAGTCAAGGCCGAGGCCGAGGCGATGCGCGACGCCATCGCGGCGGGAACCTATCACCCGTTCACCGGCCCCCTGAACAAGCAGGACGGATCGGCCTGGCTTGGCGAGGGCGAGGTCGCCGACGACGGCACGCTCCTTGGCATGAACTTCTATGTCGAGGGCATCAGCGGCGAGATTCCGCAGTAAGCGCGCCTCTCGCGGCCGGAAGCCCCGGCCGCGCCCCGCCCCTTCCGGCCCCGCGCTGACCGCGCGGGGCCTTCGATTTGGGTCCGGCGCCGCGTGCGAGGCTTTGACACAGATCATGAACACATTCGAACGTTTATATATGATCCCGATTCGGGGCCGGGATTCCGGCTGTCAGGCTGGGAGGAACAGCACAATGGCTCATATCGTCGTTCTCGGGGCGGGGCTTGGCGGCTCCATCATGGCTTACGAACTGGCCGACCAGATCCGCAAGGAAGACAGGATCACGGTCGTTACCAAGGACCCGCTTTACCATTTCGTCCCGTCCAATCCCTGGATCGCGGTCGGCTGGCGCAAGCGCGACGACATCACCGTCGATCTTGCCGCGACGATGAAGAAGAAGGGGATCGAGTTCAAACCGGTCGCGGCCGAGAAGCTGCATCCCGGCGAGAACCGGCTCGACCTCGTCGACGGGAGTTCGATCGACTACGACTACCTGATCGTCGCCACCGGGCCGGAGCTGGCCTTCGACGAGATCGAGGGGCTCGGTCCCCATGGCGGCCACACCCAGTCGGTCTGCCATATCGACCATGCCGAGATCGCCCGCGAGAAGTTCGAGGCCTTCTGCAAGGATCCGAAACCTATCATCGTCGGCGCCGTGCAGGGCGCCTCGTGCTACGGGCCGGCCTACGAGTTCACCTTCATCCTCGACACAGAGCTCCGCCGCCGCAAGATCCGCGACAAGGTGCCGATGACCTTCGTGACCTCGGAGCCCTATATCGGCCATCTCGGGCTCGACGGGGTGGGCGACACCAAGGGCCTTCTCGAAAGCGAGATGCGCAGCCACCACATCAAGTGGATGACCTCGACCCGGGTGAAGAAGGTCGAGGACGGCACGATGGTGGTCGAGGAGATCGCCGACGACGGATCGGTCAAGGCCGAGAAGGAGTTGCTCTTCGGCTTCGCGATGATGCTGCCCGCCTTCCGCGGCATCAAGGCGCTGCAGGGGATCGAGGGCCTCTCGAACCCGCGCGGCTTCACCATTGTCGACAAGCACCAGCGCAACCCGAAATACCCCAATATCTTCGCCGTCGGCGTCTGCGTCGCGATCCCGCCGATGGGGCCGACGCCGGTGCCCTGCGGGGTGCCGAAGACCGGCTTCATGATCGAGAGCATGGTGACCGCGACAGCGCAGAACCTCGGCCAGGTGCTGCGCGGCAAGGAGCCGGACAATGTCGGCACCTGGAACGCCGTCTGCCTGGCCGATTTCGGCGACAGCGGCATAGCCTTCGTCGCCCAGCCGCAGATCCCGCCCCGGAACGTCAACTGGGCGTCCTCGGGCAAGTGGGTGCATCTCGCGAAGATCGGTTTCGAGAAGTATTTCCTCAGGAAGGTCCGCAAGGGGACGTCCGAGCCCTACTACGAGAAGGCCGCGATGAAGATGCTCGGGATCGACAAGCTGAAGGAAGTCCAGAAGGGCTGACGTCGCGGCGGGGTCCGCCGGGACGTAAGG
>WOZM01000189.1 GCA_011620265.1 Paracoccaceae bacterium
CGGCAGCTTCGCGTAGCGCAGGTAGGGCAGGACCTTGTTGATCTGGCCGAATTTCGCCTCGGCCGCCGCGTCGTCGAGCGCGAGCGGCACGATCACGTCCTGGCCCACGGTCCAGTTGGCCGGCGTCGCCACGCCCTTGCCGTTCGCGGTTTGCAGTGCGTCGAGCGCGCGGAGCACCTCGGCGAAGTTGCGGCCGACATTCATCGGGTAGGTCATCGAAAGCTTCAGCTTCTTGTCCGGCCCGATGATGAAGACCGAGCGCACCGTCTGGCTGTCGTTCGCGGTGGCGTTGTCAGGCAGGTAGGCCTCGGCCGGCAGCATGTCGAAGGCCTTCGACACACGCAGCCCGTCATCGGCGATGATCGGGAAGGCGGCGACGGCATCGGCGGCGGTCTCGATGTCGCGCTTCCAGCGCTTGTGCTCCTCGACGCCGTCGACCGAGATGCCGATCACCTTGGTGTTGCGCTTTGCCCATTCGTCGGCCAACTGCGCCACGGCGCCGAACTCGGTCGTGCAGACCGGGGTGAAGTCCTTTGGATGCGAGAAGAGAATCGCCCAGCTGTCGCCGATCCAGTCGTGGAACTTGATCAGGCCCTGATCGGTCTGGGCGGTGAAATCGGGAACCGTGTCGTTGATGCGCAGGGCCATCGGCAGTCTCCTTGTCCTGAACTGGAATCTGTGCTGCCGAAGAACATAAGCCCGGGCGCGCGCAATTGCACCCCGCTTCGTCGCGGCGCGGCAAATCGCCGGGGGCGGGCGGGTGATTTGATCAAATTACGTTTCCCACCCTTGCGGGCCTTCTGCCGTCCTGCCACAGTCCGGCCGCGAAAGACGAGGTGAGCCATGATCGAAAGACGCGACTTCTATATCGACGGGCGCTGGACCGCCCCCGCGACCCCGCGCGACTGCGCGGTGATCGACCCGTCGACCGAGGATGCCTGTGCGGTGGTCTCGCTCGGCTCCGAAGCCGACGCCAATGCCGCCGTCGCGGCCGCCAAGGCCGCCTTCCCCGGCTGGGCCGCGACCCCGCCGACCGAACGTCGCGCCATCGTGGCGCGGATCCTCGACGAATACGAACGCCGCAAGGACGAGCTGGCCGGGGCGATCAGCCTCGAGATGGGCGCGCCCATCGACATGGCCCGCGATCAACAGGCTCCCTGCCTGCCCTGGCATCTGAAGAACTTCCTGCGCGCCTTCGACGCAATCGAGTGGATTCGCCCCCTCGGCCCCCATGCCCCGAACGACCGGATCGCGCTCGAACCCATCGGGGTCGTGGGGCTGATCACGCCGTGGAACTGGCCGATGAACCAGATCGCGCTCAAGGTGATCCCGGCGCTTCTCGCGGGCTGCACCTGCGTGCTCAAGCCGTCCGAGGAAAGCCCCCTCAATGCGATGATCTTCGCGGAATTCTGCCACGATGCCGGGGTGCCGCCCGGCGTCTTCAACCTCGTCAATGGCGACGGGGCCGGCGTGGGCGCGGCCCTCTCGGCCCATCCGGACGTGGAGATGATCTCCTTCACCGGCTCGACGAGGGCGGGGCGCGCGATCTCCAAGGCGGCAGCCGAGACGCTGAAGCGGGTGACGCTGGAGCTTGGCGGCAAGGGGGCCAACCTGATCTTCGCCGATGCCGACGAAAAGGCGGTGAAGCGCGGCGTGCTGCACCTGATGAACAATTCCGGCCAAAGCTGCAACGCACCCTCCCGGATGCTGGTGGAACGCGCGATCTATGACCAGGCGGTGGAGACGGCCGCCGAGGTCGCGGCCGCGGTCAAGGTCGGCCCGGCGTCCGAGCATGGCCGCCATATCGGCCCGGTGGTGAACAAGCGCCAGTGGGACCAGATCCAGGGTTTCATCCAGAAGGGCATCGACGAGGGCGCGCGACTGGTGGCCGGCGGGCTGGGGCTCCCGGAAGGGATGAACAAGGGCTACTATGTCCGCCCGACGGTCTTCGCCTACGTGAAGCCCGGAATGACCATCGAACGCGAGGAGATTTTCGGCCCCGTGCTCTCGATCATCCCCTTCGACAGCGAGGAAGAGGCGGTGCGGATCGCCAACGACACGCCCTATGGCCTCACCAACTATGTGCAGAGCCAGGATGGCGCCCGGCGCAACCGGCTCGCGCTGGCGCTGAAATCGGGGATGGTCGAGATGAACGGCCAGAGCCGCGGCGCCGGCGCGCCCTTCGGCGGGGTCAAGGCGTCGGGCCGCGCCCGCGAGGGCGGGCACTGGGGGATCGAGGAATTCCTCGAGGTCAAGGCGATCTCCGGCTGGGCGCCGGACCTCGCCGCCGAGTAGGCCGGCGGGGTCGGTCCGGTCGGGGCATCGAGCCCCTCCGGACCGGTCCGGCTTGCGCCGGACGGCCCGCGCCCGGCCCCGCGCAAACCGACATCTTCGCTGTTCCGAATCTCGGCCCCGATACTTTTCGCGCCGGCCCCGCTGCCCTTAAGATCAAGGCACGGTCGGAACGGGGAGAGCGGCATGCTGCGCGAGATCCTGAAGACCGCCCCGGCGGAGTTCACGCAACATGCCCGCAACCCGGCCAATTCCGCCCGGATCGGCGGCAAGAACGTCGTCTTCGCCCCGGCCTACGGCTCGCCCTTCGTGATGGACCTCGATCGCGGCCGCCGCTTTGCCACGCTTCAGGATTTCGAGAACTTCATCAAGCTCGCACAATCCTCGCCGTGGTTCCACCATTCCGGCGGCACGATCTGCGAACCGACCGACGTGCCGGTGAACAAGCGCCATCTCGACATGGTCCATGCCCATCTCACGCTCTCCGACCGCTACGTCATGGGCTCGGTCACCGCGGAAGAGCGCAGCGAGGACAGCATCGACATGGCGCGGATCGTCTTCGGCAGCGAATTCGTCGACGAGAACTGCGTCATCCTCGGCAACGTCAACGTCAACTCGCCGCTGGTCTGGGACGGCACGATGACGAAAAGCTTGCGCGCCTATGCCCGCGCCAATCAGGCGGCGGTGATCGTGCCCTTCATCCTCGGCGGCGCGATGGGGCCGGTGACGAATGCCGGCGCCATTGCCCAGTCGCTGGCCGAGACCATGGCCGGCTGCGCGCTGACGCAGCTCGAACGCCCCGGCGCCCTGGTGATCTTCGGCACCTTCCTGTCGTCGATGTCGCTCCGCTCCGGCTCGCCCACCTTCGGCACCCCGGAGCCTGCCATCGGTTCCACGGTCATCGGCCAGCTTGCGCGCCGGCTGGACCTGCCGCTCCGCTGCTCGGGCAATTTCACCACGTCGAAGCTGCCTGACGCCCAGGCGATGACCGAGGGCACGATGTCGATGCTGGCCGCCGTGCATTGCGGGGCGAACTTCATCCTGCATTCGGCGGGTTTCCTCGACGGGCTGCTGTCCATGTCCTACGAGAAATTCGTGCTCGACACCGACCTCTGCGGGGCGCTGCACTCCTATCTCGACGGGGTCAGGATCGATGACAACGCGCTTGCGGTCGATGCCTTCGCCGAGGTCGGCCCCGGCAACCACTTCTTCGGCTGCGCCCACACGATGGCGAACTACGAGACCGCCTTCTGGGATTCGGAAATCGCCGACAACGAGCCCTTCGAGAAATGGGAGGCCGCAGGCAGCAGCGATGCCGCGACGCGGGCCAACCGGCTCTGGAAAGAGCGCCTGCGCGAATACGAGGCGCCGCCCCTCGATCCCGGCATCGACGAGGCGCTGACGGAATTCGTGACGAAGAAGAAGGCAGAGACGGCGGATGGCTGGTACTGAGACGCACCACAGGGCCCCGCAAGGTGCCGCAGTCCCGGACCTGATCCGGGACCTTCCGGCCCGCGAAGCCGACCCCGACTTCGGGAGCGAGCCCGGCCATGCCTACCCACCCTCATCTTCTCTCCCCGCTCGACCTTCGCGGCCACTTGCTCCGAAACCGCATCGTCTTCGGCGCCCATACCGCCAACATGTCCGACATGGGCCGGCCGGGGCCGCGCTTCGGCGCCTACCTCCTCGAACCCGCGCTTGGCGGTGCCGGCGATGATCGTCGCCGAACCGATGCCCGTGCACCGCACCGGCATCCTCGCGCGCGGCAATTTCCGCCACGGCACCGACGAGGTGATCCCGCATTTCCGCCACGTGACCGAGCCGGTGAAGGATGGGGGCGCCTTCATCCTCTACGATGAAGGCGGCAACTTGCGCGGCCACGGCACCGCCTGGGCGCTGGCCGAGCGCGGCCATCGCGTCACCATCGTCACACCCGAACCCTTCACCGGCAACGAACTGGCCCGCACCTCCGCCTGCATCGCGCTCCGCCCCCGGCTCGCGATACTCGGCGTGACCTTCCTCACCGAACACCTGATCGCCGCCTGAACCCGTGCCCGGCGTGACTTCGGGGGCGAAAGTCAGGCCGCAAGGCCGGAAAGGAAACACTTCAAAGGCGAGGCGCCGCGAACCTTGGGGCGCGCAACGGCGGAATCAGCTGACATCACGCGCGTCAAGCGACTGTCAGCGCCAGCCGCGTGCAGAAATGGTCAGAAATCGAGGGGCCCTGAAATTGGTCAAGATCGCCTCCAAATATCAACACTCCCGCCCATGACCAATTACCGGCATCAGCACGATTTCGAAATGCCCGCGCATATGAACATCCCCGCCGTCCCGCACTGCGGACATTCGCGCCTGTGCCGTCCGACCTGAGGCGGACCTCACCCCTCAGTCGATCTTCCGTGCCTCGTCCACCAGCATCACCGGGATGCCAGCGCGGATCGGGAAGGCGAGCTTCGCGGGCTTGGAGATCAGCTCCTGCGCCTCGGCGTCGTAGCTGAGCGGTGCCTGGGTCAGCGGGCAGACCAGCGCCTCCAGCATCCGCCGGTCGGGCGTCACCTCGTCGCTCATTGCCGCACCTCCCCGTCGCCGCCCCGAAGGGCGAATTCCATCAGCGTCACCAGCGTCTCGCGCCGGGTCTGCAAGGACGGCGCCTCCAGCAGCGCCTGCTTGTCCTCCGGCTCGAACGGACAGAGCATGGCGAGCGAGTTGATCAGAAGCTCGTCCTCGGCCTCCTTCAGGCTCTCCCAGTCGGTGGAGAGCTGTTCGGCGGTGAAATAGCGGCGGAGGAGCTTGAGGAACGCGGCGCGGTCGAAGCCGGGATCTTCCTCGGACGGCCCACGGTCGCGGGCGAAGCCGTCCCAGTTCACCTCGCCGCAGAGATAGGGGGCGAAGCCGGAAATCTCGCGCCCGAGGCGGAAGCGGGAGATCCCGGCGAGGGTGATCATGTAGCGCCCGTCATCGGTTTCGGAAAACGCCGTTACCCGCCCGGCTGAGCCGATCCGGGCCAGGCGCGGCTCGCCATCCGGGCCGGGGCGCGGCAGGATCATGCCGATCAGCCGCTCGGGCGTCTTCAGCACGTCCTCGAGCATCGCGAGGTAGCGCGGCTCGAATATCTGCAGGGGCAGCCGCGTGCGCGGCAGCAAGAGCGCCCCCGGCAGCGGGAAGAGCGGGATCTTCGCGGGCAGGTCGCCATGCAGCTTCATGGCATTGATCCTAGCGCGCGGCCGGGCTCAGACAAAGAGCAGCGAGGACAATTTCCGCCGGCCCCTGAGCGCCACCGGATCGTTGGGCTTCAGCGCCTCGAAGATGGTGAAGAGCTGTTTCTTGGCGGCGCCGTCGTTCCACTCGCGGTCGCGCCTGACGAGTTCGAGAAGCTCCTCGACCGCGCCCTCGACCTTGCCGGCGGCATGGAGCGCCTGGGCGAGGTCGAAACGCGCCTGATGGTCGTCGGGATGGGCGAGCACCCGGTCGAGAAGCTCCGCCACCGGCCCCGCATTCGCCGCCTGCTTCAGAAGCGCGAGCTGCGCCTTCGCCGCCTCGACCTCGGCCGATCCGGCGATCGCGGCGGGCACGTTGGCCAGAAGCGCCTCGGCCTGCTCCTCGCTGCCCATCGCCAGATGGGCGCGGACAAGGCCGCCATAGGCGCGGGCATTCTCCGGCTCCTCGCCGAGGATCGCGGCGAAGGTCTCGGCGGCGTCGACGGCCGCGCCCTCGCCCAGCATCGCCTCGGCCGCGTCGAGCGCCTCGCCAAGGCCGCCGTCGCCGGCGAGACCGGCGAGCTTGTCGATGAAGGCCTTGATCTCGGAGCCGGGGATCGCACCCTGAAAGCCGTCGACGGGCTTGCCCTGCCAGAAGGCATAGACCGTCGGGATCGACTGGATGCGGAGTTGGCCCGCGATCATCTGGTTCTCGTCCACATTGACCTTGGCCATGCGGACCTTGCCCTTGGCCGCGATGACCGCCGCTTCGAGCGCGGGGCCGAGCGTCTTGCAGGGGCCGCACCACGGCGCCCAGAAATCGACGATGACCGGCACGTCCTTGCTGGCCTCGATGACATCGGCCATGAAACCGGCCTCGTTCACGTCGCGGATGAGATCGCCAGCCGCCGCCACATCCTTTGCCTGACCGAATTCGAGCATGTCCGCCCCCTTTGTCCCGTGTTGCCACCTATATGAGCGTCGAAGACCAAAAGGCCAAGAGGCATCCCGCCCCGAACCACGCCGCTTCATCTTGCCTCAAATATCCCCGCCGGAGGCATCCGCCGCCGGCCGGGGGCGCCGGCGGTCAGGACTTGTCGAAGAACGGCGTCACTTGCGCCACGATCACCGCGTTCTCGGCCAGCGCCTTGTCCATCAGCGCGCGCTCGTCGTCCTCGATCTCGTGGCCTTGCGCGCGACGCTCGTCGAGCGTGCCGTAGCCGGTCACGTCGAGCGGCGCGAGATCGGCCTCCTTCAGCACCGCCACCGTCTCGCGCACCGCCTCGGCCTCATCCACGCCCGAGGCATAGACCATGAGCGCCGCGCCGGTCGCGCCCTTCGGCAGACCGTCGCCGGCCTTGCGCCCGACCTCGACGACGAGGGTGAAGACCTGCTGGGGGCGCTTTTCCTTCGCCGGTTTCGCCGGATCAGTCACGCAAGAGCTCGTTGATCGAGGTCTTCGACCGGGTCTGGGCGTCCACCCGCTTCACGATCACGGCGCAGTAGAGGTTGATGCCGTTCTTCGACGGCATGGAGCCCGCGACGACGACGGAGCCCGCCGGCACCTCGCCGTAGCTCACGGCCCCGGTCTCGCGGTCGACGATCTTGGTGGACTTGCCGATGAAGACGCCCATGCCGAGGACCGAGCGTTCGCGCACGATGCAGCCTTCGACCACCTCGGAGCGGGCGCCGATGAAGCAGTTGTCCTCGATGATCGTGGGGCCGGCCTGCATCGGTTCCAGGACGCCGCCGATACCGACGCCGCCGGAGAGGTGGACGTTCTTGCCGATCTGCGCGCAGGAGCCGACGGTGGCCCAGGTATCGACCATCGTGCCTTCATCGACATAGGCGCCGAGATTGACGAAGGAGGGCATGAGAACCACGCCCCTGGCGATGAAGGCCGATTTCCGGACCACGCAGTTCGGCACCGCGCGGAAGCCGGCCGCGCGCCACTTGTCCTCGCCCCAGCCGGCGAATTTACTGTCCACCTTGTCCCACCAGCCGCCGGATTGCGGGCCGCCGTGCTGGATCTCCATGTCCTTGATGCGGAAGCCCAGAAGCACCGCCTTCTTGGCCCACTGGTTTACATGCCATTGCCCGTCCGCCTGCCGCTCCGCCACCCGCAGCCTGCCGCTGTCGAGCGCGTTCAGCGTATCCTCGATCGCCTCGCGGGTTTCGCCGGTCGTTGCGGGCGTGATCTGGTCGCGCGCCTCCCAGGCGGCTTCGATGGCGGTCTCGAGTGCGGCATTGGACATCGGCGTCTCCCCCGGGGCTGATTGCGCGTGAGGATGCCCTATAGGGCGCGGGCGCCCATGAGGCAATGCGACCTCGTGCGTCACAGTTTCGCCATCCGGCGCCGCGATGCTGGCCTGCCCGGCCCGGAACGGGTAGGTCTGGACCGACAGAAGACCCGAGGACAGCATGAACGACGAGACCCGCAGCCATCCCTTCCGCCGCAGCCATCAGGACGTGGAGGCCGCCGACCGGACCCCGCATACCGCGCAGACCCGCGCGCCGGCCTACCGGCTGGCCTTCACCGACGAGGACTTCATGTGCCGCGAGGAGCTGCGCCCGGTGCGGCTGCAACTCGAGCTTCTGAAGCCGCAGATGATCATGGACGAGCGCGGCATCGAATCGACCATCGTGCTGATGGGCAGCGCGCGCATTCCCGATCCGACCGGCACCGCCGTCACGCTCGAACCGCCGCTGATCGAGACCGCCGGCGGCGCCAAGACCGAGGCGGCCAAAGGCGCCGCGGGGCTGTCGCAGTGGTACGACGAGGCCCGCAAGCTCGCCCGGATCATGACCGAGAAGAGCATGGAGAGCTACGGGCGGGAGAACGTCATCGTCACCGGCGGCGGCCCCGGCATCATGGAAGCGGGAAATCGCGGCGCCGCCGATGCGGGCGGCCATTCGATCGGTCTCAACATCGTGCTGCCGCACGAACAGGCGCCGAACGCCTATGTGACGCCGGACCTGTGCTTCAACTTCCACTATTTCGCGATCCGCAAGATGCATTTCCTGATGCGGGCGCGGGCGATCTGCATCTTCCCCGGCGGTTTCGGCACCTTCGACGAGATGTTCGAGAGCCTGACGCTGATCCAGACCGGGCGGATGAAGCGGGTGCCGTTCCTGCTGTTCGGCCGCGATTTCTGGGACAGCGTCATCAACTGGAAGGCGCTGGCCAGGGCCGGCACGATTTCCGAAGAGGACCTGTCGCTTTTCACCTATGTCGATACCGCCGAGGAGGCGGTGGAGATCATCGCGGCGTTCCACGAGGGCTGCTGAGCTCAGCCGCCGGCGTCGATCTCGATCATCACCGGGCCGTTGGCGGGCCGGAGCGCGCGGAGGGCCTCGGCGACGCTTTCGGGCGACATCTTCGCGCGCCGGTAGGGCAGGGCGCAGGACCGCGCGACGGCTTCGAAATCCGGGGGCGTCGGGTGGCAGCCGATGACGCCGACGCCCGCCGCCTCCATCGAGGCGGCGATCTCGCCGTAGGCGCGGTTGTTCCAGATCAGGAAGATGACGGGCAGATTTTCGTCCACCGCCGTCATCAGCTCCGGCAGCGTGAACTGCGCGCCGCCGTCGCCGGCGAGGCAGATCACCGGCGCCTGCGGGTCGGCGAGCGCGGCGCCGATGGCGGCCGGAATCGCGTAGCCGAGCGCGCCGTAGCCGGTCGCGGCGTTGAACCAGCCGCCGGGGCGGTCGTGGTCGTAGCAGAGGTTGCCGGCATAGACGGCCTGGGTGGAATCGCCGACGAAGATCGCGCCTTGCACCGTGTCGCGCACCGCGTTCAGGACCGCGATCTGGCCCCGCATCGTGTCGTCGAGCGCCGCCCAGGCGCCCGCGCGGGCGGCCTCGGCCCGCGCCGTGCCGTCGGTCGCGGCGCCATCGGGCAGGGCCGCGACAAGGGCGGGCAGGATCGTCTCGGCATGACCCCGGAGCGCGAGGTCCACGGGGTGGCGGGCAAGCTGGGCCGCGTCGATCTCCACCCGGATGAGGTGGCTTGGCCACGGCAGGCCGCCGCGCCCGTACATGTCGTAGTCGGTCGGGCCGAACTCGGTGCCGATGGCGAGAACGGTGTCGGCGTCGCGGATGAGATCGCGGACAGGTTCGAGGCTGGGGCTGGCGGCGACGGTCAGGGGATGTCCGTGCATGAGGCCGCGCGCGTTCACCGTCTGCACGACCGGCGCGCCGAGCCGTTCGGCCAGCGCGCGGAGGGCGGCGCCGGCGCGCTTCGCGCCGCCGCCGGCGAGGATCAGCGGGGTCCTGGCGCGGGTGAGCCGGGCGGCGGCCGCGGCGATGGCGGGGCCGTCCGGGAGCATCGGGCCGGGCGCCGCCGGCGCTGCGGCGGGTCCGGCGGCAAGCCCCATCACGTCGGTCGGCACCTCGATATGGCGCGGGCCGGGCCGGCCGGTCGCGAAGCCCGCAAAGGCGCGGTCGAGCGCCGGGCCAAGCTCCGCCGGCGCCTCCACCCGGTCGGAGGAAAGGGCCACGAGCGCAGCCATGCCGCGCTGGTCGGGAAGTTCGTGGAGATGCCCGAGCCCCTTCCCCAGCGTGTCGCGTCGGTTGACGCCGGACAGGACCAGCATCGGCACCGAATCCGCCCGTGCCTGCCCCATCGGCGTCAGCGTGTTGGTGAGCCCCGGCCCGGTGATCACGAAGGCGACGCCGGGCCGGCCCGAGACGCGGGCATAGCCGTCGGCCATGAAGCCCGCGCCCTGTTCGTGGCGAGGGGTGACGTGGCGGATCGTCGATCCCGCGAGGCCCCGGTAAAGCTCCACCGTGTGGACGCCGGGGATGCCGAAGACAGTGCGGACGCCGTGCGCCTCGAGCGCCTTCACCAGCGCTTCGCCGACCGTTGTCATGGTGCCTCCCCTGTCCGTTCCGCCGCATGGGCGACGATCCGGTCGCAGGCAGCGCGGAACCGGGCGTCGTCCACGGTAAGCGCCACCCGCACCCAGCCCTTCAGCGTCTCGCCGAAGGCCGAGCCCGGCATCACCGCGACCCCGCCCGCATCGAGAAGGCCGAGCGCATAGTCGCGGTCGCCCTGCCCGGTCGCGGTCACGTCGATCAGGGCGAACATCCCCGCCTCGGGCCGGTGGACGCGGAGCCGGGTTTCCTGCGCCAGCCGGTCGTCGAGGTATCTCGCCCGCGCCGCGAAGCGGGTCCGCATTCCGGCCGCGACCGCCGAGGGCGCGGCGACGGCGTCGGCGGTCATGTCGGCGATGAAGGGCTGATTGCCGAAGAGCATGGTTTCGGACAAGGGCAGGAGCCGGTCGGCGAAGGCGGCCGAGCCCACCGCCCAGCCCGAGCGGAAGCCGGGGGCGGCATGCGATTTCGAGATCGAGGAGACCGCGACCGTCCGCTCCGCGAGGTCCGCCCGGTCGAAGGGCGAGGCGAAGGCGACGCCGTCGAAGACCAGTTCCTCATAGACTTCGTCCGAGACGATCCAGAGGTCATGCGCCCTGGCCACCGCGCCGATCGCGTCGATGTCGGCGGCGGTCAGGACCGCGCCGGTCGGATTGTGCGGAGTGTTGAGCAGGATCGCCCGGCTGCGCCCGGTGATCCGTTCCGCGATGTCCCCGGCAGCGATGCGGAAGCCGTGTTCGGGGCGAAGCGGCACCGGCACCGGGACCGCGCCGCTGGCGCGGATCACCGCTTCGTAGGTCGCATACATCGGGTCGCCGACCAGCACCTCCGTCCCCGGTTCGGCGACGCCCATCATCACCGCGCAGAGCGCGGTCTGGGTGCCGGGGAAGCAGAGGACCTGGTCCATCCCGACGGGCCGGCCGGCGCGCGCCGCGTAGCGGGCGGCGAGCGCGGCGCGCAAGCCTTCCTCGCCGCGCCCGGTCGAATATTCGGTGCGGCCCGCCCGCATCGCCTCGGCCGCGCGTTCGACCAGCGCCTGCGGCGTCGGCACGTCGGGATTGCCGATCGTCAGGTCGATCACCTCGCGGCCGGCGCGTCGCGCCTCGACAGCGGCGAAGTGCAGTTCCCACTTGGCGCCGCCGAGCCCGGCGAGGCGGTCGAGGATCGGGGCGTATTTCATGGCGTTTCCTCGTCGGCAAGCGGCAGGTCGAGCAGGGCCGCGACGGAGGCCCGGCCGATGGTCTCGATCTCGCCCGGCCCGAAGGCGTCGGGCAGCGCCCCGCCTTCGAGCCAGAGCCCGTCGATCACCGCGTTGCAGGCGATGGCGAGGCGGCGCAGCTCCGCCTTGCCGGCCTTGCGGCCGGTTTCGGCGAAGGCGGCGGCGATCAGCGCCTCCAGCCGGTCGCGATAGGCGAGGTAGTTTTCCTCATGCGTCGCGCGCATTGCCGGGTCGCGCCGGACCATGTGGAGGAAGGCCGCCCAGAGCGAGAGCGCGCGTGGATCGACGACGGGCGGCGTCAGCGAGGCGGTGACGAAGCGCGCGAGCCGCGCCCGCGCCGTGGTACCCGCGACCGCGCGTTCGCTGCCTTCGAGCTGGCTCGCCATATGCGCCCGGTAGGCGGCGTTGATCAGGTCTTCCTTGGACGAGAAGTGGTGCCGGATCATTCCCTGCGACAGGCCCGCCGCCTCGGCGATGGCGCGCACCGTGGTTTCGGCCGGCCCGGCCTCGGCCATGAGGTCGAGCGTCGCGGCGATGAGGTCGGCGCGCCGGCTCTCGGGCTCTTCCCGGGTGAATTTGCGCCGCTGGGGGGGCATTCCGGCCGGTGCTCCGCGATGAATTATACGAATGTATATTTGACCGGGCCGCGGCCGCCCGCAAGGGGAAATCGCATCTGGCGCCCCGGCGGCGGACGCGGCAGTCTGGATCGCGTATATCGGAGGTCGGTCATGAAGAACAGCGACAGGCTCTGGGACATCGTCGAGACCCATCGCGAAGCCTTCACCGGGCTGGCCGACCGGGTCTTCGAAACACCGGAAGTGGCCTATACCGAGCATGAAAGCTGCGCCGCCCATGCCGAAATGCTGGAGGCCACGGGCGCGCGGATCACCCGCGACCTTGCCGGCATTCCCACGGCGGTGATGGGCGAATGGGGTGCGGGCGGGCCGGTGATCGCGATCCTCGGCGAATATGACGCACTGCCGGAGCTGGGCCAGGAGCCCGGCGTGGCCGAGGAGCGCCCGGTGGGACGGTTCGGCCACGGCTGCGGGCATAACCTGTTGGGCTCGGCCGCGCTGATGGCGGCGGTGGCGCTCTGCGACTGGCTGGCCGAGAAGGGTCTGCCGGGGCGGTTCCGCTGCTACGGTTGCCCGGCCGAGGAAGGCGGGGCGGCCAAGACCTTCATGGTGCGCGCGGGTCTTTTCGACGACGTGGACGCGGCGATCAGCTGGCATCCGGCGGACCATACCGGCGTCTTCGAGGCCAATTCGCTCGCCAATACCCGCATCGACTTCACCTTCCACGGACGCGCCGCCCATGCCGCCGGATCGCCGGAGTTTGCCGGTCGGCGCTGACCGGGGAGCATATCGCCGACACGTTCCGCCGCACCGGGCGGCCGGTCGATCCGGACCTCGCGCTTTGCGATTTCGTCGTGCCGCTGGACTCGGCCGCGCAATCGGCGATGGGATCGACCGATGTGGGCGATGTGAGCTGGGCGGTGCCGACGGTGCAGGCCTGGGTCGCGACCTGCGCCATCGGCACGCCGTTCCATTCCTGGCAACTGACGGTGCAGGGCAAGGCGCCGGCGGCGCACAAGGGCATGGTCCATGCCGCGAAGATCATGGCGACGACGGCGCGCGATCTTTTCGAGCGGCCCGAGCTTCTGGCGGCGGCGAAGGCCGAACACACGGCGCATCGCGCCCGCGAACCCTATCGCTGCCCGATGCCGGACGAGGTGGTGCCGCCGATCCCCGTGTAAGGGTGAGGCCCTCCCCGCCCGGCTCGCGTTGCGCCTGGTGATGGGGCTGAAAGGGCTCCCCCCGTTCTCTTTACGCCGGACCCGTGACGCCCAGCAGGTCGCGGAGCCGCTCATGCGGGATCGCGGGGACGAAATTGCCGTCGCGGCCCTCCATGTCGGCATTGGCGATCATGCTGTTGAGGATCGCTTCCTCCACCCCCTGCACCGCCGCCTCGAAGAAACCGTCGATATCCTCATCGGGGACGTAGCTGGCCGAGAGCAGCCCTTGGGACGCGCCGCACGTGATTCCCCGGTTCGCGGTCGAGAAGGCGAGGAAGATGTCGCCCGAGGAGTGCCGGCCGAAACCGCCCATCCGGCCGACGCCCATCCCCGCCCGCTGCGCCAGCCGCTTCAGCTGATGCGGCAGGAAGGGCGCGTCGGTGGCGATCACGGCGATGATCGAGCTGAGGTCGGGATCGGGCGTGTTCCGCCGCATGGTGAGATCGTCGAACGCCCCGCCGATGCGCCGGCCGAGCACCGTGAGGTCGCCCCGCGCGCCGAAATTCGCCTGGACGAAGGCGCCGAGCGTGTAGTCCCGCCCGCCATAGGTGACGCGGCGCGAGGCGGTGCCGGAGCCGGCCTTGAAGCCGAAGCACTTCATCCCGGTGCCGCCGCCGACGCTGCCCTCTTCGATGGCGCCGGTGGCGGCGCTTTCGATGGCGGCGAAGACATGATCCTCGGTAACGTGGAAGCCGTTGATGTCGTTCAGGAACCCGTCATAGGTCTCGGCCGCGACCGGCAGCGCGAAATCCTCGTCGAACTGCCCGGCGAACCGGCGGATGGCCCAGCGGATCGCCGCGTCGCGCGCCAGGCCGCAGGAATTGGTGTTGGTGATCGTGACCGGCAGCGAGAACTTGCCCACCTCGGCGAGGTAGTGCGAGCCGGTCAGCTCGCCGTTGCCGTTGAGGCTGTGGAAACCGGCGAAGACCGGGACCTGAACCTCGTCGACCGGGCGCGGCAGGATCGCGGTGACGCCGGTGCGGACCGGACCCTTGCCGGTGACGAGCTTGCCCGCGCCCTCGATGATCGTCGCATAGCCGACGCCGACGCCCGGCACGTCGGTGATGGCGTTCAACGGACCCGGCCGGCCCTCGAACCGCAGGCCGAGACCGGCGGCGCGAAGCTTGCCTGAAGGGGTGCGGTGGGGTTGCGGCGACATGAAACCTCCGATACCGGGACGACGAGACCGGCGCGCCCGTCAGACGATGACCTCGAGCTTTTCCTGCTCGCCCACGCCGAAGATCCGCTTGTAGCGGGCGATTTCGTCCGCCGGGCCCATCGCCTTGTTGGGGTTGTCGGAAAGCTTCACGGTCGGCCGCCCGTCGGCCGCGACCGCCTTGCAGACGAGGCTGAACGGGGCGAGCCCGTCGCCGGCGACGAAGCCGCGGAAATCGTTGGTCAGGAGCGTGCCCCAGCCGAAGGAGACCTTGACCCTTCCGGCGAATGTCGCGTGCAGCTCCTCGATCCTGTCGACGTCGAGGGCGTCGGAGAAGATCACGAGCTTTTCGTGCGGATCCTCGCCCCGCTCCTTCCACCAGCGGATCGCTGTCTCCGCGCCGATCACCGGGTCGCCGCTGTCGATGCGGATGCCGGTCCAGCCGGCGAGCCAGTCGGGTGCGTTCTTCAGGAACCCCTCGGTGCCGTAGGTGTCCGGCAGGATGATCCGGAGGTTGCCGTCATGTTCCTCGTGCCAGTCGGCGAGGACCTTGTAGGGCGCCTCGCGCAGCGCGTCGTCGCTGTCGGCGAGGGCGGAATAGACCATCGGCAGTTCGTGGGCGTTCGTCCCGATCGCCTCGATGTCGCGGCGCATGGCGATGCGGCAGTTCGAGGTGCCGACGAAGGCGTCGCCGAGGCCCTCGGCCATCGCCTGCACGCACCAGTCCTGCCAGAGGAACGAATGCCGTCGGCGGGTGCCGAAATCGGCGATCTTGAGGCCCCTGACCACACGCAGCCGCTCGATCTTCTCCCAGAGCCGGGTCATGGCGCGGGCGTAGAGGACCTGAAGCTCGAACTTGCCCATCGTCGCCAGCACCGCGCGGGAGCGCAGCTCCATCAGGATCGCGAGCGCGGGGATCTCCCACAGCATCACCTCGGGCCACTTGCCCTCGAAGGTCAGCTCGTACTGATCGCCCTTGCGTTCGAGGTGATAGGGCGGCAGGCGCAGGGCCTCGAACCATTCCATGAAGGAGGAGGAGAACATCTGCCGCTTGCCGTAGAAGGTGTTGCCGCGCAGCCAGGTCGACTCGCCCCGGCTGAGCGAGATCGAGCGGGCGTGGTCAAGCTGTTCCCTGAGTTCGCCCTCGTCGATGAGATCGGCGAGCGGGATCGATGTGGTGCGGTTGATCAGCGAAAACGTGACGTTGGTGTCGGGCCGGTTCCTGAGCACCGACTGGCACATCAGGAGCTTGTAGAAATCGGTGTCGACGAGCGACCGGATGATCGGGTCGATCTTGAAGTTGTGGTTATAGACGCGGGTTGCGATATCGACCATTCAGGCCACCATCCGCGCGCCGGCCGCGCGCATCCCGTCCCGCGCCTTCGCGAGCGAGCCGTCGAGGTCGATGGCGCGGCAGGCCGCTTCGAGCACCGTCACGCCGAAGCCGAGCCGGGCGGCGTCGATCGCCGAATAGGCAACGCAGAAATCGGTGGCGAGGCCGACGAGGGTCAGCTCGCGCACCCCGCGCGTCTTCAGGTAGCCTTCGAGGCCGGTGGGCGTCTCGTGGTCGTTCTCGAAAAAGGCCGAATAGCTGTCGATGGCGGGGCGGAAGCCCTTGCGGAGGATCAGGTCGGCCGGGTCGGTCGCGAGATCCTTGTGGAACGCGGCGCCGTGCGTGCCCTGGATGCAGTGGGCGGGCCAGAGCACTTGCGGGCCGTAGGGCATCTCGGTCAGCGAGAAGGGTGCCGCGCCGGGATGGTTCGCGGCGAAGGAGGCGTGGTCGGCCGGGTGCCAGTCCTGGGTCAGGACCTTCACCGCGAACTCGTCCATCAGCGCGTTGACGCGCGGGACGATCTCGTCCCCGCCGGCGACGGCCAGCGCGCCGCCGGGGCAGAAATCGTTCTGCACGTCTATGACGATCAGGGCTTCGTGGTCCGGGCGCATGGTTCCCCCCTATCCGGCATGTTCCGTTGCTAGGCCGCGACCGTCGTCAGGTCAATGGCCGGGGCGCGAGGCCCGGTCTTGCGGCAGGGCGCGGGGCTTGCTAAACGCGCGCTCCCCAAGCTTCCCGTGCAGGTTCCCCATGTCCCCCGCGATCGGCGTCGATTTCGGCACCTCGAATACCGCCGCCGCGGTCCTGCGGGACGGCGCGGCGCGAATCGTGCCGCTGGAAGCCGGGCAGGAGACGCTGCCGACGGCGGTCTTTCTCGACTATGCCGCGCGGCGCACGGTCTTCGGCAGTGCCGCGGTGCAAGCGATGATCGACGGGCAGGACGGGCGGTTCATGCGGGCGCTGAAAAGCGTGCTCGGGACGCCCCTGGCGCGGGAAAAGCGGCAGTTCCTGAACCGGCGGCTGACGCTGCTGGATGTCGTGACGGAGTTTCTGGGCGAGATCCGGGCGCGGGCGGAGGCGGCGACAGGCGCCGAGATCCGGCGCGTCGTCGCGGGCCGCCCGGTGCGGTTCCACAGCGCCGATCCGGTGCGCAACGCCCAGGCTGCGGCGGACCTGCGGGAGTGCTACGTCCAGGCCGGGTTCGAGGAGATCCGCTTCGTCAACGAACCCGAGGCGGCGGCCCGCGCCGCCGGGCCCGGGCGCGGCATCGGGCTGATCGTCGATATCGGCGGCGGCACCTCTGACTTCACGCTGTTCGAGGGCCGGGACGGGGCAGTGGAGATCCTCGCGAGCCATGGCATCCGGCTTGGGGGCACGGATTTCGACAAGGCGCTGAGCCTTGGGAAGGTGATGCCGCTTCTCGGCCTCGGCGGCGAGCTTTGCAACGAGATCGGGCCGGGCCGGCACGACGTGCCGCGCGCGCTCTACCACGACCTCGCGAGTTGGGAGAAGATCGCCTTCCTCTACGGTCCCGCCACATTGCGAAGCGCTAAGGCGATGGCGCGGCTGGCAGTGGAGCCGCGGCGGCTGGAGCGGCTGGTGCGGGTCATCGAGAACGAGATCGGCCATGATGTCGCCTTCGCCGTCGAGGCCGCGAAGATCGCCGCGAATGGCGCCGCCGAGGCCAGGATCGACCTTGCCCTCGTCGAGCCGGGATTGCGGCCGGTGCTGACGGGGATGGAGCTTGCCTCGGCGCTTCACCCTTCGGCGCGGGCGATCCGGGCGGCGATCGACGAGACGCTGGCGATGGCCGGGATCGGCGGCGGCGCGGTCGGGCGGGTGATCTTCGTCGGCGGGTCGAGCCTTCTCACCGTGGTCGAGGCCGAGGTGCGCGCGGCCCTTCCGGGCGCGGTGGCCGAGCGATCGGACGTCTTCACCGCCGTCGTCCGGGGTCTGGCGCTCTGCACCGCCGATGCGGGCTGACTTGCCTGCGGCGGCCCAGCCCCGTATCACGGCGCCCATGTTCACCGTCGCGGCGCTTTACAAATTCACCGCCTTCCCGGACCCGGCAGGCTTGCGGCCGGGCTTGCTCGCGGCCTGCGAGGCGGCCGGGGTGAGGGGCACACTTCTGCTTGCGCGCGAGGGGATCAACGGCACCATCGCCGGAACCCGC
>WOZM01000251.1 GCA_011620265.1 Paracoccaceae bacterium
TCCCCCATGGCCCCGGTCATACCCGGAACCGCTCTATGCCCTCCTGCTTCTGGGTCAGCGTGTGGCCTTCCTTGAAATAGACCTGTTGCGCCACGCCTTGCCGTTCATGGCCTACGATCTCTTGATAGAGCGGTTCAGGGACGCCCGCCTGCGCCAGCCGCGTCACCATCGTGTGTCGCAAGCTGTGAAACACCAGCCCGCTTTCCTTCAAGCCCAGCCCCGGCAGGAACACGGTGTTGAACCACCGGCCCAGATTGCGGCCATAGCCTTCCTTGGCGTTGAAGCTGAAAGACAGGAACAGGCGCTGGCCTTCGGGCTTGGTGGCAACCCAATCAAGAAAGCCCAGCCGGATCAACTCCGAGTGCAGCGGGACGCGGCGCTTGGCGGCGTGGGTCTTGAGGCTCTTGTTCGGCCCGTCCGCGTTGATGTCGATATACCAGATGCCGCCTTCCTGCCGGATGTCGCCCATGTCCAGTTGCGCAATCTCACGCAACCTTGCACCCGTGTAGAGGCCCAGAAGCGCGCCCCATTTGAAGTCATCCTTCCTGACAAGACCGGGCGCGTTGCCTGTCAATGCCGCGTGCATCTTGGCGGTTTGCGCTGGCGTGTAGGCTTTGCGTCCTTCGTCGCCATGCTTGGCCTTCTTCACCTTCATGCCGTCGAACAGCTTGTTCGGGGCGTGGCCGTGGCGTTCGGCCCAATCCCAGAAGCGGCGGAACGTGTCGATGTAACTGTTTACGGTCTTGGCGCTGATCTTCTTGAGGCCCGGAACCGTGATGGCCTGTTGCAAGGTCAGCTCGCGGGTTTCGGGTCTGGTGTTGCGGTTCGCAGGCAGCGCCTGCACCAGCTTCTTCAACTCGGCGGCGTCATGCCGGGTGACCGCGGCCAAGGCACGATCCGGCCCGAAATGCTCCAACAGAAGCGCAAGGTAGGCTCGGGCCTTGTTCTGCATTTCCCGCGACCACTGCGGGGAATGCTCGCCCATGAAATCCTCGATAGCCTGCCCCAGCGGCGCAGAGGCTGGCAGAGCGGACGCAGGAGGGGCAAGCGGCGCGGCAGATGCCGGGTCATAGGAATACCCATCAAGGCGCTCAGCGGCTTCCAGAACGGCGCGCAGCATGTCCCTGCGGCCCTTGCGCAGTTCCATCGCGATACGGGGCAGGCTGGCATCCCATTCCGCGTCGGAAACCTGCATGGTCCGCTTGAACCGGGCCACGGGAAGCCATTGCGGGTTTGCACTCTCCATGCCCACATAGCTTTCGTGGTCCAGCATTTCCTCGCGAACATAGGCCAAGGCATTCTGTGACAGGCCGCGCCGGTCCAGCCAATCAAGGTACTGGTCCAACTGCGCCTTGAAGTAGGCTTGAACCTTGTCCCGTATCTCGTGTTGCCGAAGTCCTGCCAAGGTACTGTTATCCCGCATCAATCGCCCACAGGATGCAAGATAACGGGCCAGATCGCCAGCCCTGTCGGGGCACTTTGTGCGAAGGGATATTCTGACGGTCTGGCGCTTCCCATGCTCACATTCGGGAAGCGGCCAGCGGAAATAGTAGACGCCATGCCGGGACGGCGAGAGGTAGGCGGACAGTTTCATGGGGCTTGTGCTCCACTTTGTGTCGCACTTGCCCGTCCAAGTCTTAAGTCATTGATTTAGAATGAAATGGCGGAGAGACAGGGATTCGAACCCTGGGTGGGGTTACCCCCACAACGGTTTTCGAGACCGCCCCGTTCGACCGCTCCGGCACCTCTCCGCGTCAGGGGTCGTCGTGGGGGCGGGATTTAGCTGGCCCGCCCGGCCAGTGCAACCGTTATTTATCGCGCCGGGAGCCCGCAGGGCCGCGGCGTTTCGCGCAAGGGCCACTCTTTTCCATGACCCGGCTTGGCAGGGCGGCGCGGGGGGATTACCTCTGGTGCGTTCCCGACGGAGGTTTGCCCATGTTCAGCCGCCTATTCGCGCCGGTCGCCGCCGTGGCGATCCTGATCGCGGCCCCGGCCGGAGCTGCCAGCGACGAGGTCGCGGCGCTCGAGGCGGCGCTGAAACTGCCCGACGTCTTCGAGGTGATGAGCCAGGAGGGCCGTGCCTATGGTGCCCAGCTCGAAGCCGACATGTTTCCCGGATCGGGCGGCGCGGCCTGGTCGGCGGCGGTGGCGCAGATCTACGCGGTCGACCGCATCCTGCCGCGGTTCTCGGACGAGTTCGAGGCCGAGCTTGCCCGGACCGGGGCCGATACCGCGGCCATGCTCGACTTCTTCGCCTCCGATCTCGGGCAAAGGGTGACGACGCTGGAGATCTCCGCCCGCAGGGCGCTGCTCGACGAGGCGGTCGAGGATGCGAGCCGGCTGAAATACGACGAGATGCGCGCGGCGGGCGATCCCCAGGTCGCCCTTGTCGAGGAATTCGTCGCCGTGAACGGCCTGATCGAGGCCAATGTCTCGGGGGCGATGAACGCGAACTACGCCTTCTACCAGGGCCTCGGCGATGCCGGCGCGCTCGGGCCGGAGATGAGCGAGGACGACATCATCGGCGAGATCTGGTCGCAGGAGGACGTGATCCGCGACGAGACCGACATCTGGATCCATTCCTACCTCGTGATGGCCTATGCGCCGCTCACCGAAGCCGAGATGCGCGACTATATCGCCTTCTCGCAAAGCGAGGCCGGGCGGGCGCTGAACGCCGCACTCTTCGCCGGTTTCGACGCGGTCTTCGTCGACGTGTCGCGCCAGCTCGGCCGGGCGGCCGGCGGGATTCTGGCGGGCCGCGACCTCTGATCGCGGACGCCGCGCCATAAGGCTTTGTTTCCCGGCGGGCTTTTCGCTAGCATCGGGGCGGGCAGGGCCGAATGGCGGAACGACAACGAGATGGGCGGCAGCAACCGGGACAGGGTCAGACGGCGCCGGGTCTTCTACGTTCCGGGCTATGATCCCTTTCACCCGCGCCGCTACCGCGAGCTCTACCGCAAGGAGGCGGCGGCCCAGGCCGCGATCAGCGGCTACGAGATCGGGCTGAAGCCGAAGCGGACGGGCGACGGCGCCTATGGCTGGCACGTCTCGGCCCGGACCCGCGGGCAGGAGGTCGATGCCGATGTCGAGGTGCTGGTCTGGTCCGACATCGTGCGCGGCTCGATGGGCCACGGCATCGTCCAGACCTACTGGCAGCTCCTGCGCACCGCCTGGGCCTATATCGGTTCGGGCGCGATCTTCCGGCTGATGCGGCTCAGGAAGGGGCCGATGATCGCCGCGCTCTATCCGATCGCGCTGCTGCTCGTGCAGCTCGGGCTGGCGGTCCTGGCCGGCTGGGGCCTCGCGCGCGGTCTCGGCTGGGGGCTTGCGGCCCTTGGCCTGCCGGCGGCGCCGGGCTGGATCGGCGGCGCGGCGCTGGTCTGGGGCGTGCTCTGGCGCTTCCGCAAGGCCGATGGACGCTTCTACGCCTACTACCTCATGCACGACTATGCCTTCACCGCGCAATCGGGCGGTGCCAACCCGCCAAGGCTCGAGGCGCGCATGGCCGCGTTCGCGGACCGCATCGCCGAGGCGCTTCTTCAGGACTGGGACGAGGTGCTGGTGGTCGGCCATTCCTCGGGCGCGCATCTGGCGGTGTCGGTCCTTGCGGACCTGATCCGGGCGGGCAGGGTGCCGGAGCGGGGGCCGGCGCTCGGCTTCCTGTC
>WOZM01000281.1 GCA_011620265.1 Paracoccaceae bacterium
GGCCTTGCGCACGCGCAGGTCCGAGAGGAACGGGTGCGGGTGCTTGGCGGTGGCGCGCTCACCTTCCGGCAGGTCGGGCGACGGGTCGGTCCAGTTCATCTCGATCCGCTCGACGAGTGTGCCGAAGGCCGACATCGCCTCGCCCTTGCCGGCGGCCGCCATGCCCGCGAGGACATCGGGGGCGAGCTGGAGGTTCCAGGCATAGTCGAATTCGCCGGTCTCGAGCACCGCGCGGCCCGCCGCCGCCGCATCGCCGCCGCCCTTGAAGGTCAGCGTGGCGAAGGCCGGCTTCGCCGGATCGCGGTAGTTCGGGTTGGCCGACATCGAGATCACGTCGTTCGGCCTGAACTCATCGACCTTGAAGGGGCCGGTGCCGATCGGGCCGAAATTCGCGTCGGTGCATTCCGGCGCCCTGGCGCCCATGCAGTTCTCGAACTGCGCCTTCTGCAGGATCGGCGACTGGCCGCCCATGAACGGGCCATAGGGGTTCGGCTTCGGTTCCGTGAACGAGATCTTCACGGTCAGGTCATCGAGCGCCTCGACCTTGTCGATGCCCTCGAACTTCGCGAGCTGCGCGCAGCCGCCTTCGGGATGCATGCAGTATTCGGCGGTGAAGACCACGTCGGCCGAGGTGACGGGCGAGCCGTCCGACCAGAGGAGGCCGGGCTTCAGCTTCCAGGTGATCGAGGTCAGGTCTTCGCTGACGCCGCCATTGCCGAGGGTCGGGATGTCCTCGACGAGGAAGGGAACGAGGTTGCCCTTCTCGTCATAGCGGCCAAGCGGCTCGATCACGAGGCTGGAGCTTTCGATGTCCTTGGTGCCCGACGACAGATACGGGTTCAGGATCGAGGGCGCCTGCCAGTAGATGATGTTCACATGGCCGTCCGCGCCGCGTTCCGCGAAGGCCGCGGGGGCCAGCGCGAAGGACGCCGCTGCGCCCAGTAGGGCTGTTCTCATCTTCATTCTAGACTCCTTGTTGGGTGCTCTTTGATGCCTCGGATGCCGCCGTTTGCCCGGCGGTCGTCTTGGTGTCGTCGTAAAGGTGGCAGGCCGTGTAGCGGCCTGGCTCCACCTCGCGGAAGGCGGGCTCCACGGTCTTGCAGATCTCCATCACCTTCGGGCAGCGGGTGCAGAAGTTGCAGCCTTCGGGCGGGTTCGCGGGCGAGGGCACGTCGCCGGTCAGGATGATCCGGCGGCGTTCGGTCTCCACATCCGGGTCGGGTTCCGGCACGGCGGAGAGAAGCGCCTGGGTGTAGGGGTGGAGCGGCGTGGCATAAAGGTCGTCGCGGGGCGCAAGCTCCACGATCTGGCCGAGATACATCACCGCGACCCGGTCGGCGATGTGCCGGACCATGGAAAGGTCGTGGGAGATGAAGAGGTAGGTGAGGCCAAGCCGGTCCTGCAACTCTTCGAGAAGGTTCACCACCTGGGCCTGGATCGAGACGTCGAGGGCGGCGATCGGTTCGTCGCAGACGATGAATTTCGGGTTGAGCGCGAGGGCGCGCGCAATGCCGATCCGCTGGCGCTGGCCGCCCGAGAATTCGTGCGGATAGCGGTTGGCGAAGTTGCGGTTGAGCCCGACCTGGTCCATCAGCTCGTAGATCCGCGCGAGCTTTTCGGCCTTCGAGAGCGTCGTGTGCTCGGACAAAGGCTCGCCGATGATCGCGGCGACGGTCATGCGGGGATTGAGGCTCGCCTGCGGGTCCTGGAAGACCATCTGCATCGTCGGGCGCATGGTGCGCAGGTCCGACTGCGACGAGGTGCCGATCTCGCGCCCGTCGATGCGGATCGAGCCGGCGGTGGGG
This sequence comes from Paracoccaceae bacterium, assembly GCA_011620265.1. GTDB lineage: Bacteria > Pseudomonadota > Alphaproteobacteria > Rhodobacterales > Rhodobacteraceae > Albidovulum. The sequence continues at coordinate 1,806 of WOZM01000281.1, forward strand.
TCGTAGAGCCTGAGGATCACCCGGCCGCAGGTCGACTTGCCGCAACCGCTTTCGCCGACGAGGCCGAGGGTCTCGCCCTCGTAGATATCGAACGAGACGTTGTCGACCGCCTTCACGTCGCCGACCCGGGTGCGGAAGATGCCGGCGGTGATCGGGAAATACATCTTGAGGCCCGCGACCTCGACGAGCTTTTTGCGGCCGGGTGTCGGGGCGGCGTCAAGCACGGGCGCCTCCGGTCTCGGGGTCCCAGAAGCAGGCGGCGTCGTGGCCGGGGCCGATCGGGTGGCGGAGCGGATTCTCCCGCTCGCAGCGCTCGAAGGCATGCGGGCAGCGGCGGCGGAAGGCGCAGGCGGCCGGCGCCGCGGTCAGGATCGGCGGCTGGCCCTCGATCACGTTCAGCTTCTCGGCGCGTTCGCCGCGCACCGACGGGATCGTTCTCAGAAGCGCGCGGGTATAGGGGTGGCGCGGGTTGTGAAACAGCTCCCTCGCCGGGGCCTGTTCGACGATCTGGCCGCCATACATCACGATCACCCGGTCGGCGATGCCGGCGATGACGCCGAGATCGTGGGTGATCCAGACGATCGCCATGCCGAGCTTTTGCCGAATGTCGCGCACCAGTTCGAGGATCTGTGCCTGGATCGTCACGTCGAGCGCCGTCGTCGGTTCGTCCGCGATCAGCACCTTCGGGTCGCAGGCCAGCGCGATGGCGATCATCACCCGCTGCCGCATGCCGCCGGAGAACTGGTGCGGATAGTCGTTCAGCCGGCGTTCGGCATCGGAAATGCCCACGAGATCCAGAAGCTCCCGCGCCCGCTTCTTCGCGCCGGCCTTGTCGAGCCCCATGTGTTTGCGCAAGGGCTCCATGATCTGGTAGCCGACGGTGAAGACCGGATTGAGCGAGGTCATCGGGTCCTGGAAGATGAAGCCGATATCGGCGCCGCGCACCTCGCGCAGATGCTCGGGCGAGCATTTCAAGAGGTCCTCGCCGCCGAAGAGCACCTGGCCTTCGCGCACATCGGCGGGCGGCGAGGGCAGAAGGCCGATCAGCGACATCATCGTCACCGACTTGCCCGAGCCGCTTTCGCCGACGACGCCGAGAAGCTCGCCGGGTTTCAGGTCGAAGCTGACGGAATTGACGGCATGAACCTCGCCGCCGCGCGTCCTGAAAACCGTCTTCAGGCCCTTGACGTCAAGGACGGGCATGGCCCCATCGGGCATATATCGCTCCCAGTCGGATTATTATCTTTTGTTTTGTCCGGTCTTCGGCCGGTTTTCCGCCCCCGAGTGTTAGCCATTTTCCGGCATCCGGCAACACCGAATTCTGTTGCGTTCCGGCGGGTTATTTCCGGCATATCGCCGGTGAAATCCGGCATATCGCCGCCCCTTGACCCCGCCGGGCCGCGCGGTCAGGGTCGCGGAGCACGGCAAAGGGGATGGGCATGGGCACGATTGCGGAGGCACGGCGGATTCTGGAGCGGCTCGTGGCCTTTCCGACGGTGAGCCGCGACAGCAACCTCGCACTGGTCGACTGGGTCGAGGACTACCTCGCCGGGTTCGGCGTCGTCGCGCACCGTATCTACAATGCCGAGGGGACGAAGGCCAGTCTCTGGGCCTCGGTCGGGCCCGCGGTGGCGGGGGGCGTGATCCTCTCGGGCCATACCGACGTGGTGCCGGTCGACGGGCAGGACTGGTCGGGCGATCCCTGGACGGTGACGGAACGGGGCGGCCGGCTTTACGGGCGCGGCACCTGCGACATGAAGGGCTTCGACGCGCTGGCGCTCGCCGCCGTGCCGCTGGCGCTCAAGGCCGGGGTGAAGCGGCCGTTGCAGATCGCGCTTTCCATCGACGAGGAGGTCGGCTGCGCCGGCTGCATCCCGATGGTCGCGGAGATGGCCGCGACCGCGCCGAAGGCGGCCGCCGTGATCGTCGGCGAGCCGTCGCGGATGCGGGTCGTCACCGGCCACAAGGGCGGGATCGGCTTCGACACGCGGCTCAGGGGCTTCCCGGTCCATTCCTCGATGATGCACGAGGGCGTCAACGCGATCATGGAGGCGGCGAACCTGATCGAATGGGCGAATGCCCGGAACGCCGAGAACCGGGCGAAGGTGCCGGGGCCGCTGGCCTCGGTCTTCGATCCGCCCTGGACCACGGTCCATGTCGGCCAGATCGAGGGCGGGACGGCGCACAACATCACCGCCGAACATTGCCGCATGGGTCTCGATTTCCGGGTCGTGCCGGGCGAGGACGGCGAGGCCTGGGCTGCGGCCTACGCCGCCGTGGTGGCCGGGGTCGCGGCCGGAATGAAGGCGGTGCGGCCGGAGGCGGGAATCACGTTGCACCGCCAGTTCGACGTGCCGCCGCTGGTGCCCGAGGCGGAGGGCGCGGCCGAGCGGCTGGCCCGCGCCCTGACCGGCGACAACGCCACCCATGTCGTCAGCTACGGCACCGAGGCCGGGCATTTCCAGAAGGCGGGTTATTCGACCGTGGTCTGCGGACCGGGCGACATCGCCCAGGCGCATCAGGCCGACGAGTTCATCGAGATCGCGGAATTCGAGGCGGGGTGGCGGTTCATGAAGGGTCTTGTGGCCGAGCTTGCGCGATGACGTTCCCGATTACCGAAAAAAGCCCGGTCGGCTTTCCCGGTCCTCTGCCCGGCTCGACCGATGTCGTGGTGATCGGCGGCGGCGTCATCGGGGTGATGACCGCATGGTTTCTTGCGAAACGCGGGGTGAAGGTGGTCCTTTGCGAAAAGGGCCGGGTCGCGGGCGAGCAGTCGAGCCGCAACTGGGGCTGGGTGCGCCAGCAGGGCCGCGATCCGGCGGAGCTGCCGATCATGATCGAATCGCTCTCGATCTGGAAGCGGCTGGAGGCCGAGGCCGGGGCCGACCTCGGCTTCCGCCAGACCGGCGTCCTCTATGCCGCGAACGGGCAGAAGGACATGGCCGAGTTCGAGGCCTGGATGGTCCATGCGACGGCGCACCGGCTCGACACCCGGCTTCTCGGCCGGGCGGATATCGCGGCGCTCCTGCCCAATGCGGCGGGCTGGGTCGGTGGGCTCTGGACCGCGTCGGACGCGCGGGCGGAACCCTGGATCGCGGTGCCGCGTCTGGCCCGTGCGGCGGCCGGGGCAGGGGTGACCATCGTCGAGGACTGCGCGGTCCGGGCGCTCGACATTGCCGCCGGCCGGGTGGCGGGCGTGGTGACCGAAAAGGGCCGGGTGGCGGCCGACCGGGTGGTGCTTGCGGGCGGGGCGTGGTCCGCGCTCCTCGCGCGGGCGCATGGGGTGATCCTGCCGCAGCTTTCGGTCCGGGCGACGGTGGCGGCGACGGTGCCGATGGCTGAGGTCTTTTCCGGCGCCGCCGCCGACAGTCACTTCGCGGTCCGCCGGCGGCTTGATGGCGGCTACACGCTCGCCCCCGGCCATTTCCATGAATTCTTCATCGGCCCGGACGCGTTCCGGCACCTGCGCGCCTTCTGGCCGCAGATCCGCAAGGACATCTCGGGCACCCGCTTCCTGCCGGCGGCGCCACGGCACTATCCCGACGGCTGGGCCACGCCGCGGCATTGGCCGGCGGACGGGGAAAGCCCGTTCGAGCGGATGCGCATCCTCGATCCGCGCCCGAACCGGGCCGAGATCGAACGGTTGCGAAACCGCTTCGCTGCCGCCTTCCCGGCGCTCGGCCGGCCGGAGATCGCCACCGCCTGGGCCGGGATGATCGACACGATGCCCGACGTCGTGCCGGTGATCGACCATGCCGCGGCGCTGCCGGGCCTCACCATCGCCACCGGCCTGTCGGGCCACGGCTTCGGCATCGGCCCCGGGATGGGCCGCGTCGTCGCCGACCTGGTCGAGGGGCGGGCGCCGGGTCACGACCTCTCGCGGTTCCGCCTCGCGCGGTTCAGGGACGGGACGCGGATCGAGCCGGGGCCGGCGCTCTGAGCAGGCCTGCATTTCTTCTGTTCGAAAATACCTCGGGGGTCCGGGGGCAGCGCCCCCGCCGTCCGCCGCCTCAGAGCCGGTCGCGGAGCGAGAACCAGACCATCGCCAGCACCAGAAGCGGCCAGCGCAGCGTGACGCCGCCGGGGAAGGGGCGGGTGGGGAGAGATGCCATGACGTCGAAGCGCTCCGCCTGTCCGGCGATGGCCTCGGCGGCGAGCTTGCCGCCGAGCGTCGCGAGCGCGACGCCGTGGCCGGAATAGCCCGAGGCGGTGAGGACATTGCCGGCGAGCCGTTCGAAATGCGGCATCCGGTTCAGCGTGATGCCGAGGGTGCCGCCCCAGGCATGGGTGATCTTCGCGCCCGCCAATTGCGGATAGATCTCCAGCATCGGCTTTCGCACCAGCGCCGCGATGTCGGCCGGGAAACGGTAGCCGTAGCTTTCGGCGCCGCCGAAGAGCAGCCGGTTGTCCTCGGAAAACCGGAAATAGTTGATGACGAACTTCGAATCCGCCACCGCGTGATTGCCGCGGATGAGGGCGTCGCGCGCCTGCGGGCTCATCGGCTCGGTCGCGACGATGAAATTGTTGATCGGCATCACCCGCGCGGCGGTGCGGCGGTTCAGATGGCCGAGATAGCCGTTGCAGGCGAGGATGACGTGCCGGGCGGTGATCTTCGCGCCGTCGGTCTCCACCAGCGCGGGCGCGCCCTCGGTGATCTTCCGCACGGTCGAGTGTTCGTGGATGCGCACACCCTTCGCCGCCCCGGCGCGGGCAAGGCCGAAGGCGTAGCGCAGGGGATGGAGATGCCCGCCGCCCATGTCGATATCGCCGCCGTGATAGGCCGGCGAGCCGACGAGGTGGCGCATCTCTTCCCGGTCGAGCGGGCGGATCAGGTCGTAGCCGTAGTCGCGCGCCATCTTCCCGGCGTAGTCGCGGGAATGGGGCACAAGGCGCGCCCGGTGGCAGGCATGGATGATGCCGGAGGCGAAACCCGCCTCGGGCGCGTGGTCGGCCGCGAGCGCCTTCGTCAGCGCCACCGCCTCCTGCGCGAGGTCCCAGAACGCGCGGGCGCGGGTCTGCCCGACCATCTTCTCAAGCTCGTCCTGATCGAGCCGCTGGCCGGTCCCGACCTGGCCGCCGTTGCGCCCCGAAGCACCCCAGCCGACGCGGTGGGCGTCGAGAAGCACCACGTCATAGCCGCGTTCCGCCAGATGCAGCGCGGCGGAGAGCCCGGTGAATCCGGCGCCGACGACGCAGACATCGCAAGTCAGATCGCCAGTCGCCGCCGGGTAGGGGCCCGGCGCCTCGGCGCTGTCGGCATACCAGGACCGGGGATATTCCCCGGACCTGTCATTTGCGGTCAGGATGTCCATGCGGCCCCGCTCAGCCCGCTTTCAGAAGCCCGTCGGACTTCAGGCCGGCATAGCATTCGTCGAGCGATTTCGTCGCGCGCTCGATCAGGATGTCGATCTCGGACGGCGTGATCACCAGCGGCGGCGAGATGATCATCCGGTCGCCGACATGGCGCATCACGAGGTTGTTGGCGAAGCAGCGCTCGCGGCAGCGGTAGCCGACGGTGCCGGCCTCGGAGGCGAAGGCGGCGCGGGTCGCCTTGTTCGGCGTCAGCGCGATGGAGCCCATGAGCCCGACGAGCGCGGCCTCGCCCACCAGCGGATGATCCTCGAGCGCCTTCCAGCGTTCCATCAGATAGGGATGGGCGACGTTCTTCACATGCTCGACGATCTTCTCTTCCTGGATGATCTCGAGGTTCTTCAGCGCCACGGCGGCGGCGACCGGGTGGCCGCAATAGGTGTAGCCGTGGTTGAAGTCGCCGGCGCCGCCGACGGTCGCGGCGATCTCGTCGCAGACGATGGAGCCGCCGATCGGCGCATAGCCCGAGGAGAGGCCCTTGGCGATGGTCATGATATGCGGCTTGATGCCGAAGGTCTGGCTGCCGAACCAGTTGCCGGTGCGGCCGAAGCCGGTGATGACCTCGTCGGCGATCAGAAGGATGCCGTACTTGTCGCAGATGCGCTGGATCTCGGGCCAGTAGGTCGCGGGCGGAATGACCACGCCGCCGGCACCCTGCACCGGTTCGCCGATGAAGGCGGCGACGCGGTCGACGCCCAGCTCCTCGATCTTCGCCTCAAGCTCGCGGGCGCGCATGAGACCGAACTCTTCCGGGCTCATGTCCTTGCCTTCGCCATACCAGTAGGGCTGGCCGATATGGACGATGTTCGGGATCGGCAGGCCGCCCTGCGCCCAGATCCCCGCCATGCCACCGAGCGAGCCGCCGCCCATGGTCGAACCGTGATAGGCGTTCTTGCGGCTGATGATGATGTTCTTCTCGGGCTGGCCCTTCACGTCCCAGTAGCGGCGGACGAGGCGGATATTGGTGTCGTTCGCCTCGGACCCGGAGCCCGCGTAGAAGACGTGGTTGAGATCGCCCGGCGCCAGTTTGGCGATTTCGGCGGCGAGCGCGATCGCGGGCACATGCGAGGTCTGGAAGAAGGTGTTGTAGTAGCAAAGCTCCTCCATCTGCCGCGCGGCGACCTCGGCGATGTCCTTGCGGCCGTAGCCGACGTTGACGCACCAGAGGCCCGCCATCCCGTCGAGGATCTGCTGGCCTTCGCTGTCGGTGAGGTAGACGCCCTTGCCGCGGGTGATGATCCGCGCGCCCTTCTCGGCCAGTTCGGCATCGGCGGTGAAGGGATGCATGTGATGCGCGGCATCCAGCGCCTGAAGTTCCCTGGTGGGCATGTGATTGGTGATCTGGGTCATGGCGGAACCTGTCATCTGAGGGGCCGGTTGGCGTGTGGCGGAACGTCGTCCTCGGCCGGGTAGGGCGGGAGATCCGGGCGCTGTCCCCGTCGGGGCCGGTCGGCCGGACTCCCGTCGCTGCGGCGGGGGCTGCGGTCAGGATATGATCAAAATCGGCGCTGTCAACCGAATTTGATCAAATTCCGGAGCCGGCGAGCGACAACCTGACCTGATCGATTCCCTGCGCGATGTCACTTTCGAGCGCCCGCGCCAGCGCGCCGGCGTCGCCCGCCCGCATCGCGGCCAGCGCCTCGCCATGCCGGTCGGGCAGGTTCGAGGTGCCGTAGCGGCCGCAGACGACCCGCAGCGAAGGCCCGAACCGGAGCCAGAGCATATGCGCGATGGAGAGCAGGATCGGCGCTTCGGCGCGCTCGTAGAGCGTGAAATGGAAGCGGTAATTGTTCAGCAGATAGCGCTGCACATCGCCGGCCGAAATGGCCTGGTCGATATCCGCGTCGATCCGGGCCAGTTCCGCGATATCCTTGCTTTCCAACCGCTTGGCCGCCATGTGCGCCAGCCTCGGTTCGATCGTCAGCCGGGCGAAGGCCAGTTCGTCGAGCTGCGATCCGGTCAGTTGCGGCACCGAGACCCGGCGGTTGCCCTGCAGTTCCAGCGCGCCCTCGGCCGTGAGCTTGCGGATCGCCTCGCGCACCGGGGTCATGCCGGCTTCGAGGGTCGCCGTCAGGCCCTGGATCGTGACCGGCTGGCCGGGTGCGAGCTGGCCGAAGAGAATCATGTCGCGCAGCCGGCAATAGGTGATTTCGTGCGACGGCACTTTTCTGGGCGATTCGTCAGCGTCTCGTAGGTTTTTCATTCCCGTTCCTTGACAGGGGTCGCACGAAAATCCGTATCCTTCATAATAGATTGCGCTTCACGGAAATGCCATGTTGATTTGAGTCGCGAAATTTGATCAAAATGGCGAAACAAGAAGCACAACAAGCCATCAGACGGGCGAAGTCGCCCGGCTGACCACTCCAAGAGAACCGAGGAGGTACCATGAAGGTTACGGGGATGACGATGGCGGCGGCACTTCTGGCCGCAGGCATCGCAGGGGCCGAAGAGGTCCATGTCTACAACTGGTCGGACTATATCGACGAGGAACTGCTCGCCAAGTTCGAGGCCGAGACCGGAATCAAGCTGGTCTACGACGTGTTCGATTCGAACGAGTTGCTGGAAACCAAGATGCTTGCCGGTTCGTCCGGTTACGACGTCGTGGTGCCGACGGGCTCGTTCCTGCAGCGGCAGATCGAGGCGGGCGCGTTCCAGAAGCTCGACAAGGCGCAATTGCCGAACCTCGTCAACATGTGGGACGTGATCCAGGAGCGGACCGCGAAATACGATCCGGGCAACGAATACTCGATCAACTACATGTGGGGCACGACCGGGATCGGCATCAATGTCGGCAAGGTCAAGGAAGTCCTCGGCGAGGATGCGCCGGTGAACTCGCTGGCGCTGATCTTCGATCCGGCGAACATGGAAAAGCTGAGCCAGTGCGGCGTCCACATGCTCGACGCGCCGACCGAGATGATTCCGGCGGCGCTCAAGTATCTCGGCGAGGACCCGGACGCGCAGGACTTCGAGACGATCTCCAAGGTCGAGCCGGTGCTGACCGCGATCGCGCCTTATGTGCTGAAGTTCCATTCCTCGGAATACATCAACGCGCTCGCGAACGGGGACATCTGCGTCGCCTTCGGCTGGTCGGGTGACATCCTGCAGGCGCGCGACCGTGCGGCGGAAGCCAACAACGGGGCCGAGATCGCGTATCATATCCCGATGGAAGGCGCCCTGATGTGGTTCGACCAGATGGCGATCCCCGCCGATGCGCCGAACCCCGAGGCCGCGCACAAGTTCCTGAACTTCATCATGGATGCGCAGAATGCCGCGGCGGCGTCGAACTACGTCTACTACGCCAACGGCAACAAGGCCTCCCAGGAGTTCCTGAACGAGGACGTGATCGGCGACACCGCGATCTATCCGGACGCCGAGACGACCGCGAACCTCTACACCACAACGGCCTGGGACGCGAAGGTCAACCGCGACGTGACCAGGCTCTGGACCAAGGTGAAGTCGGGCACCTGATCCGACACGCCGGGACCCGCCCCGCGCCTGACCGGCGCGGGGCTTTTCACATGTGGGGGATATCATGGCCCAGCCCGCCAACCGTCCGGTCTTCGCGCCCTGGAACGATCCGGCCGAAAAGCCGCTGATCCGGTTCCAGAACGTCACCAAGAAATTCGGCGAGTTCGTCGCCATCGACGACCTGACGCTCGACATCTTCCGCCGCGAGTTCTTTGCGCTTCTGGGCCCGTCGGGCTGCGGCAAGACCACGCTGATGCGGATGCTCGCGGGGTTCGAGGCGCCGACCTCGGGCACGATCCTGCTCGACGGGGTCGACATCGCGCCGATCCCGCCGAACAAGCGGGCGACCAACATGATGTTCCAGAGCTACGCGCTCTTTCCCCATCTCACGGTCTGGGACAACATCGCCTTCGGGCTGAAACGCTCCGACATGCCGAAGGACAGGATCCCGGCGCGGGTCGAGGAGATGCTGCGCCTCGTCCGGCTGGAGAAGTTCGCCAAGCGCAAACCGCACCAGATCTCCGGCGGCCAGCGCCAGCGCGTGGCGCTCGCCCGGTCGCTCGCCAAGGCGCCGAAGCTGCTCTTGCTCGACGAACCCCTGGGCGCGCTCGACAAGAAGCTGCGCCAGGATACCCAGTTCGAGCTGATGGACATCCAGGAGAAGACCGGCACCACCTTCGTGATCGTCACCCACGACCAGGAAGAGGCGATGACGGTCGCCTCCCGCGTCGCGGTCATGGACCATGGCAAGATGATCCAGGTCGACACGCCGGACCGGATTTACGAGTCCCCGAATTCGGTTTACGTCGCGGACTTCATCGGCGACGTGAACATCGTCGAGGGCGCCGCGCGCCCGAACGGCGACAAGTATGCCATCGCCTGGGCCGAGGGCCAGCCCGAGATCGCCGCGACCTCGGCCGACACCATCGCGCCGGGCACGAAGGTGCATTTCGCGATCCGCCCCGAGAAGGTCGCCATCGCCTCCGAACGCCCCGAGGGCCGCGCCAACGTGATCGAGGGCACGGTCAGCGACATCGCCTATCTCGGCAATATCTCCACCTACAAGGTCGAGGTCGCCGGCGGGCGGATGATCAAGGCGCAGGTCGCCAACGAACGCCGCCTCGCGCGGCGCGACATTACCTGGGACGACAAGGTCTGGCTGTCCTTCACGGACACCGCCGGCATCGTTCTCCAGCAATAGGGGGGCGAGAGATGAACCTTCGCCGCCTCGTCCTCATTGCCACGCCCTATCTGTGGCTGGTGGTCTTCTTCCTCGTGCCCTTCGTGATCGTCTTCAAGATCGCGCTGTCGGACTATGCGATCTCGATCCCGCCCTATACGCCCACCTTGGACCTTTCGGCGGGATGGGAGGGGATCAAGAGCTTCTTCGGCGCGCTCGACTTCGAGAATTTCACCTTCCTCGCCTCGGACGCGCTTTACTGGAAGGCTTACCTTTCGAGCCTTCAGATCGCCGCGATCTCGACCGTCATCACGCTCCTTGTCGGCTATCCCATCGCCTACGGCATGGCGCAGGCCTCGGACGAATGGCGCCCGACGCTGATGATGCTCGTCATCCTGCCGTTCTGGACCTCGTTCCTGATCCGGGTCTATTCGTGGATCGGCATCCTCTCGAACGAGGGGTTCCTGAACCAGTTCCTGCTCTGGCTCGGCATCATCGACACGCCGCTGACGATCCTCAACACCAATGCCGCGGTCTATGTCGGCATCGTCTATACCTACCTGCCGTTCATGGTCCTGCCGATCTATTCGGCGCTGGAAAAGCTCGACGGGTCGCTGATCGAGGCGGCCGAGGACCTTGGCTGTTCGCGCGCGCAGGCCTTCTGGCTGATCACGCTGCCGCTGTCGAAACCCGGCGTCATCGCCGGTTGCTTTCTCGTCTTCATCCCCGCACTCGGGGAATTCGTCATCCCCTCGATCCTCGGCGGATCGTCGACGCTGATGATCGGCAAGGTGCTCTTCGAGGAATTCTTCTCCAACCGCGACTGGCCGGTGGCCTCGGCGGTGGCGGTGGTGTTGCTGCTGATCCTGATCGTGCCGATCATCCTCTTCCAGCGCAACGAACAGAAACAGAGGGAGGCGAACCAATGAACCGCCGGTTTTCCTGGTTCAACGCGACCTCGCTCACACTCGGCTTCGTGTTTCTCTACCTGCCGATGATCATCCTGATCATCTTCTCGTTCAACTCGTCCAAGCTGGTGACGGTCTGGGCCGGATTCTCGACCAAGTGGTATGGCGAGCTTCTGGGCAACAAGGCCTTCCTCGACGCGGCCTGGGTGACGCTGAAGGTCGCGGTCCTGTCCTCGACGCTCGCGACGGTCCTTGGCACGATGGCGGCCTATGTCCTCGTGCGGGCCGGGCGCTTCGCCGGGCGGACGCTGTTCTCGGGCATGATCTACGCGCCGCTCGTCATGCCCGAGGTGATCACCGGCCTTGCCATGCTGCTTCTCTTCATCTCGATCGGCATGGACCGCGGCGTCAGCACCATCGTGCTGGCACATACGACCTTCACCATGTGCTATGTCTCGGTCGTGGTCTCGTCCCGCCTCGTCACCTTCGACAAGTCGCTGGAGGAGGCGGCGCTCGACCTCGGCTGCACGCCGTTCGACGCCTTCCGTTCGGTCACTCTGCCGATCATCGCGCCGGCGGTCATCTCGGGCTGGTTGCTGGCCTTCACGCTGTCGCTCGACGACCTGGTGATCGCCTCCTTCGCGGCCGGCCCGTCCTCCACGACACTGCCGATGAAGATATTCTCCTCGGTGCGGCTGGGCGTCAGCCCCGAGATCAACGCGCTTTCGACCCTCATGATCGGGATCGTGACGGTGGGCGTCATCACCGCCTCGCTCGTCTCCAAACGGTCGATCGCGCGGCAACGGGCGGAGGAGCAGGCGGCGGCGCGGGCCTGAGGTCCGCGCGGCGCCGGACGGCACCATGAAGCGCATCTACGAAGACCATGCCTATGGCGACGGCCCGGTGGCGGGCTGCTACTGGGACACCACGATCGAACGGCCCGCGCGCGGGCCCGCGATCGCCGGCGAGATCAGGGCCGAGGTGGCGATCCTCGGCGGTGGCTATACCGGCCTGTCGGCGGCCCTGCATCTGGCGCGCGATGCCGGGGCCGACGTGGCCGTGGTCGAGGCCAACGGCATCGGCTGGGGCGCCTCGGGCCGCAATGGCGGCTTCGCCTCCATCGGCGGCACCAAGGCCAGCGATGCGGCCCTTCTGCGCCGCTTCGGGGCCGAGGCCATGGCCGAGTGGCACCGGACCCAGAAGGCGACCTCGCCGCTCGTCGCCGAGATCATCGGGCGCTACGGGATCGCCGCCGACACCCATTCGCACGAGGGCGAGACGGTGATCGCCCACCGGCCGCGCGACTTCGCCGCCCTGCGCGCCGAGGCGCCGGGGGTCGAACGCGATTACGGCGTCAAGGTCGAGGTGCTCGGCCCCTCGGACCTTGCGGCGCAAGGCATGGCCGGGCCGCAGTTCCACGGCGGCCTCAGGATGGCGCTGGGCTTCGCGCTCAATCCCTTGAAATACGTCCTCGGCCTCGCCGCCGCGGCGAAGGCGGAGGGCGCGCGGATCCACGAAGGCTCGCCCATCAGCACCATCACCCGCGAGGGCGGGGATTATGTGCTGCACGCGCCGGCCGGGCGGCTCAGGGCGAAGAAGCTCATCGTCGCGACCAACGGCTATTCGAGCGACGATGTGCCGGACTGGATGCGCGCCCGCTACCTGCCGGCGCAATCGGCGATCCTCGTCAGCCGGGAACTGACCGAGGCGGAAATCGCGGCGCAGGGCTGGTCGTCGCACGGGATGGCCTACGACACCCGCAACCTCCTTCACTATTTCCGGCTGATGCCGAACCGCCGCTTCCTCTTCGGGGTGCGCGGCGGCACCAGCGCGGGGCCGGCGGCGCAGGAACGCATGAAGGCCCGCGCACGGTCCAATTTCGAGGCGATGTTCCCGGCGTGGAAACATGTCGAGACGCCGCATTACTGGTCGGGCTTCGTCTGCCTCACCCGCGCGCTCACGCCCTATATCGGGCCGATCGGCGATTGGCAGAACGCCTGGGCGGGCTTCGCCTGGCACGGCAACGGCGTCGCGCTCGGCACCTGGTCGGGGCGGATGCTGGCGGAACTGGCGACGGGGAAGGGCAGGGTGCCGGCGCTGATGGCGGCGGAGCCCGCGCGCTTCCCGTTCGGCGGGCTGAGGCGGCTGGTGCTGCCGGCGGCCTATGCCTGGTACGGATTGAAGGACAGGGGACGGTAATGCAGGGGGATGGAATTCGGGTCGTGGGCGTTCTGGAAACGGGCCGGCCGCCGGAGGACCTCGCCCCGGCCTTCGGCGACTATCCCGGAATGGTCGGCGACTGGCTCGCCCCGCTCGGCGCCGGGATCCGGCCGTTCGCGGTCCTCGACGGCGAGTTCCCGGCGAGCCCGGCGGAATGCGACCTCTGGGTGATCACCGGATCGCGCTTCGGGGTCTACGAGGGGCACGACTGGATCGCGCCGCTCGAGGAGTTCATCCGCATCTGCCACGACAGCAAGCGGCCGATGGTCGGCATCTGCTTCGGCCACCAGATCATTGCCCAGGCTTTGGGCGGGGTGGTGCGGAAATCGGCGAAGGGCTGGGGCATCGGGGTGCACGACTACACGCCGGTGAACTGGCCTGCCGCCCTCGGCCGGGCGCCGGAGCGGATCGCGCTCCAGTCCTGGCACCAGGACCAGATCGAGGACCTGCCGGACGCGGCCTGGCGCATCGCCACCTCGGAGTTCTGCGAGAACGCGGCGCTCTGGTATCCGGGCTTCGCGCTCACCTTCCAGGGCCATCCGGAATTTCCCGCCGACTATGTGCGGGCGCTGATCGACCTGCGCCGGGGCGTCTCGATTTCGGAAGCGGACGCCGAGACCGGGATCGCCAACCTCGGCCGGAGCGCCAATCCGGAAGTCCTGCCGGACCTGATCGCCGCCGCCTTCGCGGGCTGATCCGCCCTTGCGGGGGCAGGCGAATTGGCAGACGATCCGGGCAAGCCCGCGGGCCCGGAGCGGCCGCGAGAGAAAAGAGAAGGAAGCCCGACATGCCCGTGAAGAACCGTTTCGCCGAGCTCTTGCCGGAAATCACCGCCTGGCGCCGCGATTTCCATGAGCATCCCGAATTGCAGTTCGACGTGCACCGCACCGCGGGCCGGGTGGCCGATCTCTTGCGCGACTTCGGCTGCGACGAGGTCGTCGAAGGCATCGGCAGGACCGGCGTCGTCGGTGTCATCAAGGGCAGGACCGACAGCAAGGGCCGCGTCATCGGGCTTCGCGCCGACATGGACGCGCTGCCGATCAAGGAGGCGACGGGGCTGCCTTACGCCTCCAAGACCCCCGGAAAGATGCATGCCTGCGGCCATGACGGTCATACTTCGATGCTTCTGGGGGCGGCCAGGTACCTCGCCGAGACGCGCAATTTCGACGGCAAGGCTGTGGTGATCTTCCAGCCCGCCGAGGAAGGCGGCGGTGGCGGCCGCGAGATGGTGGCCGAGGGCATGATGGAGCGTTTCGGCATCCAGGAAGTCTACGGCATGCACAACATGCCGGGCATCCCGGTCGGCCAGTTCGCGATCCGCCCCGGCGCGACGATGGCGGCGGCGGACCAGTTCGACATCCTCGTTACCGGCAAGGGGGGCCATGCGGCCAAGCCGCATGAGGGCATCGACGCGACGGTGATCTCCGCCCATATCATCCTCGCTTTGCAGACCATCGCGAGCCGGGTGGTGGACCCGCTCAAGCAGGTCGTCGTCTCGGTCTGCATGGTCAAGACCGAGAGCGAGGCGCATAACGTCATCTCGCAGACCGTGCTGATGAGGGGCACCGTGCGGACGATGGACCCGAAGGTGCAGGACCTCGTCGAGACGCGGATCAAGACCATCGTCGAGGGGACGGCACTCGCCCACGGCGCCACCGCCGAAGTCACCTACATGCGCGGCTACCCGGTCACGGTGAATGCCGAGGACAACACCCTCTACGCGGCCGAGGTGGCGCAGGCGGTCTCGGGCAAGGTCGATACCGACGCCGCGCCGCTGATGGGGGCCGAGGATTTCAGCTTCATGCTGAACGAACGCCCCGGCGCCTATATCTTCCTCGGCAACGGCGACACCGCGATGCTCCACCATCCGGCCTACAATTTCGACGACAACGCGATCCCCTTCGGGTCGAGCTGGTATGCCGGCATGGTCGAGGCGCGGATGCCGGCCGCCTGATGGTGGGCGGGGACCTGTCCACGCTCCGCCTCGCCCTGATCGGCGCCGGCGATCTTGGCGCCGCGATGGCGCGGGCATTGATCGAGCGCGGCGGCCTCCTGCCGGGGCGCTGGCGCTGAAGGCGCCGCGCGGTCCGGTCGTTTCCGTCATGGCCGGGGTGGGGCTGGAGCGGCTTGCCGGGATCGCCGGCCAGGACCGGGTGATCCGCGCAATGTCGAGCCCGGCTGCCGCCATCGGCCTTGCCTATTTGTTCCATCCCGGATGATCGCATAGACCCTCGGCGCTCCGCGTTTTTCATGGCAAGGTCGGTTCTGGGGACATACGGAGCTGGGTGCGCACGTGCTGATCCATCTTTACAAGCAGGCGACGACGACACCGAAGGTGCGGGCGGCGATCCAGGCCAGCGTTGAGCCCGCCTCGGTGCTGGCGGACCGGTTCGGCACGACCACCTGCAAGGTGACCGAGGCGGGCCGCGCGGACCCGTTGCTGTCCGGCCTCCCTGCGCATTCTCGGGCGGTCCGTGGAACGCTACGGGGCATGATCCCGGCCCCGAGCGCGGCTTCGGTCCTTTCCGCTACCGATCCGCGCCCGAGGCGTCGTCGCCGAGGGCGGCGAGGGTCAGGGGGCAGGGCTGGCCGCCATGGAAGCGGTCGAGCAAGGCCTGCATGAGCCGGGCCGTTCGCGGGTCTCCCGCCGCGCGGAAGAGAGTGGCCGAGGACCTGAGCTTCAGCGCGTCGACCGGGCCGAGGATATCCTCGGCCGTCGCGGTGCCGTGCCCGAGAAGCGCCCCGGCGCAGGCCGCGAGCCGCGGTCCGAGCACCGGGTCGCGGAGATAGGCCCGCGCCTCGGCCAGATCGGCGATGCCGAAGCGGGTCGCCGTGGCCGACCGTCCGAGGCCGCGAAGCTGCGGGAAGATGAACCACATCCAGTGGCCGGTCTTGCGCCCCGCGCGCAATTCCCGGAGCGCGCCGTCGTAGACGCCGTCCTGCGCGGCACGGAAACGGGCCAGATCGTCCATCGGATATTCCCCTATAGCGTTTCGGGTTTGCGTTGAATCGGAATTCGAACCTTTCCTGTTCGAATTCCGATACTTGAT
>WOZM01000100.1 GCA_011620265.1 Paracoccaceae bacterium
ATGGTCGACAGCGATGGAAACCGCCGCAAACTGATCATCTTCACCGAGCCCAAGGATACCTTGCACTACCTGCTGGAAAAGGTGCGCGCGCGCCTCGGAAAGCCGGGAGCCGTCGAAGTCATCCATGGCGGCGTCACCCGGGAGGAGAGGCGCAAGGTCGTCGAACGCTTCATGCAGGATCGGGACATGCTGGTCCTGATCGCGAACGATGCCGCTGGCGAAGGCGTGAACCTTCAGCGCGGCCACCTGATGGTCAACTACGACCTGCCCTGGAACCCGAACAAGATCGAGCAACGGTTCGGCCGCATTCACCGGATCGGTCAGACCGAGGTCTGCCATCTCTGGAACCTTGTCGCCGCTGATACCCGTGAAGGCGAGGTCTATGCTCGTCTACTCGAGAAGCTTGAGGCGGCGCGGGAAGCCCTCGGCGGCCGCGTCTACGACGTGCTGGGCGAGCTGTTCGAAGGAACGGCGCTGCGCGATCTGCTGGTGGAGGCCATCCAGTACGGCGAGCAGGAGGACGTGAAGGCGAGGCTGTTTCAGGCGGTTGACGGCGCGGTCGATCAGCAACACCTCCTCCAGCTTCTGGAGCGCCGAGCCCTCACGAACGACACCATGCCCGCCGCCCGCGTGCACGAGCTGCGGATCGAGATGGAGCGGGCCGAGGCGCAGCGTCTCCAGCCGCATCATATCCAGAGCTTCTTCGTCGAGGCGTTCAAGCACCTCGGTGGCCAGATCAAGCGCCGTGAGGACGGCCGCTGGGAGATCACCCACGTCCCGCTGAGCATCCGCGAACGGGATCGCCAGGTCGGCACTGGTGCGCCGATCCAGAAGAAGTATGAACGGATCTGCTTCGAGAAGAACAAGATCAACGAGCAACCTGTCGCGGCTTTCATCTGCCCGGGCCATCCGCTGTTGGAGTCGGTGATCAGCCTCGTGCGAGAGCAATACGATCACCTCATGAAGCGCGGAGCGATCTTGGTCGACGACACGGATCCGGGCGAGGAGATCGCCGCAATTTTTCTCTTGGAGCACAGCGTTCAGGACGGCCGGCCCACGGCCGCTGGCAGGCCCCACATCGTCTCTGAGCGTCTCCAGTTCGCCGCGATCGACCGGAATGGCGCCGCGACCAACGCCGGCATCGCACCCCACCTGAACCTGCGCCCGGCGCGCCCCGAAGAAGTCGCGCGCGTCGAGGATCTGCTGCAGGCCGACTGGCTGCACACGGACCTCGAAAAGACCGCCGTCCGCTTCGCCACCGTCGAACTCGCCCAGAAGCACGTCGCGGAGGTCAAGGCGCGCCGCATCCCCGAGATCGACAAGGTCGAGCAGGAGGTGAAGGCGCGGCTCAAGAAGGAAATCAACTACTGGGACGCGCGCGCCTTCGAGTTGAAGGAGGAAGAACGCGCCGGCAAGAAGACCCGCCTCAACTGGCAGAACGCGCAGCGCCGGGCTGAGGAGTTGGCCGAGCGCCTCAAGCGCCGGTTGGAAGCGCTCGACCAAGAGCGATTCATCTCTGCCCAGCCTCCGCGCGTGCGCGGCGGCATGGTCGTCATTCCGCGCGGCCTACTGATTTCTCGCGCGCCAGCGGACGAACTCGCGGCGACCGCGAACGGTTTTTCCGAGGATCCGGTCGCCCGGCGCAAGATCGAGATCGCGGCGATGGACGCGGTCATGGCCGTCGAGCGCGCGTTGGGGAACGCACCCACCGACGTCTCCGCTCAGAAGGTCGGCTACGACATCGCCTCCTACGACCCCAAGACGGACCACCTCCGCTTCATCGAGGTCAAGGGCCGTATCGACGGCGCCGACACGGTCATGATCACGCGGCAGGAGGTAATCACCTCGCTGCACGAGCCCGACAAGTTCATCTTGGCCGTCGTCCAGGTCGAGAACGGCTTCGCCACTGCGCCGCGCTATGTCCGCGGCGCGCTCGACACGCGCGAGCCGCCCTTCGAGCACAACGCCATTCAGTTCAATATCAAGAGCCTACTCGAGCGGGCGGAGGCTCCGCGTTAAAATATGAATACCTCGTCGGAGAATATCCATTGCAAGCTTGGAACATCATCTTTTCTGGCGTTGTGGCAGCTTTGGTTTCAGTACTACTCACGTGGCTGATCGCTGCACGGCAATACCGGATGCAAAGCAAGCGCGCATTATTTGCGCGGCTAATGGCTGCTCGACGTATGCCCTTGCCCGAATACTTCTTTGATGCCCTGAATGAGATTCCTGCGACATTCGCAGGCGACAAGGGTGTTACGGACGCCTGGAAAGTCATGCTTGGACATGGCCAAGGAGAAGATAACAAGAACCTAGTCGCCCTCTTGCGCCAATCGGCGCGCGCCGCGGGGGCGGATCTATCTGGCATTAGCGATGACGAGCTTATGAAGCCATTTGGACCCGGTGCTGGTAATGCAACTTCGAGATAATTCTATGACCCAATCCTACAAGAAGAAACTCATCGAAGTCGCCATTCCGCTCGAAGCCATCAACGCGGCGTCTGCGCGGGAGAAGTCGATCCGGCATGGGCATCCCTCCACCCTGCACTTGTGGTGGGCGCGGCGGCCGTTGGCGGCCTGTCGGGCGGTGCTGTTCGCGCAGTTGGTGGATGATCCCTCGTCCTGCGTCGATGAGCTGATGGCCGATCCGAAGCTGCGCGCGCGGGCCGAGGCGGAGCTGCCCGGGCGGGTGGCGGCCTGGGAAAAGAGCAAGGCGGCAGCCAAGGGGGTGGCGGCGAATGCGCCGGAGCCGACGCTGGAGGATGTGGCGGTCGAGTTCGAGCGCAAGCGACTCTTCGCCATCATCGAGGACCTGGTGAAATGGGAGAACTCGACCAACGAGGAGGTGCTGGAACGCGCGCGGGCCGAGATCCGGCGCAGCTGCGGCGGCGTGCTGCCCCCAGTCTACGACCCATTCTCGGGCGGCGGGTCGATCCCGCTCGAGGCGCAGCGGCTGGGCCTGCCCGCCTATGGGTCCGACCTGAACCCGGTGGCGGTGATGATCGGCAAGGCGATGATCGAGATCCCGCCGAAATTCAAGGACATGCCCCCCATCCACCCCGGCATCAAGGATCGGTCGTTCTATCGCAACGCCGAAGGGCTGGCCGAGGATGTGAAATACTACGGCGCATGGATGCGCGAGAAGGCGTGGGAGCGCATCGGGCATCTCTACCCGCAGGTGGACCTGCCGAAGGAGTACGGGGGCGGAAAGGCGACGGTCATTGCCTGGATCTGGTCACGGACCGTGCCGAGCCCAGACCCGGCCTTCTCGGATGTGCAGGTGCCCCTTGTCCGCAGTTTTGAATTGTCCAGCAAGAAGGGACAGCGCGCATGGGTAGAGCCGAAGGTAGATCGCGGAAGTTATGAATTCGAAGTCAAGAGCGAAGCCTTGGGCGCGAAAGGAGCAGCTCCAAAGGGGACTGTGAGCCGTCAAGGTGCTGTTTGTTTGGTTTCAGGCGCGGCAATTCCTTTCAAGTACATTCGCCAAAAGGCAAAAGATGGCGAAATGGGACAAAGGCTGATGGCCATCGTCGTCGAGGGGCCAAAGGGGAAGATTTACCTGTCTCCGGATAGGGTCTCTAGCGATGTCGCGCTTTCGGCGCAGCCGAATGAAAAACCAAGTCTCCTGATTTCTCACTGGCCCGGCCGCA
>WOZM01000039.1 GCA_011620265.1 Paracoccaceae bacterium
GAATGCAGATGATCTTGGTCGGATCGCAGGGCGGCAGATAAGTCGCATCAGCATCCTCCACCGTCCTCCCATCTCCAAGCCGCAGCTTGTCGCCCTCAGGGCGCACCCAGGTCGGCACGCCTTCATGCAGGATGCGCCGCCATTCCTCACGGGGACCTTTCAGGACCGACATGACTTTCTCTCCCTTGCTCTTCCATTTTTCGTGACCCGCGCCGTAGTCAGACTTCCATCAGACCCTTCTTCATCACCGCTTCGTCCGGTTCGTGACCGTAGGTATCGCGCTGGTAATATTCCGATTGATGCGTCGCCTCGCGCGCACCCCAGCCCACTTCGCACATCCAGCCGGACGGGTTCATAAAGTAGAAGGAATACATATGGTCGTTGGCATGGCGGCCCGGGGTCATGGGGACCGAAATGCCCGCCTGGCGGACGATCTCATAGGCGAGGCCGACATCGTCCAGATTGTCGACTTCGATCATCAGATGATTGATACGCTTTTCGCCGGGCGGGCCGAAAGCGACCGTATGGTCGCGTGCATTGCAGTGCATGAACATCAGGTCGAATGGCTTGTCGAGCCCCGGAAAGGGAATGCGGTATTCGATGCCGCCGCGCATGCCGAGCAGCTTGTAGAACTCATAGGTCTTTTCGAAGCCGACCGTTTCCTTCTGGATCAGATGGCCAAGCCCGCCCTCGCCGGTCTTGAAGCGGCCATGCATCCGGCGACCCGGGTGGAAGGGCTTGTCCGCCTGCACCTGAGGTCCGTGGAAAATCTCGATCGGGAATCCACTCGAGTCCTTGAGTTTCATGATCTCGAGAACGCGGCGATCCGCCGCTTCCGCCTCGGAGCCGATGCGTACATCAATCCCCGCGCCTGCGAGCTTCCTGTGCATCTCGCGGAATTCCTCGACGCCGGCAACACGGAAGCCGAGATAGTTCAGATCGTCTGTTCCGTCCTCTTCGAGAATGAAGCGGTGATGCCAGTAGTCCATCCGCAGATAGCAGCGGCCAGGCTCTCCCTCATCCACCACTTCAAGCGCTAGGATATTTGCGGCGTAATCTTTCCACGCCTCGAGGCTCTTGACCCCGAGGCCCATATAGCCGAGCTCCGTTACCTGAACCATGTGTGCCTCCCTCAGGCGAACGATCCCTTGCGGACCGATATGTTCTTGATGTCCGCGTAGAAGTCGAAACTCCATGCGCCGCCTTCGCGACCGATGCCGGAGTCGCGGCTTCCGCCGAATGGCGCCGCGAGATCGCGAACGAAGAAGCAATTGACCCAGACGGTGCCCGCCACAACCTGCGAGGCCATCTTGGTCGCCCGCGTCTCGTTGCCGCTGAAAAGCGTCGCCGCTAGGCCGTAGCGCGTGTTGTTGGCAAGCTCGATCGCTTCGTCGTCGGAGGTGAAGCTCTGCCAGGTAAGCACGGGACCGAAGACCTCGCGTTGCGCGATCTCAAGCGACGGGCTCACATTGGCAAAGAGCGTCGGCTCGAAATAGAGGTCGCCGAAATTTGCGCGAGAACCGCCCCAGAGCGGCACCGCACCATCTGCCTTCGCCCTGTCGACAAAACCCGCAACACGATCAAAATGCTCTTTCGTGATCAGCGGGCCGACACGCGTGTCCTTGTCGCGTGGATCGCCGACGAGCATATGGCTCGCCGCGCCCCGCACCTTTTCGAGAAAGCCCTCTTCGATCGACTTCTCGACCAGGATGCGCGTTCCGGCGAGACAGACCTGGCCCGCATTCATATATTGCGCAGCCACCGTCTGCGCCGCCGCGTCAAGATCGGCATCGGCACAGACGATGAAAGGCGACTTGCCACCGAGCTCGGAACTCATCGGCGTGATGGAGCGCGCTGCCGCCTGGCCGATGATCTTCGCCGTATCGGTCGAGCCCGTGAAGCTGATCCGGTCGACATCGGGATGGTTGACGAGTGCGCTTCCCGCTTCCTCGCCGATCCCCTGCACGACATTAAGAACGCCTGCGGGAACGCCCGCCGCATGGGCAATGTCGGCCATCAGCGAGCAGGTGAGCGGCGCCCACTCCGGTGGCTTCACGACGACCGTATTGCCGGCGGCAAGCGCCGGGCCGACCTTCCATGTCGTCAGCATCAGAGGCGCGTTCCACGGCGTGATGAGCGCCGCAACGCCCGCCGGATCGTATTTCACATGATTGACGACTTCGGGAGAGTCGATCGAATGACCGTCGAGCGTCAGCGCCCAGTCGGCAAAAAATTCGATGTTCTGTGCCGCGCGCGGAATAACGCGGTGCACATTGCCAAGAAGCAGGGAGCCGTTATCCATCGTTTCGACAGCGGCGAGCTCCGCCGCGCGCGCCTTCAGCCCGTCAGCGAAACGTTTGAGGATCGGCAAACGGCCTTTCGGACCAAGAGCCGCCCAGCCCGGGAATGCCTTGCGCGCCGCGGCGACCGCCTGACCCACTTCCGCCTTGCCGCCCGCCGCAACATCGGCGAGATGGGAGCCATCCACCGGCGAGACGTCGGCAAATCTCCGCGGCGAGGGAACGCGCCGCCCGTCGATCCAGTGATCGGTCGAGACATCGACGCCCGCTACATTTGCTATATTTTCCGCCATCACACAGCCCCCGCGACGCGACGGTCGGCTTTGTTCACTGCTCCGATGTCCTCCGCCAGAAAGCGATCAACCAACTCGTTGGCGCGAGTGCGGTCGCCGAACAGATGGGCCATCTGATAGTTACGGGCCGAAGATCCGAGATAGAAGCGCTCGTACTGAAGGTTCCGGCCGGCAAGGCCCGTGCCAACGAAATCCCATGCGAGCCGAAAGACGCGCGCGCGCTGCTCGGCGCCCACATCGCCGGCGCCGCGCAGATAATGGTCGATGAGCGGTCGAAGACTGGGATCGTCGAGTTGAGCTCGGCTCGGGGCGGCGAAGACGTTATGCGACCCGATGAGCTGGATGATTTCACTGACCCGCGCCATCCATCGTGGCATCGACGCGCGAATGGCGGCGAAGGGTTGGGCGTCCGGCAACCAGACGCCATTTCCATAGTCGATAGCTCCGTCTTCGGCGGCCTTCAGGCAGGCGCGTGTCAATTCGGCATAGCTCCAGATTTCGCCGAGCATCTCCCATGTCTGCGGCTTGACGTCGTTGATCACCTCGGTCATCCGCGAGGCGAGGCCCCAGGCAAATTCGAGTTTCGTCAGCGCCCGGATCGTCGTCTGCTGCATGACGTTCGGCCACCAGCTGCGCATCATGACCGAATTGTAGACGGCGGTGTTGCAGTTGACGTGCAGACGGTACCGGGGCACTTCGACATTGTCGAAGATCACGAAGGCATCCTGCTCATCGAACCGGGCCGAGATGGGGTGATCGAAAAAATTGCTGCTTTCGGAAAACGAATCCCGGCAAATGAATTTGAGACCAGGGGTGGATATCGGAATGCAGAAGGAGATCGCGTACTCGTCGCAATCGGGCGGCAAGGGATGAGACGGATAGACCGCAAGCTCGTCGGCGAAAGGGGCGAGCGTCGCGAGGATCCGCGCACCGCGCACGACGATGCCGTGCTCCGTTTCGCCGACCTTGCGAAGGGCCACATCGTTGCCGGGTTGCGGCGCATCGCCCTGCG
>WOZM01000163.1 GCA_011620265.1 Paracoccaceae bacterium
CCCGCCCCGCCCCCGCCCCCCGCGCCCACAGAAAAAATTCTCGCGATTCCGGCCCGATTGCGCTATAAGGTAGTTTAACGTTGAACTATATTTTCGCCATTGGGAGGTCGCGGGGATGGCCGCACGCAAAAGCGCCGGGAAATCAAACACGTCCAGGGAAGAGCTGCTGAAGTATTACCGCGAGATGCTTCTCATCCGCCGATTCGAGGAAAAGGCGGGCCAGCTTTACGGCATGGGACTGATCGGTGGCTTCTGCCATCTCTATATCGGCCAGGAAGCGGTCGTCGTCGGACTCGAGGCCGCCGCCGAAGAGGGCGACAAGCGCATCACCTCCTACCGCGACCACGGCCACATGCTCGCCTGCGGCATGGACCCCAAGGGCGTCATGGCCGAGCTCACGGGCCGCAAGGGCGGGCTCTCGAAGGGCAAGGGCGGCTCGATGCACATGTTCTCGAAGGAAAAGCACTTCTACGGCGGCCACGGCATCGTCGGCGCGCAGGTGCCGCTCGGCGCCGGTCTCGCCTTCGCCGACAAGTACAAGGACAACGGCCGCGTGACCTTCGTCTATTTCGGCGACGGCGCCGCGAACCAGGGCCAGGTCTACGAGACCTACAACATGGCCGAGCTCTGGGATCTGCCGGTGATCTTCGTGATCGAGAACAACCAGTACGCGATGGGCACCTCGATGAAGCGCTCGACGAAGTCGGTGACGCTTTTCGGGCGCGGCGAGGCCTACGGCATCCCCGGCGAGCAGGTCGACGGCATGGACGTCCTCGCGGTCAAGGCCGCGAGCGAGAAGGCCGTCGCCCATTGCCGCGCCGGCAAGGGTCCCTACATCCTCGAAGTGATGACCTACCGTTACCGCGGCCATTCGATGTCGGACCCGGCAAAGTACCGCTCGCGCGAGGAAGTCCAGAAGATGCGCGAGGAGCGCGACGCGATCGAACATGTGCGCGAGCTGCTTTTGCAAGGTGGCCATGCCACCGACGACGACCTCAAGGCCATCGACAAGGAGATCAAGGCCGTCGTGAACGAGGCCGCAGAATTCGCCAAGGAAAGCCCCGAGCCCGCGCTCGATGAGCTTTGGACCGACATTTACGCCTGAGGGGGGACAGCACCATGGCAACCGAAATTCTCATGCCCGCCCTGTCGCCCACGATGGAGGAAGGCAAGCTCGCGAAATGGCTGGTGAAGGAAGGCGACACGGTGTCGTCGGGCCAGATCCTCGCCGAGATCGAGACCGACAAGGCGACGATGGAATTCGAGGCGGTCGATGAAGGCATCGTCGGCCGGATCCTGATCGCCGAGGGCACCGAGGGCGTGAAGGTCAACACCCCCATCGCGGTCCTGGTCGAGGAAGGCGAAAGCGCCGATGCCGCGCCCGCGGCCAAACCCGCGGCCGCCGCGCCGGCCGCGAGTCCCGCCAAGGTAGCGCCCGCCTCGGCGCCGGCCGCACCGCAGGTTGACGCATCGCCGGACTGGCCCGAGGGCACCGCGATGAAGACGATGACGGTGCGCGAAGCGCTCCGCGAGGCGATGTCCGAAGAGATGACTCGTGATGAGGACGTCTACCTCATGGGCGAAGAAGTCGGCGAATATCAGGGCGCCTACAAGATCTCGCAGGGGCTTCTGGATAAGTTCGGCGCCAAGCGCGTGATCGACACGCCGATCACCGAACACGGCTTTGCCGGCATCGCAGTCGGTTCGGCAATGGCAGGGCTCAGGCCGATTGTCGAATTCATGACTTTCAATTTCGCCATGCAGGCAATCGACCAGATCATCAACTCGGCGGCGAAGACGCTCTACATGTCCGGCGGCCAGATGGGTTGCCCGATCGTCTTCCGCGGCCCGAACGGCGCCGCCGCCCGCGTCGGGGCCCAGCACAGCCAGGACTACGCCGCCTGGTACGCGCAGGTTCCGGGCCTGAAGGTGGTGATGCCCTATTCGGCCGCCGACGCGAAAGGGCTTCTGAAATCCGCGATCCGCGATCCGAACCCGGTGATCTTCCTCGAAAACGAAATCCTTTACGGGCGCAGTTTCGAAGTGCCCGACCTGGAGGATTTCACCGTCCCCTTCGGCAAGGCGAAGGTCTGGCGCGAAGGCAGCGACGTGACGCTCGTCAGCTTCGGTATCGGCATGAGCCACACGCTGGAGGCGGCCGACAAGCTCGCCGCCGAAGGGATCAGCGCCGAGGTCATCGACCTGCGCACGCTGCGCCCCATCGACACCGGCACGGTGATCCGGTCGGTGATGAAGACCAACCGCTGCGTGACCGTCGAGGAAGGCTGGCCGGTCTGCTCGATCGGCAACCACATCTCGGCGGTGCTGATGCAGGAGGCGTTCGACTATCTCGACGCGCCGGTGATCAACTGCACCGGCAAGGATGTGCCGATGCCCTATGCGGCGAACCTCGAGAAGCTGGCACTCATCACCTCGGACGAGGTCGTGGCGGCCGTGAAAAAAGTCACCTATCGCTGAGGAGAGAGACATGGCAACCGAAATCCTGATGCCCGCCCTCTCTCCCACGATGGAAGAAGGCACGCTGGCGAAATGGCTGGTGAAGGAGGGCGACACGGTATCGTCCGGCGACATCCTGGCCGAGATCGAGACCGACAAGGCGACGATGGAGTTCGAGGCCGTCGATGAAGGCATCGTCGGCAAGATCCTCGTGGCCGAAGGCACGGCGGGGGTGAAGGTGAACACGCCCATCGCGATCATGGTGGAAGAGGGCGAAAGTGCCGATGCGGCGCCCGCACCGAAGGCGGCGCCCGCACCAAAGGCGGCATCCGCCGCTCCTGCCCCGGCCGAGACTGCCGCGCCGGCGGCAGCCCCCGCACCGGCGGCCCCGGCGACCCCGAAATCCGGCGACGCGCGGGTTCTCGCCTCGCCGCTCGCGCGGCGGCTTGCCAAGGAGAAGGGTGTCGACATTGCGACCCTGACCGGATCCGGCCCGCATGGCCGGATCGTCAAGGCGGATGTTGAGGCGGCATCCGCCACGCCGAAATCTGCCGCTCCGGCGGCAGCCGCGCCTGCGCCGGCCGTTGCCGCCCCGATGCCGGTCGGCCCCTCCGCCAGCACGGTCGCGAAGATGTACGAGGGCCGCGACTACGAGGAAGTCACCCTCGACGGCATGCGCAAGACCATCGCCGCGCGCCTCACCGAGGCCAAGCAGACGATCCCGCATTTCTACCTGCGCCGCGACGTGCAGCTCGACGCGCTGATGAAGTTCCGGGGGGAACTCAATGCCCAGCTCGAAGCGCGCGGCGTGAAGCTCTCGGTCAACGACTTCATCATCAAGGCCTGCGCGCTGGCGCTTCAGGACGTGCCGGATGCCAATGCGGTCTGGGCCGGCGACCGGATCCTCAAGCTGAAGCCGTCGGATGTGGCCGTCGCCGTCGCGATCGAGGGCGGCCTTTTCACGCCGGTCCTGAAGGACGCGCACCAGAAGACGATCTCGGCGCTCTCGGCCGAGATGAAGGACCTCGCGGCCCGCGCCCGCGCCCGCAAGCTTGCCCCCCATGAATATCAGGGCGGCAGTTTCGCGATTTCCAACCTCGGCATGATGGGCATCGACAATTTCGACGCCGTCATCAACCCGCCGCACGGTGCGATCCTCGCGGTCGGCGCCGGGGTGAAGAAGCCGGTGGTGAAGGCGAATGGCGAGATCGGCGTGGCGACAGTGATGTCGATGACGCTTTCGGTCGATCACCGGGTGATCGACGGGGCGCTCGGGGCCGATCTTCTCAAGGCGATCGTCGGCTACCTGGAAAACCCGATGTCGATGCTGGCCTGAAGCTCGGACCGGAAGAACGAAAAAAGGCCGGGGCATTCGCCCCGGCCTTCGCGCTTCTGGAGGTATGCCTGGATCGACGGCGCTCAGACCCCGTCGTCGATCAGCTGGTCCATCGTCAGCGCCGGCTGGTCACAACCCGCCTCGCCGACGATCCTCGCCGGCACACCGGCCACCGTCTTGCAGCACGGCACGTCGTGCAGCACGACAGAGCCGGCGGCGATCCGCGACCGTTCGCCGATATGGATATTGCCAAGGATCTTCGCCCCCGCTCCGATCAGGACACCGTTGCCGATCTTCGGATGGCGGTCGCCGTCTTCCTTGCCGGTGCCGCCCAGCGTCACCGAATGCAGCATGGAGACGTTGTCGCCCACCACCGCCGTCTCGCCGATGACGATGGAATGGGCATGGTCGATCATGATCCCCTTGCCGATCCTCGCATTGGGGTGGATGTCGACGCCGAAAGCCTCGCTCACCCGCATCTGCACGAAATAGGCAAGGTCGCGGCGGCCTTGCGTCCAGAGCCAGTGGCCGACCCGGTAGGCCTGCACGGCCTGGAAGCCCTTGAAGAAGAGCATCGGCTGCATGAACCGGTGGCAGGCGGGATCGCGATCATAGACCGCGACGATATCGGCCCGCGCCGACTGGCCGAGCTCCGGTTCCGAGGAATAGGCCTCGTCGGCGATCTCGCGCAGGATCTGCTCGCTCATCTCGCCGGAGGCGAGCTTCAGCGAAAACCGGTAGGCCAGCGCCCGCTCCAGCGTCGCGTGATGCAAGATGCCGGAATGGATGAGCCCGCCGAGCAGCGGCTCGTCGCGGACGGCGGCGCGGGCTTCCTCGCAGACATGCGACCAGACGGGGTCGACCTGAGCTACTTTGGGATGACGTTCGGCCATGGCGCGATCCTCCGGTTCCTGTCGCTCCCATAGCACATAGGAGACCGGATCGGAACTGGAAGAGGTACCGCGCGAATTCCGCTCATTGGACACGCCGGCGCCAGTCGAGCACCGTTTCGATCACCAGCGCGAGGGTTTCGAGATAGGGCGTGTCGGACAGGAACGGCTCCGGTCGCGCCCGCCCCTCGCCGGACGCCGCCGCCATGAGGCTGCCGTTGCCCCAGAACGGATGCGCCCGACCGAACCGCTTGCGGAAGAGGTCCGCCGCATGGGCCCGGTCGAGGAACCTCTGCACCATCCGCCGCTGCGCCTCGGACGGCAGGTCACGGACGGCGCGCGCCGCCGCGATGACGTCGCCATGGGTGATCGTGCGCATGTGTCACTGATCGGGCAGCGCGATTTCCATGTAGTGGATCGCGATCCGCACCGTGCCGCCGGCGAAATCGCCGCCCGTCGCGTCAAGCTGCATGACCTCGGGCGAATAGAAGGCCGTGGGCTGGCCGAGAACCCCCCGCGCCCAGGCGCCCGCCGCCTTGCCGATCCCCGACCCGTAGCGCCCCACCGCGCCGGGATTGCCCAGCGCCCAGCTCGTCAGCGTGCCGGTGATCGTGGTGACGACGCGCGCGGTCGCACCGATCACGACCGAATTCGACGGGATCACCACGGAGGTGGTCGAAACCGGCCCGGCCGCGATCACATGATCGATCTCGGCGACGTGGAAGGACAGGCCGGCATTGTTCGGCGACAGGGTCGCCATCCCCTCGCGCCAGAGCGTGCCGTCGAAGATCGCCGGCGCCCCCTCGTCGAGGATCATCGCCCGCCAGCCGCGCTTCGGAGCGGCGAAGTCCCAGCCGCCATTCGTGCCGATCGCGCACTTGCCGTCCTGGCCGGCCCACTCGTTGACCGCACCGAAGGGAACGCCGTAGCAGACCCCGTCGACGACAACGGCGGGCGGCGCGGCCAGCGATCGCGACACGAGCGTGAGTTCGACAAGCCCGTCGAGCCGCGCCAGCGCCTCGTTCACCGTCACATGTTTCTGCGCCTGCGCCGGTTGCAGAAGCGGCAGGCCGAGCTGGTTGGTGTTAGACATCGATCACGGTCCTCTTGAAGGCGCCCGGCCCGAACACGTCGGACAGCTGGGCCACATGGATTTCATAGGGCAGCACCACCCCATCGGCGGCTTCCATGCCGGCCGGATAGGTCCAGTCCGGCTGGCCGAGCGTCAGCTCCCGGCGGATCGCGGTGCCCTGCATCACGCGCAGAAGATAGCTTTCCGATGCCTCGCCCAACGGCACGTCCAGCCCCGACCAGCTGTCGCCATTGACCCGAGTGCGCCGGACCCAGCTCAGATCGAGATCGCCCGAACCATTGCGCCGTGCCTTCAGATGGGCGGGCGACAAGGGTCTGAGGCCATTGCCCGCGAAGGCTTCGACGCGGTGGATGTAGGAAGGATCGTCGTAACCACGCCGCGACGGGCCGATCCGGTAGTGCCGCGCGAGATCGCGCTCGGCGACCGACAGCGCGATCTGCTTCGGCGCACCGTTCATCAGGACGACATAGCTCCCCGCGGGCCAGCTCGCCGGCGCCAGCGCATCGGTCCCGGCCTGCCCGCGCAACCGCAACGTCAGGTCGTAGGTGCCCGGTGCGACCAGTGTCGCGGTGGCGAACTGGAAAAGCTCCCAGTTGCCCGAGGCCCCGTCGCCGATCGCCATCAGGTTCGCTCCGTTCAGCAACTGATCGGCGCCGACCGAATCCAGCGCCCCGCCGCTGACCTTCACCCGCAAGGGCGCGCCCCGATCCCAAAGACCGGGCGCGGCGGCCTCGAGAACCGTCTGGCTGCGCCCGATCACCGACCGCGCGGCGATGAGCTTGTTGAGCGTGTAGCCCGCATCCGCATCCGACGAATAGACCGCCGCCGACCCCGGCCAGGGCGTCGCCGTCACCGCCAGATGCGGCTGGTGCGGCACTTCCTGTCCGCTCATCAGCGGCAGATCGAGGAAGAGCGGGAAGACCGGCACCGGGGCCGCGAAACTCCGTGGCGTGACCCGTTCCTCGGCCTCGTCCGAAGGCTCGTAGACGGCCGGCTCCACCCGCACCGCCTCGACCGACAAGGCACCCGCCTGTTCGACCCGGTCGATCCGGTAAAGCCCGCCAGCGGCCATCGCCACCACGTCACCGGCACCGAGATGTCCGAGCGACGGCGGCAGCGCGAAGCGCGCGCCATCGCGCGCCACCCGCGCCTCGGACAGCCAGCGTTCGACGATCCGCTGGCCTTCCGACCGCGTCAGCGCCAGCGCCAGTTCCGACTGCGCGACACCGAGCGTCTCTTCGTCGGGAAAGATCGCCTCGACCGACCGCGCCTCGTAGTCGCCCTCCGCCTCGACATAGTTGAGCCGCACGCGACCCGCGATCTCCGCCTCGGTGGCGCGCAGGGTCTCGACCCAGCCATCCGTCTCCTCGCCGACCGCAAGCTGGTCCGGCCCGATCGGGGCATCGGCCAGGCCGTCGCGCATCCGGAAGGTCAGGACACCGTCGCGCTCCAGCGCCTCGAAGCCGTAGCCGAGCATCAGGGGCTGCAACGCCGCCCGCCCGGTGCCGGTATCGGCGACCGAATATCCCCGCACGATGCCGTAGAGACCGGAGACGTCCACCGCGCTGACACCCGAGCGACCGCAGATCTCCGCGACCACGCTCGACAAGGGCTGCGCCGAGACGCGGCCGGTGATCCAGTGGCCGCGGGCGTAGTTGTCGCCATCGGCCCAGGTATCGGCATTGGCCGGAAACTGCGGGAAGGGCCGCGCGTCCCACGCCCAGACATGGGCGCGGTCCATATCGACCATCGGGGCACCGTATTCCTCCGACACCGGATTGTGGGCCGGGTCGCGCCAGTAGTCGATCATCGCCCGCAGGTACTGCATCTGGATCAGATCGTCGCGCCGGCCGTTGGAATGGTTGGGCAACAGCGATTCCGACGACTTCGGGTCGAGGAACTTGTTCGGCTCGTTCGTGCCCTTGTCGATGGCCGCACAGCCGAACTCGGTGAACCAGACCGGCTTCGACTGCGGCACCCAGGGGGTTTGCGGCCCCTTCACACCGGCGATCCGGTCGTGATGCGGGTTCGTCCACCAGCCACGGATGTCCTTTACCCGCCAGACCCAGTCCTCGCCGAAGGCGCCATCCGTGATCGGCGTGCGGATCTGCGCATCGCGATGCGCCGGGCTCGAATAGTACCAGTCGAAACCCTCGCCACCCGCGATATTCGCCTTGAGGTATTCGAGGTTGTAGATCGACCCCCAGGCCGCATCGGCATGGTCCTGCCCGTCGCGCCAATCCGACAGCGGCATGTAGTTGTCGATGCCGATGAAGTCGATCTCGGCATCCGCCCAGAGCGGGTCGAGGTGATAGCGCAGATCGCCCTCGGGCGTCTGATAGCCGGAATATTCCGACCAGTCCGCAGCATAGCTGATCTTGACGCCTGCCCCGAGGATCGCCCGCACATCGGCCGCAAGCGCCTTCAGCGCCGCAACGGCGGGGAAGGTGTCCCCCGCCCCGCGGATCTGGGTCAGACCGCGCATTTCCGAGCCGATGCAGAAGGCATCGACCCCGCCGGCGGCGGCACAAAGGTGCGCGTAATGCAGAATGAACCGGCGATAGGACCACTCCGCCGGGCCCGAATAGCTGACCGTCGTGCCGCTGACGGAGAAATCGGACGCCTGCGCTGTCCCGAAGAAGGCCGCGGCCTGCCCCGCCGCCGCTGCTGTCCGGTCCGGCGTCCCGGCCTTGCCCGGCGCCACCGCCAAGGTGATCCGGCCCCTCCATGGCAGAACCGGCTGGTCCGCCGCCCCGCTCCAGGGATCGGTCAGGCCGTTCCCGGCCATCTGCTCCATCAGGATGAAAGGGTAGAAGACGACTTCCTTGCCGTCCGCCCGCAAGGCCGCAATCGCCTCGACGACCGAGCCGTCGGCGGGCGTGCCGCCATAGACCGGACGCCCCGCGTCGGTGATGACCTCCTCGGCCTGCGCCCGGGCGATCCCGCCCGACCGCCACGGCATCCCCACCCCGTCGAAGGCATTGTCCTCGACCTTCGGCTTCAGCGCGCACTGGCCGCAGCGCAGATCGTCGCCGAACCAGGAGACGACCAGCGAGACCGAACCGCAGCCCGGCAGCTCCTCGCCCAAAACCTCCATCGACACGGCGAAATCGGTCTTGCCCGCCGGCGTATGGATATTGGCAGAGACGCTCTGCCCGACCCCGGTCGCAAAATGCACCGGCGTGGTCGCCAGCGCATATTCCCCGGTGCCGGGGATCAGCGCGACGCCGCTCACACCGCGCGCAAGATCGGCCACATCGTCGATATGAGGCCCCTGCGCCGGACGCAGCACCTCGAAGGAAAACTGCGGCACCCGGTTGCCGAAGGCGCCAAGCTCCAGATCCTCGAAAACCACATAGGCGACGCCGCGATAGGCCGGCACCGCGCCCGCGCCCTCGACCGCCTCCATCTTCGGATCCGGGGACTGGTCCTCCGCTCCGGTATAGACCCGCATCGTCACGTCATCGCGGGAGATCTCGACGCCATCGGCCCAGATGCGGCCGACGCGCGTGATCTCGCCCTCGCAGAGCGCCACGGCGATGCTTACCGAATACGAGTATTCCGTCACCCGCGGCGACGGCGGCGCCCCCTTGCCACCGCCTCCCGAAGTGCTCGTCGTCTCGAGAAAGCGCGAGGCCCAGATCACCTGCCCCGACACCCGCATCCTGCCCCAGACCTGGCCGATCGGCGCGCCCTCGGAGGCTCCAGTCAGGCGAAAACGGTCGACCTTGCCGGTCTCGACCGCCTGCGAGCCCGAGCCCATCAGCCGCTGGTCGAGGACCCGTCCCAGGGTCGCGCCGATGGCGCGGCCGATCACCGCCCCGGACAGCCCGAGGACGGAGCCGCCGAAACCGGCCCCGATCGAGGCGCCCGCGGCCGAAAGCAGAATGGTGGCCATGCCGACCCTCCTTCAGGGAAATTCGAAGCGCGCCACGACACGGCGCGCCCAGGGGGCGGAAAGCGGACTTTCCACGACCCCGTGCCCGGAATAGGCGTGAATGAACGTGGCCCGGCCGCCGCGTTCGGCCGCCAGACCCAGATGTTTCGCGACCGACCCGGCGCGCATGCGGAACAACAGGACCTCGCCCGGCCGCACGGGGCTCCGGGGATCGCAGTCCCGCAGATGCCGCCGCGCCGCCTGCCAGAGCCGCTCGGCCCCCTCCGGCTCCGACCAGTCCTGCGTGTAGGCCGGCACCGGCTCCGGCTCCGCCCCGTAAAGCTCGCGCCAGACGCCGCGCAGCAGCCCGAGACAATCGGCGCCCGCGCCGCGCGCCGATGCCTGATGCCGGTAGGGCGTGCCGATCCAGCCCCGCGCGACCGCAACCGCGCGGGTGCCCGTCCCGCTCATCCGCGCCGGCTCCCGCCGTCATTGACGCCGGCGCCGACCGGATAGGACATCAGCCAGTCCTCGCCCGGAATGTCCGGAAAGCCACGGAAATTGTCGAAGTTCGCGAATTTGAGCCGACAGGTATCGGCCCGCCGGTCGCAGCCCGCCTCGATCCGCACCATGTCGCCCGGCGCGGGCGCCGTGCCCAGCGCCTGCCACAGTTCGACCTCGCGGCCGGTGCCCTTGCGGATCCGGTCGTTCTTCACCGCCCCCACGAGCCCGGCCGCCTTGCCGGTCAGAACCCGGAACCGGCCCTTCTCGAACCAGCGATCCTCGTAGCCGGCGAAATCCGCGAAGCCGAAGACCCGGCCGCCCGCAACCGTCTCGACGACGCGCTCTTCGGCATATCCCGGCTGGGTCAGGTCGAACCTGCAGCGCCCATCGCCCAGAACCGCCGAGCAGCGGGCATGAAAGATCAGCCCCTGCGGCTGGTTGAGCCCTTCGGCCAGCCCGCGCAGCTCGGCGTTGAACGCGCCGCCCGACCGCACGATCTCGCCCATATGCCCGCGAAACTGCAACGCCCTGACCGAGACGTCGGCCCAGTTGACCAGCCAGCCCCGGACCTCGGCGCCGTCGTAGCGGCCCGCGAGGATATCGGCCTCGGTGATCGCGTCGGACCTGAGCGCGCCGAAGGCCTCGGTATTGTCGACCGAAAGCCCCGTGCCCTGCTGGATCGCCTTCGCGGTCATGCCGCTTCCGGCGCGGAAGGTGATCCCGTCGAACGACAGGTCACGGTCATGGTCGGTGAAGCCCAACACTTTCCCGTCCTTCCGCGTCACCGCGAAGGCGCGGGCGAGCGTGGTGGCGCCACCCGCCAGATGGTCCTTCAATGGCTGTGGATAGGTCATCAGAGACGCACCTCCACCACCGGCACCTGCGGCACGTCGCCCGCCTGGAACGACGCGACCGAGACCTGGATGCGATCGGTGTCGAAGCGCACCGGGACGTCGAATTCGTAGCCCGCCGTGATGCGCTCATCCACGGCCGGCGCGCTCGCGAAGCTGACGATGCCGGACGTGGTGTCGACCGTGTAGTGCACCCCCTCGGCGAGTTCATCACCCTGGAGCCCGACGCGCACCGTGCCCGCGACCGGCTTCGCGATCACCCGCACCTGCGCCTCGGCACCCGACGCATAGGTCTTGATCAACTGATAGCCGGTCTTCACCCCGTCGCCGATCCCGATCAACTGGTCGTCATAGGCGACCGGCACCGACGCGCGGCCCGACTTGAAGTCGGCCCAGTCCTTCCAGCGAAACCCGCTGAGCTGCCCCTGCCGCGCCTCGAAAAACGCGATCAGCGCGCCGATATCGTCGAGACTGCGCAGGCTCACGCCCGCATCATAGCGTCGGCGCGATTGCGCCCAGGGCGTGTTGCGCTCCTCGAACCCGTTGGTCAGCGCCACCACTTCCGTGCGCCGCTCCGGCCCCCCGACCGAGCCGAAGCTGAGATTCGCCGGAAACCGCACCTCATGAAATGCCATGCCGCCCTCCTCACCTGTTCCTGTCGCCGCGCGAAAGCGCGCGGGCCATCTGCGACGCGATCTGGCTCTGGCTGCGGGCAAAGCCCTGCACGTCCGGCGTCGTCACGTTCATCACGATATTGACCGGCCGCCCGCCGCCCGCCGTCTGCACGCCCAGCCGGCCGTCTGCCCCACGCGCCAGCGGCATGATCGCCTCCGGCCCCGCCTCGCCCATCAGCCCGCGCCCGTTGCGCATCGGGAACATCGTCGGCGACGACACGACACCGCCCCGGGCGAAGGGCATCACCCGACCTTGCGCGAAACTGCCGCCCTTCTCGAACGGGAAAAGCCCGCTCAGCAAACCATTGAGACCGTTGGCGACCGCGCCCCCGACCGCATTCTGAATGGGCCGCATCGCGACGTTGTAGACGCTGTCGATCATCGTCTGCGCCACCCCGCGCAGCGCATCCGACAGCTTCAGCCCGTCGAAGATCAGCCCGTCGAAGGCGCGCCTCAGACCGCCGCCGATATTCTTCGACAGGCTGTCCACCTCGCGCCCGGTGAAGATCATGCTTTCGCGCATCCGCTCCAGCTCGCCGCCGAAGGCCGCCGTCATCACCTGCGCGCCGCCAAGGCTGTTCTCCAACGCAGCCGCCTGCGCGGCCAGCCCGTCGAGCCCGTCCGTTACCGCCATCTCATCCATCCTTCGCTTTGTCGGGCCAGGCGCGCGCCAGCTCTTCCAGCCGCGCCCGGTTCAGGGGCGGAACCGCCCCCGGATCGCCCAGCATCAGCACCAGCTCCGCCGGCGTCAGGCGCCAGAATTCCTCGGGCCTGAGCCCCAGCCCGCCAAGGCCCGCCCGCATCAGCCCCGGCCAGTCGAGCGCGGTCATCCCTGCTCCGGCACCGTGAAGGCGCGGGCCAGAAGCTCCGCCGCCACTCGCGCCGCCTCGACCGGCCCGCCGCCGATCTCGACCTTCAGCAGGTCCGCGGCCGTGCCCTCCCAGCCGCCGCCCCGAAGGCCGGCGACGATCAGCATCAGCACGTCGCGGGTCGAGAACCGCCCCGCTTCGAACCGTTCGACCAGTTCGATCAGCGTCCCGGTCCCGAGCCCGGCCTCAAGCTCCGCCAGCGCCCCAAGCGTCAGCTTGGCGACATGCCGCGTCCCGTCGAGCCGGATCGCGACCTCCCCCGTCCACGGGTTCGCCATCAGATCGCCGTGAAGGTGAGGGCGCCGGCCGAGGCGAGCGACAACTCATAGGTCGCCTCGCCGTTGTAGCTGCCCGCATATTCGATCGCGGTGATCTGGAACGGACCCTCGACGATGCCGAAATCGGGGATGATCACCTGGAACTGCTCGACCGTGCCGGCGAAGAAGATCTGCCGCGCGCGGTCGTCGGTCGCGCTGTCGACGAAGACGCCCGACCCCGAGACCGAGGCCGACCGCACCCCCGCGCCGCCCAGAAGCTCGCGCCAGCCGCCCTGGCTTTCGAGGCTCGTCACGTCGACGGTTTCCGCGTTGAAGCTGATCCGCGTCGCCCGCAGACCGGCGATCGTGGTGAAAAGCCCGCCCCCCGTGAGGTCGAGCTTGATCAGAAGGTCCTTGCCGTTCTGGGCAGCCATGTCCGTTCTCCGATTAGTGAAAGAATTGGGCCGTCAGCGACGAACTGACACCCATAATTGTTCGATACATGCAACCGCCGATCCGACGGGAAACACGCATCAATCCTCGATCCGCGCCCGGAAGGTCAGGTCGATCCGGCGCACATCCGCCTTTTCGACCCGCCGCGCCCGCGCCGACAGGAACCACAGGCCCACCAGCCGCCCGCGCGCCAGCACCAGCGTCGCGCCGGTCAGCGCGTCCGACACCGCCGCGGCGACCGCCTTGGCGTTCTGGAACCCCGCCTGATCGGTCACGACCGAGACGACGAATTCGTGGAACGCCCCGCGGCCGACCTGGTCGGAGGCGTCGCGCACATCCTCGGGGCCGAGCGAGACATAGGTCCCGGTCGTGGTCCCCGGCGGCACCGAATCGTAGATCGCACCCGAAACCAGCGCATCCAAGGCGCTGTCCGCCGTAAGCCGCTGATAGATCGCCGCCTGCAAGGCGGCCGCCGCTCCGTAGCTCATGCCAGAACCTCCTCCTGCGCGAAACAGGTCAGGTAGTGCCCCTGCGCGTCCTCTTCCGTCACCGCCGTGATGCGGAAGACCCGCGCCCCGTCGCGAAACCGCTGTTCGGGCCTGGGTCGCGACGGCGCGCCCTGAGGTGCTGCGCGCACCGTTATCCGGTAAGGCACCGCCGACAGGGTAACGAACTCGCCCGCCCGCTCCCGCCCGGTGCCCGGATCAAGCCGCGCCCAGAGCGCACCCAGCGCCACCCAGCTCAGCGTCCAGCCACCGGCGCCGTCCGGCGCCCGTTGCGCCGCTTCCAGCACCAGCTTGCGGTTCAGCCGGGGCGCGCTCATGCCGCCCCCCCGCCGAGCACCCGCACGGTCCGCCAGCGCTCGATCAGCGCCATCACCCCAAACGGCATCGCCTGTCCCGCGCCGAGCTCGTGCCGGGTCTCGTGATACTGCGCCGCAAGCAGGAACACCGCCTGACCGAGATCGACCGGCACATCCGCCCAGGCCGAACCGAAGCCGGCGGTGAAGACCACTTCGACCGTGCCGCCCACCGGAATCCCCGGCAACAGCGCGCCCGAGGCGACGATCTTCGGCCGATGCGCATCGCGCTCCAGCCGGTAGCGGGTCGGGTCGATCAGATCCGGCACCCCGTCGCGGTCCCTGACCGTGACCGATCCGACGGCACTCACCGGCGCCAGCGGAAACGCCTGACTGTCGGGCCAGCGCCAGCCGGTCAGCTCCAGCAGGAAATCGCGGGCGATCAGCGCCTTGCCGATGCGCCCCTCGATCGCGGCAAGCGCCGAACGCAGATAACTTTCCACTAGCGCATCCTGCGCGCCATCATCGGCGAACCCGGTGCCGAGCCTCAGATGGTCCTTGAATTCCGCCACCGGCAGGGCCGCCTGCGGCACCGGCGTCACTTCGCTCAGCATCATGGAAATCTCCGATAGTCACGCCCCTCCTCGAAGGATCGGGCGCGGGCCAGCCCCGCATTGCTCGGACGGAGGGAGCAGCTAGACAACACGAGGGATAGGCGACCCGCGCCCGAAAGGCCGGCACCCGAAGGCCCCGGCCTGTCCGCGACCCCTTACGAGATCGCGAATTTCAGCAGCTTGATCGCGGCGAAGTCGCTCACGTCGCCGCCCACGCGCTTGGATGCGTAGAAGAGGACATGCGGCTTGGCCGAGAACGGATCGCGCAGGATGCGCATGTCGGGACGCTCCGCGACGGTATAGCCGTTGTGGAAGTCGCCGAACGCGATGGCATAGGCGTCATTGCCGATATCCGGCATGTCCTCGGCCACCAGGACCGGGTAGCCCATCAGGCGCGCGGGCTCTCCGGCGGCCAGACCGTCGGACCAGAGAAAGCGGCCATCGGCATCCTTCATCTTGCGCACGGCACCCGCGGTCTTCGAATTCATCACGAAGGTCGCATTGGCACGGTATTCCGCGTTCAGCGCATAGACGAGGTCGATGATCGCATCCGACGCGTTGGTGGCCGCGAAGTCGCCCGCCGCCCCGGTCGGGACGTAGCCGAGCGAACCCCAGGCCCAGACGCCGTTGTCGACGGTCGAATGGGTCAGGAAACCCGTCGGCTTGTCGATGCCGTCGCCCGAGATGAAGGACTGGGCCTCGGCCCGGCTGAACTTGTCGGCGATGCGCTCGGCGAGCCAGCCCTCGACGTCGAAGGCGCTGTCGTCGAGCAGCCGCTGCGACGCCTTCGGCATCGCCGCGAGCTCGTGCAGCGGGATCGAGATGCGGTCGATCTGCGGCGTCCCGGTCTCGCCGAGCGAACCGGTCTCGGTCGCCCAGCCCGAGCCGAGATCGGTGTGATCGACCAGCACGTCGAACGAGGTCGCCTCGACGCTCACCACATTGGCGACCGAGCGCAGCGACGAGGTCGATTTCAGCACGCCGCGGATGCGGGCCGAGGTCTCGGGATCGACGAGAAACCCGCCATCCGCGTTGACTTGCGTGTTGAGCGCCTTGCCCTCGAGGACAAGCCCGCGCAGGCCGTCATCGTCGCCCGACCGCAGATAGGCGGCAAAGGCCTTCTTGTGCGGCGCGTCGTGATCGACGGCAGTGGACAGAACCGGGCGTCCCGGGGCGTAAGATTTGCGATCCAGCATGGTCAGTCGCTCTTCCTGTTGTTGCAGCTTCGATGTCATGTCGTCCTGAAAGCCCTTGAATTCGCTCAGGAACCCCTGCAGCGCGGACTTCACCTCCTCGGCCGGAGCGTCGGACACGCCTTCCCCGGCCCGAGCCTTCGTCTCGGTCTTCTTCATACCCATCACCTCAAGTCAGGGGGTTGCGTCAGACGGGGCTAGTGGCGCCCCGCCAGCATCCGGCGCGCGTCCTCGAAGACCGCCGCCAGTTCCCGCAAGGCCGCGTCCGTGGGCAGATCGCCCTTGGCTCCGACCCGCGCCTCGGGAAGCATCGGGAAGGTCACGAGCGACACTTCCCAAAGCTCCACCTCACGAAGAAGCCGCTGCCCCTTCGCATCCTTTTCCGCCGTCACCGTGCGGTAGCCGATGGAGAGTCCGTCAATCGCCCCCGCCGCGATCAGCGCGGCGGCCTCCCGGCCCTTCTCGACCTCGGTCAGGATTCGGCCCTTGACGCGCAGGCCGCGCCCGTCCTCGACGATCTCGTCCCAGACCCCGATCGGCTGGGCCGGATCGTGCTGCCAGAGCATCTTCACCGCCCGGCCCTGCGCCTTCAGCCGCGCCAAAGACTTGCCGTAAGCGCCGCTCACGACGACATCGCCGCCCTGATCGGTGACCCCGAAGAACGAGGCATAGCCCTCGATCCGGCAGCCATCCCTGACGGCGATATCCTCGCCCAGCCGGCAGAACTTGGTCTCCAGCCCGTAATCGCTTGTCATCATGTCGATTTTCCTATTTCGGCCCGAATTCCAGCACCGATTGCACCGCCTGGCTCAGCATCACGCCCACGACCCCGAAGACCGTCATCCAGAGCCGCTTCTCGACGCCCGTGATCATCGCCTCGATCCGCTCCAGCCGCTTCTCGACGGTCTCGAACTGCAGGGCCATGATCTTCTCGGTCGCCTCGAAGCGATGCTCATGGGCGCATTCGAACGGCTCCTTGAGGTAGCGCGACCCCACGCCCGCCATCGTCACTCCTCATCCGTCAGACGCGGCAGACCGAGAATGGCGCGCTTCTCGGCATCGGTCAGGAACGTGGCCTCACCGACCCGCTTCCACTGCTGGTCGCGCTCGCCGGCAAGAGCCGGCACCTGGTCGAGGTCGGGGCGCAGCTCCACCTGTTCGCCAAGATGCGTCGACAGCCAGTAGCTCACCGCCGCCGTCACCCGCGTCGCGAGCGGCAGCACCGTCAACCGGTAGAAGCCCCGGTTCGCCTCCTGATAATTGGCATAGGTCGCATCGCCGGGGATCCCGAGCAGCATCGGCGGCACCCCGAAGGCCACCGCGATCTCCCGCGCCGCCGCCTCCTTGGTCTTCTGGAACTCCATGTCCGAGGGCGAGAACCCCATCGGCTTCCAGTCCAGCCCGCCCTCCAGCAGCATCGGCCGCCCGGCATTGCGCGCGCCCTGATGATGCATCTCCATCTCGCTCACCAGCCGGTCATACTGGTCGGCCGACAACTGCCCCTGCCCGTCCGCGCCCTTGTAGACGATGGCAACCGAGGGGCGGGCGGCATTGTCCAGCAGCGCCTTCGACCAGGCGCTGGCGCTGTTGTGCACATCCACCGCCACCGCCGCCGCCTGCATGGGGCTGAGGCCATAATGGTCATCCTGCGGATGAAAGCTGCGGATATGGCAGATCGGGTCCGGCTCGCCGGTCATGTCGAAGCGGTGCCTGCGCGCGCCCACCGTGTAGTCATAGGCCACCGGCCAGCCATCCGCGCCCGGCACGATGCTCATCCGGTCCGAGCGCAGCACATGCAGCTCGCCCGGCAAGCCCGCCTC
>WOZM01000239.1 GCA_011620265.1 Paracoccaceae bacterium
CATTGGCCTTCTCCGTGGTCTCAAGGCGTTCGGCGAG
This sequence comes from Paracoccaceae bacterium, assembly GCA_011620265.1. Classification (GTDB taxonomy): domain Bacteria; phylum Pseudomonadota; class Alphaproteobacteria; order Rhodobacterales; family Rhodobacteraceae; genus Albidovulum. The sequence goes on from WOZM01000239.1 coordinate 38, forward strand.
GCGTCCCGCTCGCTCGCCAGACCGCCGAAGCGACAGCAGGAACAGGAGCACGGCGAGGACGATGGCGCCGTAGCGCAGCGCCGCCCGCATCCACGGGCACGTAGCGATCCCGGTGAGCAGCCCGGCGATCACCGCCTCCCCCGTTTCCAGTCATCCAGCCGGGCGTAGATCGTGACCGCAATGCCGCCGAGCGCCACCGCGATGAACACTCATCGCAGGGTGTCGAGATAGGGCACCAGCGGCAGGATGGCGGATTGCGTTTCCGCGAGAACCTCCTGCGCCACCTCGACCCCGGCCGCGCCCAGCGTCGCCACGCCAGCCGCCCCGCCGGCCTTCATCGTGCGGCTGTCGGCCAGTACTTCCCGCGCTGGCGGGGCCTCGGTGGCAAAGGCATTCGCCCGGACCGGGAACCGCTCGCCCCACTGCCGTCCCGGGCCGAGATCGACATGGATGAAGCGCGATTTCGGGTAGTAGCCGAAGCCGAGGAACCCGACCTCGCACACGTTCGGCGGAGCGAAGGTCCGTCGGACCTTTGCCTATGCCACCTCACCCTCGAACGCCTCCGGATCGCGGGTCGCCCGATGATGAAAGGGCTAAGTCGACGATCAGGCGCCCAGCCTTGTCAATAGGTTGCGCACGTTCGAGACGCACCACCGACCGCCGCGTCGCGTCCGCATACCACGAGCATTCAGCTCCGAGGCGATGGCGCGAAGCGAGCCGTGGCCGCCGGCGCGGATGCTATCCAGGATGGGAGAAAGGTCGCGAGCGAAGGCATCCGCATTTGCGGCGACGGTGCGCCGAAGGGCTCTGCCATTGTCGCCCGCCCGCCGGAGCGCTGCGGCGCCATTCGGATTCCGAGCCTCACCCCTCGCGCCTTGGCGACCGCCAGCGCCTCCTTGGTGCGCCGGGAGATCGCCTCGCGCTCCTGCTGGGCAACAAGCGCCATGATGCCGGCGGTGAGATCATTCGCCTCGGGCATGTCGCAGGCAAGGAACCGGACACCGCTGTCCCGGAGCGTGAGCAGAAAGGCGGCATTGCGCGACAGCCGGTCGAGCTTGGCGATGACGAGCGTGGCGCCAGTCAGACGGGCAAGCTGGATGGCCTTGCCGAGTTCGGGCCGGTCGGGGTTTCGTCCGCTCTCGACCTCGGTGAAGCGGGCGAGGACCGCAGCACCCCGTGATGCGGCAAAGGCATCGATCGTTTTGCGCTGTGCCTCCAACCCCAGCCCCGACTGCCCCTGCCGGGCGGTGGAGACCCGTTCGTAGGCGATGAGGCGCAAGGGGGAAAGCACCGGAAGATTTCCCCCTTTCCCGTCGCGGGCGACGAGTGTGAGCATGACGGCGGCCCTCCCTGTACAGAACTGCCTGACGTTGGTTGCGCAGTTGTGTACCGTAGGATCGCGACGTCACGTAGCACTATATGCCTTCAAGATTCACAGATTTGACCAAGACCTCCGTCACTATGGGGTGCCGCGCGTGATTTCTATTCCTGGAAGTCGGCTTTGCGGGACAAAGCAGACGTACAGACGTCGACTTTTTTTTGATTAGCTCCCGGTGAGCTCGACGTCGCGAACGCCGCGCGCCACCGGGGCTACCCTTTTTCGAAACATTCCAGGCGAAAGGAAACTGCCGCTTATTTCTCGGGCAATGTACGGGTATAGGCCAGCACATCCGCGGCGGTCTGAAAGTCGAATGACCGAAGCGAGATCATCTCGACGCCGGGATGGCCATTGCGGATCTTGTGCAAGACCTCCCATGGGTTGGCGTTCGCCTCGGTGCCGACAAATCCCGGCTCGTCTGCGTCGCCCCAGTTGAGTGCCCGCCCGTCGAATCCATGACAGGATGCACAGGTGGTCTGGAATACGGCGGCGCCGTTCCCGAGATCGCCCGTCACGTCGCCCGTGTCGAAGTCGATCACCGTGTTCATGTCGTCGAGCCCGCCGGCAAGGAAGGCGGCGATATATTGCGCCTGCTCCGTGGGGATCATCTCTTCGGTGTATCCGTGCGGTTCCGATCGCAAAGCCTGCTCCAGCGCCGATGCGTCACCGGAATACCCCAGCACACCGGCGATGCCGGTCTGATAAGATCCGCTCCCATATTTGCCTTCGGCTCCGCGGTAATCCCAGCCGTGACACCATTTGCACCGCCAAGTGGTCGATCCCTTTTGCTTTGTGTTGGAGTCCGGCCAGGCGGTATGCGTGTCCTCGGGGCCATCCGTGCCTTGCGTAGCATACCAGTTATCGTAGAGCCGCCCGCCTCGCGTTACTTTCCAGGCCTCGGACGGGTCGGCCGGCGCGCCGAAGATGAAGTCCGCATGGTAGCTTTCGTCATCGCGTTCCTGCGCCGCTGCCGCCTGCGCAAGGACGCAGACCGCCAGCGTCAAAGCCTTACCGGTGATTGTCATGACCCCTACCCCTTCCCTATAACCCATTTGTTCAGGGCGGTCAGAGTGACGGTGCGACAAAGTTGCTGTCATTGATTCTGGTCATTGACAATTAAATAATAATGGGCCGAACAGTCGATGCTAGGCCAATGCAGTGTGACAAGAGCCAGTGAGTGACTCCATCGTTTGTTGGGAACGCAATCAGGGTTGCGGAACTGGGTCTTGGAAGTTTGGAGCTTCCTTGGGCCACGTGCAAAGTCCGCTGGGGGCTCAGAGCGGCCCCTCGGCTTCAGCAGCTTTGCCCCCATCATGCCGAGTGATCCGCGCTGGCAGGCCGTCCTGGGCAGGCGCGCGGGCCACGAGCTTGATGACGAGCGGCATCGCCACGTCGTCGCCAGGATTGCTGATGGAGATGCGCGACCGCGAGGCTGGCGTGATCCCGAGTTCGGCCATGTAGCGGCCCATCAATTCCAACTGCTTGTTGGCGACCGAGAGCCAGGGCGACTGCTGCACATAGCGCGAGGGCGTCTTCAGCATCACCGGCGTTTCCTTGAGCTTTTCCTCCGCCTCGGCCCAGCGGCCGTATGCCTGGCAATAGGCTGCGAGCGCCGCGCGATCGACCAGCGTCAGCACCCCCATGCCGTGGAGCGGCGCCGCGATGCGCTGCCATTCCGCGCGGGCCAGCTCCGACAGATGCGGCGGACAGTCGGGCATTCCCTCCGGCGGCACCGGCTCGGAATGATTGTAACCCCGCTTGCCGGGATTGCCGGCCTTGCGGCGCAGCGAGGTCGGTGTGGGTTTGCGTCCGCGCGTCATGACCCCTTCCTCCTGCTCTCGGGCACGTATTCCCAGGGCTTCGGACCGTTCGGGACCTGGATCGCGAGCCGCGACCGCGCCGAGGGCGTGAGACCAAACTCGGCCATCAGCCGCGTCATCAGCTCGACCTGCTTGTTCGAGATGGTGATCCAGGGCGAGACCTGGACGTAGCCCGCCGGGGTCTTGAGGAGCGGCGGCGTCTCGGCGAGCTTGCGCTCGGCTTCCACCCATCGGGCGTAGGCCTGGCAGTAGGCCGCAAGGACCGTCCGGTCGATCTGGGTCAGCAACCCAATCTCGTTCAACATGGCTGACCTGCCCCCTTTTTGAGGGCCACTCGTAAGTAGAGCCTGTTCTTTTTCTG
>WOZM01000248.1 GCA_011620265.1 Paracoccaceae bacterium
GCAGGAAGTGCATCTCGATCTTGATGACGCCGTCGCCCTGGCAGGCCTCGCAGCGCCCGCCCTTCACGTTGAACGAGAACCGCCCCGGCAGGTAGCCGCGCGCCTTGGCCTCCGGCAGGCCCGCGAACCAGTCGCGGATCGGCGTGAAGGCGCCGGTATAGGTCGCGGGGTTCGAGCGCGGCGTCCGGCCGATGGGCCGCTGGTCGATGTCGATGACCTTGTCGAGATGCTCGAAGCCCTTGATCGTCTCGCAGGGCGCCGGCGTCTCGCGCGCGCCGTTCAGCCGCAGGGCCGCGTTCTTGTAAAGCGTCTCCACCGTCAGCGTCGACTTGCCGCCGCCCGAGACGCCGGTGACGCAGACGAACCGGCCGAGCGGGAACTCCGCCGTCATGTCCTTGAGGTTGTTGCCGGTGGCCTTCACCACCGTCAGCTTCTTGCCGTTGCCGGCGCGGCGACGCTTCGGCACCGCGACCTCGCGCGTGCCGGAGAGGTACTGCCCGGTCAGCGAGGCCGGATCGGCCGCGATCTCCGCCGGCGTCCCGCGGGCCACGACCTGACCGCCATGCACCCCGGCACCGGGGCCGATATCGAAGACATAGTCGGCCTCGCGGATCGCCTCCTCGTCATGTTCGACGACCAACACCGTGTTGCCCTGATCGCGGAGATTCTTGAGCGTCCCGAGCAGCCGGTCGTTGTCACGCTGGTGCAGGCCGATCGAGGGTTCGTCGAGGACATAGAGAACGCCGGTGAGGCCGGAGCCGATCTGGCTCGCGAGCCGGATCCGCTGGCTCTCGCCTCCCGACAAGGTGCCGGCATTGCGGCTGAGCGTCAGGTATTCGAGGCCGACATTGTTCAGGAATCCAAGGCGTTCGCGGATTTCCTTGAGAATGAGGCGGGCGATCTCGTTCTTCTGCCTGGTCAGTTTCGCGGGCACGGTGCCGATCCAGTCATAGGCCTCCTTGATCGACATCCGCACGACCTCGCCGACATGCAGGCCCGCGATCTTCACCGCGAGCGCCTCGGGGCGCAGCCGGTGGCCGCCACAGGTGCCGCAGGGGCGGTTGTTCTGGTAGCGCTCGAACTCCTCCCGGACCCAGGCGCTGTCGGTCTCGCGGTAGCGGCGCTCCATGTTCGGGATGACGCCTTCGAAGCTCCGCGTCACCTCGTAGACCCGCCCGCCCTCGTCGAAGCGGAACTTGATCTCCTCGTCGCCCGAGCCATGGAGGAAGAGCTGCTGCGCCTTTTCCGGCAGATCCTTCCACGGCTTTCTCGCGTCGAAACCGTAATGCTTCGCCAGCGCGTCGATGGTCTGGGTGAAATAGGGCGACTTGCCCTTGTTCCAGGGCGCCAACGCCCCGTCCTTCAGCTTCAGCGTCACGTCCGGCACGACGAGCCGTTCGTCGAAGAAAAGCTCTACCCCGAGCCCGTCGCAGGCGGGACAGGCGCCGAAGGGGGCGTTGAAGGAAAACAGCCGCGGCTCGATCTCGGGGATGGTGAAGCCGCTGACGGGACAGGCGAATTTCTCGCTGAAGGTGATCCGCTCCGGCTCGCCCTCGGCGGGCGCGGTTTCGAGGATCGCGATGCCGTCGGCGAGGTTGAGCGCGGTGCGAAAACTGTCGGCAAGCCGCGTCTCCAGCCCCTCGCGCACCACGATCCGGTCGACCACGACGTCGATATCGTGGCGGAACTTCTTGTCGAGCGTCGGCGGCTCCTCCAACTCGTGGAACTGGCCGTCGACCTTCACGCGCTGGAAGCCCTGCTTCCTGAGCTCAAGGAATTCCTTGCGGTATTCGCCTTTCCGGTCGCGCACGATGGGCGCCATCAGATAGCCGCGCGTTCCCTCCTCCATCGCCATCACGGCATCGACCATGTCCTGCACCTGCTGCGCCTCGATCGGCTTGCCGGTGGCGGGGCTGTAGGGCGTGCCGACACGGGCGAAGAGGAGCCGCAGGTAGTCGTAGATCTCGGTCACCGTACCGACGGTCGAACGCGGGTTCTTCGATGTCGTCTTCTGCTCGATGGAGATCGCCGGGCTGAGGCCCGAGATATGATCCACATCGGGCTTGCCCATCATGTCGAGGAACTGCCGGGCATAGGCCGAAAGGCTCTCCACATAGCGGCGCTGGCCCTCGGCATAGATCGTGTCGAAGGCGAGCGAGGACTTGCCCGAGCCCGACAGCCCGGTGATCACCGTCAGCTTGTCGCGCGGAATATCGACGTCGATCGACTTCAGATTGTGCTCGCGCGCGCCGCGCACTTCGATGAATTTCTGCTCGGCCATGATGCCCCCGGGATCAGCGGTTAAGAGATAGTGCATGGCGACCGAGTCTCCAACCTGAAAAAGAGAACATAGAGGGAACCCGCTTTCCCGCCGGCGTGCGCCCGCCCGGCGCCGGCCCGACGGACGCTAACTTTCGGGCAGATCGGTGATTTCCGGGGCAGACCGCGTGGCGGCCCGGCAATGAATTCACTTTTTTGAATGTTTTTCGGCGCGCCCACTTGAAACCCGATCCGGCGCGGGACAAATCCTGGAAAACTCCGCCACGAAAGGCCTGCCGCAATGCTCAGTTTCCTGAAACCCTCCGCCCCCCGACTCAACGCCGCCGACGCGGTCGCCCGGGTCGCGGCGGGAGAGTTGACGCTCATCGACGTGCGCGACGGCAACGAACTCGCCGCCTCCGGCCGCGCCGCGGGGGCGCTGCATGTGCCGCTGATGGTGCTGAAGATGAAATGCGACCCGTCGAGCCCGGAATGCCTGGCGGACCTGTCGGTCGACCGGCCGGTGGCGCTTTACTGCGCGTCGGGTGCGAGCAGCCAGATGGCGGCCCAGATGCTCAGGGCGATGGGCTACCGCGAGGTTCACAATATCGGCGGGTTCTACGACTGGCAGGCGGCCGGCGGCGCGATCACCCCGTGAAGGAAGCGGGGGGCCGTCTGCCCCCCCGCGGCGCGCGCCTTCCTCCGAGAGCAGTTCCCGATCGAGGTCGGGGGCGGCCGGATCACATATGGATGACGCGGCCATAGGCGTCGAGCACGGCTTCATGCATCATCTCGCTCAGCGTCGGATGCGGGAAGACCGTCTCGATCAGTTCGGCTTCGGTCGTCTCGAGGCTGCGGCCGATGACGTATCCCTGGATCAGTTCGGTGACTTCCGCGCCGACCATGTGGGCGCCGAGAAGCTCGCCGGTCCTGGCGTCGAAGACGGTCTTGATCAGACCCTCGGGCTCACCGAGCGCGATGGCCTTGCCGTTGCCGATGAAGGGGAATCGTCCGACCTTCACCTCGTGCCCCGCCTCCTTGGCCCTGGCCTCGGTCAGCCCGACGCTCGCCACTTGCGGGTGGCAATAGGTGCAGCCGGCGATGGAATTCGGCTTGATCGGATGCGGATTCTTGCCGGCGGCAAGCTCGGCCACCATCACGCCTTCATGGCTCGCCTTGTGCGCCAGCCACGGCGCCCCGGCGATGTCGCCGATGGCGTAAAGCCCCTCGACCCCGGTGCGGCAGTATTCGTCCGTCACGACATGGGTGCGGTCGATCTTCACGCCAAGCGCTTCCAGCCCGAGGTTTTCCACGTTGCCGACGATGCCGACGGCGGAGATGACGGTGTCGAACTCCATCGTCTCGGTCTTGCCGCCTGCCTCGATATGGGCGGTGACCTTGCCGCCGCCTTTTCCATCCGGGGCGCGGTCAAGCTTCTTGACCGTCGATTTCTCCATGATCTTCATGCCCTGCTTCACGAAGGCCTTCTTCGCGAAGGCCGAGATTTCCGCGTCCTCGACCGGCAGCACCCGATCCATCACCTCGACCACCGTCGTGTCGGAGCCGAGGGTGTTGAAGAAGCTCGCGAATTCGATGCCGATGGCGCCCGAGCCGATGACGAGGAGCTTTTTCGGCATCCGCTTCGCCTGCAAGGCGTGCTTGTAGGTCCAGACGAGATCGCCGTCCGCCTCGAGCCCCGGCAGTTCCCGCGCCCGCGCGCCGGTCGCCAGGACAATGGCCTTCGCGGCCAGTTCCTCGGTGCCCTTGTCGGTCGTGACGCTGACCTTGCCCTGCGCCGGGATCGTCGCCGCGCCCATGAAGACAGTGACCTTGTTCTTCTTCATCAGGTGGCCGATGCCGCCCGAAAGCTGCTTGGCCACACCGCGCGACCGCTGAATCACGGCGTCGAGATCGTAGCCGATCCCGTCGGCCTTGAGGCCGAACTCCTTGGCGCGGTGCATGAGGTGGAAGACCTCGGCCGACCGCAGCAGCGCCTTCGTCGGGATGCAGCCCCAGTTGAGGCAGATGCCGCCGAGATGCTCGCGCTCGACGATCGCGACGCTGAGGCCGAGTTGCGCGCCCCGGATCGCGGCGACGTAGCCGCCGGGTCCGGCGCCGATCACGATCATGTCGAAAGTCTTCGCAGCCATGTCTCTCCTCCCTCAGAAAAAGTAGTTTGCCATTAAACTACTTTTCGATTCCGCACAATGCGCATGGCGCCGTGGCCGATTGCAGCCAGAGCATGACTGATCTCACGCCTGTCCTTCAAGCTCCCTGACGATTGCGCCGTAGCCGCCGCCGTCGAGGAACGCCGTCTCCTCGGCCGTGGTTTCGCGCCCGAGGGCGGCATTGCGGTAGGGGAAGCGGCCGAAACGGCGGATGATCTCGCGGTGCGCCCGGGCATGGGTCAGGTTCGACGCTCCGGTTTCCGGCATCGAGCTTTCGAAAAACGCCACCGAGCGATCCTGGTCGGCGATCTCCTCGGAATGCATCAGCGGCAGATAGAAGAACTGCCGCTCCGGCTCGGCCACCTTCAGGTCCCAGCCCTGGACGATCGCGGCCCCGGCGGCGGCGCGGGCGCGGGCGTCGGTGGCGAAGGAGCGGGGATCGCCGCGGAACATGTTGCGCGGGAACTGATCGGTCAGGATCAGGAAGGCGAGCGTGCCGCGCGGCCCGTTCAGCCAGAAGTCGCGGCGGCCGTCCCGCGCGTCTTCCCAGGCGGCGAGGAACCGCGCGCGGATCTCGTCGTCGACCTCGTCCTCGGCGCGGTACCAGCCCTGCGGCCCGACCTCGTGCAGCCAGAAATCCAGGATCGCTTCAGGTTCGGACATGGCGGCATCCTCCCTCCCCGCATCGTCATCAGAGTTGCAGGAAGGGGACAGGATTGCCAGCCCTAAGCTGCCGGCTCCTCGCTGGCTTCCTGCGCGGCCTCCATCACCGCCTCGACCGCAAGCGCGCTCGCCGTCGGCGAGAGCGGGGCGAAGGCGCCGGGATGGGCGCTGCGCTCCACCCGCCGCCGCGTCATCCGCCAGGCGGCGTAGAGGGCAAGCGCGGCGAAGAGAATGCCCATGAAGAGGAAATAGCCGTTCGGCCCGATCCGCGCCATCATCCAGCCGGTGATCAGCGGGCCGGTGATGGCGCCGAGGCCGTTGATGAAGATCAGCCCGGCCGAGGCGGCGGCCATGTCGGCATTGTCGAGGAAGTCGTTGGTATAGGCGACGAGCAGCGAATAGAGCGGATTGGAGATGCCCCCCATCAGGACCGCGACGACGAGAAGGCTCGCGAAGCCGAGATCGAAGACCGCCGCCCAGATCATCGCCACCCCGCCGAGCGCCGAGAGGCCGAGCACCAGCGTTCGCCGCCCCATCCGGTCCGAGGCCCAGCCGATCGGATACTGGAAGACCATGCCGCCGACATAGATCGCGGCGACGAAGATCGAGATGTCGCGCACGCTGAGCCCGGCCTGGGTGCCCCAGACCGAGGACATGCCGAACTGCGCCGAGAAGACGCCGCCGAGCAGGAACATGCCGACGCAGCCGAGCGGCGAGGCGCTGTAGAGGGCCGTGAAGCTGAGGCGTTTCGTCGTCTCGAATGCCGGCGCCTGCGCGACCGACAGCAGGATCGGCGTGAAGGCGAGCGAGACGAGGACCGAGGGGATGACGAAGAGGATGTAGCCCGAGGGGTCGCCCATGTTCAGCATCGCTTGCGCGGCCACGATGCCGATCATCTGCATGATCATGTACATCGACAGCGCCTGCCCCCTCGTTTCGTTGGTCGAGGCGTTGTTGAGCCAGCTTTCGGCGGTGATGTAGACGCCCGAGAAGGAGAAGCCGATCACCACCCGCATCGCCGCCCAGGCCATCCAGTCGGGGGCGGCGGCATAGAGCACGAGAACCGCCGAGATCATCGAGCCGAGGGCGGCGAAGACCCGCACGTGCCCCACCCTCCGGATCATCTCGGGCGTCATGCGCGAGCCGAAGAGGAAGCCGAGGAAATAGGCCGACATCACGATCGACATCTGCGTCGTGGTGAAGCCCTCGATCCCGCCCCTGATGCCCAGAAGCGTGCCCTGCATGCCGTTGCCGAGCATCAGCAGCATGATGCCGATGAGGAGGGCCCAGGAATTGCGCAGGACGGTCAGCATGGAAAATGTCTTTCTTCTCGGGAGGCCGGTCTTCGCGGGGTACAGTCTGGCCGGAACGGGCGAGATTTCAGGCCCGGGCGCGACCGGGCGTCTTCGGATTACGCCTTTCGGGCAGAAGAAGCGAGGCATCGCCGTAGGAAAAGAAGCGGTATCCAGCTCCGATCGCGTGGGCATAGATCCGGCGGATCCGGCCCGTCCCCATCAGCGCCGAGACGAGCATCAGCAGCGTCGATTTCGGCAGGTGGAAATTCGTCATCAACCCGTCCGTCACCCGGAAGGCATGGCCGGGATAGATGAAGATGTCGGTAAGGCCCCGCCAGGGGTGGACCTGCCCGGTCTCGTCGGCGGCGCTTTCGATCAGCCGCAGCGCGGTGGTGCCGACCGGGATTACCCGCCCGCCCGCGGCGCGAGTGGCGTTGATCTCGGCGGCGGCCCGTTCCGTCACCTCCCCCCATTCGGCATGCATCCGGTGGGTCGTCACGTCCTCCACCTTCACCGGCAGGAAGGTGCCGGCGCCGACATGGAGCGTCACATGGCTGAAGGCGACGCCCCTTTCGGCCAGCCGGGCCAGGAGAGCGTCGTCGAAATGCAAGGATGCGGTGGGCGCGGCCACCGCCCCGGCGGCGCGGGCGAAGACGGTCTGGTAGTCCTCGAGATCCTGCGCATCGGGGGGGCGCAAGGCGGCGATATAGGGCGGCAGCGGCATCTGCCCCGCCTCGGCCAGCGCGGCGTCGAAATCGGGCCCGGAGAGGTTGAACGACAGATCCGCCTGCCCCTCTGCGATGCGCTCGACCCTGGCCGAGAGCCGGTCGGAGAGGCGGATCGCCTCGCCCTCGCGGAGCTTGCGGAGCGGCTTCACGAGGGCCGACCAGCGCCCGCCCGGGCGCGGCTCCAGCAGCGTCACCTCGACCTTCGCCGTCACCGGCCCCTGCCCGGTCGCGCGCGTCCGCGTGCCGGTGAGCCGCGCCGGGATCACTTTCGTGTCGTTCAGCACCAGCCGGTCGCCGGGACCGAGAAGGCCGGGCAGGTCGCCGACATGGAGATCGCGGAGGGTATCGCCCTCGGCCACCAGAAGCCGCGCTGCGCTGCGCGGGCGCACGGGGCGCGTGGCGATCAGACGTTCCGGCAGGTCGAAGTCGAAATCGCCGAGTTTCATTGGGTCAGTTTCGGTGGCGCGGCGCGGAAGATCTCGCGGAACATGCCCGGCGTGAGGATCGACAGCGGATTGACGGTGACCTTCGGGTTGGCGGCCGCACCGGCGAGGCGGTAGTTGAAGCCGAAGAGCCCCTCGCGGCTTTTCGAGAAGATCTGGCCGATGCCGTTCAGGAGATAGACCGGCGAGATCGTGCCCTGGAGGTCGATCTGTCCGGCCCCCGCCTGATAGGTCCCCGCCGCCGAGATGCCGAGCGAGGGGCCGACGGCGGAGCCTTCGCGGATCTCGACCGCCGCGGGCGTCAGGCGGAAGCTGCCGCTGACGTCGGAAAAGAGGATGCCGGGGCCGTTGAGCTGGCTCAGAAGTCCCACGACCGAAATCGCGTCGAGAAGGTCCGCCAGGGCCGGGGCATCGACGACGCGGATCTGGCGGATCGTCACCGTGCCGTCGTACTCCCCCGCCGCCGCGAGCGGGCGCAGCGCCATGTCGAGGGTCCCGCCGACGCCGCGGGCGAAGATCCCCGCCGCGCGCAGGACCGCCCCCGCATCGGCCGAGGTCAGCCGGATCGCGCTCCGCCCCCCCGAGGGCACGACGGCGCCGGTGACCGGCGCCTCGCCGTTGATCCGGCCGGTGAAATCGCCGGTGAAGCCGCCGCGCGTGGTGAAACTGCCGCGGAACCCGGTCAGCGCGACCCCGGCCGAGACCTGGAGCCGGTCGAGCGCGACCGTGACCGGCCCGCCGCCATTGCCGCCGCCACCGCCGAACGTCGCGCCCCTGAGGTCGAGCCGGCCGGCATTGACCGCGATGCCGACCGGCTGCCCCTTGCCGCGCCCGGTCAGCTCCACCTGCCCGTCGAACCAGTCGCCGAGCCTTGCGGTGCCGAACCGCGCCGCCTCGAACCCGCCATCGGCCTTCAGCACGAGATCGCCGGCGACGGTGAGTCCGGCCGCCTCGATCTCCAGCCGGTCGATCTCGGCCGGCTGGCCGAGCCGGCCCCGGACCGCGAAGCGGCCGCGCTGGCCGGCGGCCTTCGACCAGCCGATCTCGGGGATGCGCAAGGCCACGCCGGCGAGGTCGGAGTCGATGACGAAGCCGGTGGGCTTGCCCTTCGCGAGGTCGAGCGTCACGCCCGCCCGCCCGGTGCCCGAGACCGCGCCTTTCGGCAGCGCGATGCCGAACGCCTCGAGCGCGCGGGCCGAAAGCTCCATCGTGCCCTCGACGCGGCTCTTGCCCTTTTCCTCGGGCGCGAAGCCCTGCCGCCAGGTCACCTCGACCGGCACGCCCGAGAGCGTGGCGGGTCCGGCGATCTCCATCCCCGCGCGGGTCGCCGTCAGGGTGAGCGCCCCGGCCGAGAGAAGCCGCCCCGGCGCGATCTTCTCCGACCTGACGTCCAGAAGCTCGGCCGTCACGCTGTAGTCGACATCGCTGGCCCGGACCTTCCGCTCCAGCGCGAAGTCGAGCACCGCCTCGACCCGCGCCCGCCCCTCGGCCAGATCGACGGGCCGGTCGGATTTGGTCAGGAACTGGAACGGCGGCTGGTCGAGAAGCGAAAGGGCGGCCGTGATCGTGCTGTCGGTGCGCAAGGTGAACCGCGCCGGCGCCGGCTTGATCCTGAGATCGGGGATCGTCATCACCGAGCCGGCCATCTCGACACTTCCGCCGTCGGGCGCGGTGACATGCCCCCGATCCACGACGAGCGTGTAGGTGTAGTCGTCGATCGTCGCGTAGCCGGCGCCGCCCTCGACCGGCGGCAGGGTCCTGAGGATCCGCACCTCGGTATCGCTGAACTCCCAGCCGAGCGTGAAATGCGGATCGTCGCCGGGCCGAAGGCGGAAGGCGGACTTCACGTCGAAAAGCTGGCTCGTCGCGACGTTCTCCTCAAGCCAGGCGCGGGTCTTCGGCACCGCCGCGACCGGCCAGAGGGCGAGGAGACGCTCGCTCTCGATCCGGTTGATCGCGACGTCGAGCGCCACCGCCCAGCCATCCGGCGCGGCGGCGATATCGCCCCTGGCGCTGATCCTCCGGTCGCCGTCGAGGAGCACGAGCTGGCCGAGATCGACGCGGAACGGGTTGAGCGCGAGCCGGAAGTCGAGCGCGCCTTCGCCGATCGTCACCGGATCGGCGAAAAGCCCCTCCGGGTCGGCCTTGAGCTCGGTGATCTTCACCTGCCCGACAAGCGACGAGGGAAGCCCGTTCTCGATATCCTTCAGCCAGGCCTTCGCGCCGGCGCGGACCCGCAGGGCGGGGCCGTCGATCGCGATGTCGGGAAAGTCGATCCGGGCGGTTTCGGGATCGTAGCTGAGGTCGATCCGCGCCCGGTCGAAGCGCACGGGCTCGGTGTCCTCGTTCGGCTGCAAGGCGCCGGCGCCGATCTCCAGCGTCGCGTTGAGGTCGCTCAAGCTGCCGTCGGCCGCGATCCCGGACCGGATCGAGCCCGAGATCGGCGCGTCGAGGGCCGCGAGCCATGCCAGGGCCGGCGACTGCGCGGCAAGGTCGCGGGCCGAGACATCGGTGATCCGGGCCGACAGTGTCGCCTCGGGCGAGGCCTTGACCGAGGTGAAGCTGAGCTGCGCCCGCGCCTGGCGCCGCCCCGCCTCCTCCAGCGTGAAGCCGAGGTCGATGCCGATCTCGGCCGCGGTCTGCGTCAGCGCGAGCCAGCCGCCGGCCGCGTTCCAGACCTGGCCACTGCGGTCGTCGCGAAACCGGAGGTCGAGCCCCTCGACGGTGATCTGCTCGACCCCGCTCAGCACCGGCAGGGCAAAGGCGGCGTCGATCGCCTTCACCACCTCGACCGGCCCGATCGCCTCCGCTGCCCCGGCGACATCGGTTCCGACCGACAGGTCGAGGCTGCCGTCCGGCAACCGGCGCAGCGCGATCTGCGCGCCGTAGATCGACAGCGAGCGCGGCTCGAGCTTGCCGCGAAGGATCGGTTGCGCCCTCAGCGTGGTGCGCAGATCCGGCAGGATCGCGATCCGCGCGCCGCCCGCGCTGAACAGTTCGACCGCGCGGAGCCGGACATGCGGCACGAAGTGCGCATCGACCAGAAGCTCCGCCCCGCCGACCTTGGCCGAAGCGATGCCGGCGAGGGCCGCATTCGCCCGCACCTCGATCCGCTCGACCACCCAGGCGGGGACGGCAATGGCCTTCCCGGTCAGTCCGAGACCGATATTGACGAGAACGAGCAGGACGACGGCAAGCAAAAACAGCCACAGCCCCGGATGCCGCCAATGCGGCTTCGGGGCGGGTGCGGGGCCCGTCGTCGCGTCCTTTTCCGTCATCCTGCCGCCCTGCCCGTCCCCGCCCTGATGGCGGGCCGCTTCCAGGCTTCCCTTTATCTTTGCGGAAAGCGGATTAAAACACAAAGGCGAAGCTCACTTCACAAGGATGGCAAAGAGATGCTCACCGAAGGCGACAAGGCCCCCGATTTCACCCTTCCCCGCGACGGCGGCGGCATGGTCTCGCTCTCCGGCCTCGCGCCGAGGAAGGTGGTTCTTTACTTCTACCCCAAGGACGATACGCCCGGCTGCACGACCGAGGCGCTAGACTTCACCCGCCTCGCCGATGAATTCAACGCAGCCGGCGCCGTGGTCGTCGGCGTCTCGAAGGACAGCGTGAAGGCACATGAGAAGTTCTGCGCGAAACACGGGCTCGGCGTGATCCTCGCCTCGGACGAGGCGGGCGACACCTGCGACCGCTACGGCGTCTGGGGCGAGAAGAAGATGTATGGCAAGACCTTCATGGGCATCACCCGGGCCACGTTCCTCATCGACGGGACCGGCCGGATCGCCCGTATCTGGCCCTCGGTGAAGGTCGACGGCCATGCGGCCGAAGTGCTCGACGCGGCACGGGCGCTGTGAGCCTCACACTCGCCGAAATGGCGGTGGAGGTGCTGACGACCGCCGACGGCCGCGCCAAGACCGCGCTGTCGCACGCCCATGCCGCCCGCTGGCGCGCGGCGCGCGCCGCCGGCGCGCCGATCCCGGTCGGCCGGGCGGAACCGCCCCGGCGCCCGGCCCGGCCCGAAAAGCCCGACCTCCTGCCCCCGCGCGAGGTGCCGCGCCGCCGGCCCGGCAGTCCGCAAGGCCGGATCGCGCTTCTGCACGCGCTCGCCCATATCGAACTCAATGCCGTCGATCTCCACTGGGACATCGTCGCCCGCTTCACCGATGTGCCGATGCCGCCTGGCTTCTACGACGACTGGGTGAAGTCTGCGGACGAGGAATCGAAGCATTTCAACCTCTTGTCGGATTGCCTTGAGAGCATGGGCAGCCATTACGGCGCCCTGCCCGCCCATGCCTTCATGTGGCGCGCGGCCGAGGACACGGCCGGGGACCTTCTCGGCCGGCTCGCCGTGGTGCCGATGGTGCTGGAGGCACGCGGGCTCGACGTGACGCCGGGGATGATCGGCGTCTTCGAGACGGCCGGCGAGGCGGGCGCCGTCGCGGCCCTGCGCACGATCTACGCCGAGGAGGTCGGCCATGTCGCCTACGGGGTGAAGTGGTTCAACTGGCTCTGCGGCCGCGACGGGATCGACCCGAAGGAGGTCTTCCACCGCCTTGTCCGGCAGTATTTTCACGGGCCCCTGAAGCCGCCCTTCAACGACGAAAAGCGTGCCGAATCCGGGCTTCCGCCCGACTTCTACTGGCCCCTCGCCGAGGAAGTGGCCACGGCGCCCGGAACCGCCGGGTTTCGTTGAAGACCCCGTAATCATGAGAGAATTCCGGAATGATGCCTGCCGGGTATCGGCGGGATTTCGCCGATGGCGGCGCGTTCCGGCCGCTTCCACGGCGCTCCGGCTCAAACGCCTTGCGAGCACGGGGCGCGGTTGCTAAGCCCTCCTTGGCGGGTTCTCGGGGATAGGGACCCGGCTTTCTGGATGACCAGGAAAATGACCAGATAAACGGGGGCAGGATTGCCAGGACGTGTCATTGGCCGCTTTCACGCGGCACTCGAACGCCGACTTCCGGAACAGCGTCTCTTCCTGCGCTCGGATACCGAAACCCGCTTCGTCCGGCTCCGGCCCGCGACGCAGGCTGTCGCGCTCGCCGGATCGGCCGCCGTGCTGGCCTGGACCATTGTCGCCACCGCAATCCTCCTGATGGATTCGATCAGCTCGGGCAGCGCCCGCGAACAGGCCCGGCGCGAACAGGCGACCTACGAGGCGCGGCTCGACGCGCTGTCGCTCGAACGCGACAAGCGCGCCGAAGAGGCGCTCGCGGCGCAGGAGCGCTTCGCACTGGCGCTCGGGCAGGTCTCGCAGATGCAGTCCGCGCTCCTCGCCTCCGAGGAACGCCGCAAGGAGCTGGAGACCGGGATCGGCGTGATCCAGGCGACGCTGCGGCGCACGATGACCGAGCGGGACGACGCCAACCAGCGCGTCGCCGAACTCGCCGCCGCCGCCTCCGAAGGCCCGCAACTCGCCGCGAATGGCGGCACGCCGCCCGAAGACGTGGCCGAGACCCTCGGCTTCGTCACCGCGGCCCTCGGGCGCACCGCGACCGAGCGCGACGCGATGGCGGAGGTGGCCGACACTGCCAAGGCCGAGGCCGACGAGATCGCATACGAGATGAAGCTGCTGGAAGAGCGTCACGACGACATCTTCACCAGCCTCGAAGAGGCGGTGACGATCTCGATGGCGCCGCTCGACAAGATGTTCTCGTCCGCCGGCCTCGACCCCGACGACCTGATCGACCAGGTGCGGCGTGGCTATTCGGGCCAGGGCGGACCGCTCGGCCCGCTCGCGCCGATGATTCCGCCCGGCGGCGATGCCGATGCCGAACGCGCGGGCCGCATCCTCGAAGGGCTCGACCGGATGAACCTCTACCGGCTGGCGGTGGAAAAGGCGCCCTTCGCGATGCCGCTCAAGACCTCGTTCCGCTACACGTCGGGCTTCGGCCGACGCTGGGGGCGGATGCACGAGGGCATCGACATGGCCGGCGCCCAGGGCTCGCCGATCTATGCCACGGCGGACGGCACGGTGGTCCATGCCGGCTGGGAATCGGGCTACGGCAACCTCGTGAAGATCCGTCACGAGTTCGGCATAGAGACCCGCTACGGTCACCTCTCGAAAGTGCGCGTCGAGGTCGGGCAAAAGGTCTCGCGCGGGGACAAGATCGGTGATATGGGAAATACTGGCCGCTCGACGGGCACCCATCTCCACTACGAGGTGCGCACCGGCGGCTCAGCAACCAACCCGATGACGTTTATCAAGGCGGCCAACAATGTTTTCTAAGAGCAGGATCAATGAACCCGGACCGAAAGCGGGTGCCGAGACCATACCGCAGAAGGCGCCCGAGCCGGCCACGGCCAAGCCTGCCTTCGACTATGTCTCGAGCGCGCCGAAGGCCAAGCCGCCGGCATCGGTCCTGTCTTCCGACCTGACGATCACCGGCAACGTGAAGACCTCGGGCGACATCCAGGTCGAGGGCGTGGTCGAGGGCGATATCCGCGCCCATCTCCTGACCGTCGGCGAAAGCGCCACGATCAAGGGCGAGATCGTTGCCGACGACATCGTGGTGAACGGCCGGGTGATCGGCCGGGTGCGGGGGCTGAAGGTCCGTCTCACCTCGACCGCGCGGGTCGAGGGCGACATCATCCACAAGACGATCGCGATTGAATCCGGCGCGCATTTCGAAGGCTCGGTGCAGCGTCAGGAAGACCCGCTCGCCACCGGCGCGCCGAAACCCGCCATCGCCCCCTCCGCCTCGCCGGGGAAGTAACTGCCCCGGGCCTGGAAGGATCTGAAAGGGCAGCCGCGCGGCTGCCCTTTTCCGCGTTTCCGGTCAGCGGGCCAGCAGCCGCCGATACATGTGCCAGGTCGCATGACCGAGGATCGGCAGCGCGAGGAAGAGGCCGAGAAAGAGCGGCAGCATCCCGAGAAAGAGCAGCGCCGCGATGACGATGCCCCAGAGGATCATCGGCCCGATATTGGCGATGACGGCCTGAACCGACAGGATCATCGCGCTGACGAAGTCGATCTCTCGGTCGAGAAGCAGCGGCAGCCCGGCCACGGTGATCGAGAAGAGGACGGCGGCGAAGCCCGCGCCGATCGCCGAGCCGACGAGCAGCATGATCGGCCCGTTGCCGTCGAGAAGAAGCGCCAGCGACGAGGTGACGTTGGTCATCGCCGAAAGCCCCATGAAGAGCGCGAAGATCGTGTGGGCGACGAAGACCCAGAACATGAACATGAGCATGATCACCATCGCCATCGAGGGGATCTGCCGGTCCTTTTGCGAAAAGACCACGCCGAGGACCTCGCGCCAGACGAGGGGCTCGCCCGCCTCGATCCGCCGGCTGACCTCGTAGAGCCCGACCGCCGCGAAAGGCGCGAGGATCGGGAAGCCGACGATGACCGGGATCAGCCACCATTCCTGTCCCGCCGCCGCATAGACGAGGTAGATGATGATCCCCCCCGCCACGTAGATCGCGCTGAAGAAGAGCCCGAAGGCCGGCGCCTTGCGAAAATCGGCGAATCCCGCCTTCAGGACTTCCCGTATATCGGATACGGCCACGGACCGCACCTCCGGCAAGGCATCCGCCTCTGCCTGCTTGTCAGTCATCTTTCCTCCTCCCTCGCGCGCAACCGAAAGGCTATAGCGTTTCGGGCGGCTGGCAAGAGCGCATCCGGGGACGGGGGGCGTAAGGTGGGTTTAAACCCACCTTACCGGGAGGATCGGGGGCGCATGTGGGGTGAACCCCACCTTGCGCCGCGGGGACGGCCGTCAGTCGTCGGCCTGCGCCTCGGCCCGGCTCTTGCCGGCGACATCCATCGCGAGCGTCGCGGCCATGAAGCCGTCGAGATCGCCGTCGAGCACGCCTTGCGTGTCTGAGGTCTCGTGGCCGGTGCGCAGGTCCTTCACCATCTGGTAGGGCTGGAGCACGTAGGAGCGGATCTGGTTGCCCCAGCCGGCATCGCCCTTGGCGTCGTGCTGGGCGTTGATCGCGGCGTTGCGCTTGTCGAGCTCGAGCTGGTAGAGCCGCGACCGCAGCGCGTTCATCGCGATCTCGCGGTTCTGGTGCTGCGACTTCATCGACGAGGTCACGACGATATTGGTCGGAAGGTGGGTGATCCGCACCGCCGAGTCGGTGGTGTTGACATGCTGGCCGCCGGCCCCCGAGGAGCGGTAGGTGTCGATGCGGATCTCGCTGTCGGGGATGACGATCTCGATATTCTCGTCAACCACCGGATAGACCCAGACCGAGGAGAACGAGGTGTGCCGCCGCGCCGCGCTGTCATAGGGCGAGATCCGCACCAGCCGGTGCACGCCCGATTCCGATTTCAGCCAGCCATAGGCGTTCGGCCCCGAGATCTTGTAGGTGGCCGAGCGGATGCCGGCCTCCTCGCCGGGGCTCTCGCTCATCAGCTCGACCTTGTAGCCCTTCTTCTCGGCCCAGCGGACATACATCCGCGCCAGCATCGACGCCCAGTCGCAGCTTTCGGTGCCGCCCGCGCCGGCGTTGATCTCGAGGAAGGTGTCGTTGCCGTCGGCCTCGCCGTCGAGAAGCGCTTCGAGCTCCTTCGCGGCGGACAGTTCCTTCAGCGCCCGGAGCGCGCCTTCGGCCTCCGCGACGATATCCTTGTCGCCCTCCATCTCGCCCAGCTCGATCAGTTCGACATTGTCCTTCAGCTCGCGCTCGATCCGGCGATAGGTCTCGACCGCATCGACCAGCATCTGGCGCTCGCGCATCAGCTTTTGCGCGCGGGCGGGATCGGACCAGAGGTCTCCGTCCTCGATCATCGCGTTCATTTCTTCGAGCCGGTGCGGCGCGGTTTCCCAATCCATCCGCTGGCCGAGAAGCTTCAGCGACTTTTCGACCGCCTCGACAATGTTTTCGATCTCGGCGCGCATGGCCGTTTCCTTCCGTCAGTCGCCGGGGGTGATACCGGAGGCACCGGCCCCGGGCAAGAGAGCCGCGACCCGCGCGCCGAAAAATCCATGGGGATCGCCCCGGGCCGGTCCCGAGCTGCCAAAGGGCGACATGGCTGTGCCGCCCGTCGAAATCAGTAAAGCCCGCCGGAGCTCAGCGTCCCGAAATCGGCCTTCTTCGGAATGATCCTGGTCTTTCCGGTCGCGGTCGTGACCGTCGTGCCGCCCTCGTCCCCGCCCAGTTCGCCATAGGCGAAGAGCGGCAGGTTCTGGCCCATCGCGAAGCCGCCATCGACCATCGCGCCGATGCCGAAGAGCGGGATCTCGCCGTCGCGGAAGAACTCCGCCTGGACGAAATCTCCCGAAACGTCGTCGGGCAGCCGTTCGCCGGTGAAGCGGTTGATCTTGATGAAATGCCCGCCCTCGGGAACCTTGAACTCGCGGCCGCCGTATTTCGCCACCGCCTCCTTCATGAAGGCGTTGAAGACAGGGACGCAGAGCGTGCCGCCATAGGCGCCGCGGCCGAGCGTGCGGGGCTGGTCGTAGCCCATGTAGCAACCCGCGACGATGTTCGAGGTGAAGCCGATGAACCACACATCCTTGGCGTCGTTCGTCGTGCCGGTCTTGCCGCCCACCGGCACCGGAAGGTTGACACCCGAGCCCGAGCCGCGCTGGACGACACCCTGCAACATCGAGGTCAACTGATAGGCGGTCACCGGGTCCATCACCCGTTCCCGGTTCGAGTCGATGCGCGGGGCGACGCCGGGATCGAGGCTCGCGAGCTTGCAGTCGGCGCAGTCGCGCTGATCGTGGCGATAGATCGTGCGGCCCCAGCGGTCCTGCACCCGGTCGACCAGCGTCGGTTCCACCCGCTCGCCGCCATTGGCGAACATCGCATAGGCCGCGACCATCTTGAAAAGCGTGGTTTCCTGGGAGCCGAGCGCGTTGGCAAGGAACCGGTCGAGATGATCGTAGACGCCGAAGCGCTCGGCGTAGCTGGCGACGACATCCATGCCGATTTCCTGCGCCACCCGCACCGTCATCAGGTTCCGCGACTGCTCGATCCCGGTCCGCAAGGGGGTCGGCCCGTAGAACTTGTTCGACGCGTTCTTCGGCCGCCAGAGGCCCTGCGGCGTGTCGACCTCGATCGGCGCGTCGACGACGATGGTCGCGGGCGAGAAGCCGCTGTCGAGGGCGGCGGCGTAGACGAAGGGCTTGAAGGACGAACCCGGCTGGCGTTCGGCCTGCGTCGCGCGGT
>WOZM01000049.1 GCA_011620265.1 Paracoccaceae bacterium
GAGATCGCCGACTGTCAATTCGCCATGGTCGACCAGCTTGCACAGCAGCATCAGCCGGCGCGCATTGCCGATCGCCTTCAGCGTGTCGGCAACCTGTCCTGCCTTCGCCTCGAAGGTCGCCAGGTCCATCGGCGGTTTGAGCATCATCGCCACTCCATCAGGTCTTGCTTATATAGCATCTTCTAATATATTGACAAGAGCAGACGGAGGATGATCATGACGCAGCCCATCATCGAGGCGTTTTTCGACGCGCCGACGAACACGGTCAGCTACCTCGTGGCTGACCCCAAAACCCGGATCGCGGCGGTGATCGACCCGGTGCTGGACTTCGAGCCTGCCAGCGGCGCCGCCGACACACGCTCTGCCGGGCGGATCGTCGCGTTCGCGCGCGACCATGGCTGGCGGATCGAGATGGTGCTGGAGACGCACGCCCATGCCGATCATCTGTCGGCTGCCTCCTTCATCAAGGCGCAAACCGGCGCATGGATCGGGATCGGCGCGCATATCCGCGACGTGCAGAAGATATTCCGCTCGATGTTCGCGATGGACGACCTGAAGATCGATGGCTCGGACTTCGATCGGTTGTTCGAAGACGGCGACCGGTTCGCTATCGGCGCGCTTGAGGTGGACGTCCTGCACGTTCCCGGTCACACGCCCGCGGACGTCGCCTATCGGATCGGCGATTCGGTTTTCGTCGGTGATACGCTGTTCATGCCAGACTATGGCACCGCCCGTGCCGACTTCCCCGGCGGCGATGCCCGCACGCTTTACCGCTCGATCCGCCGCCTGCTGTCGCTGCCGGACGCAACGCGCCTGTTCCTGTGCCACGACTATAAGGCACCGGGCCGCGACGACTATCGTTGGGAGACGACTGTCGGCGAGCAGCGTCGCTCGAATGTGCATGTCCATGACGGGGTGAGTGAAGACGATTTCGTCGCCATGCGCCGGCAGCGGGACGCGGGCCTGTCAGTGCCCAGACTGCTGCTGCCTTCGATCCAGGTCAATATCCGCGCCGGCCGTTTTGGTGCGCCCGAGGCGAACGGGGTCACCTATCTGCGCATCCCGGTGACATGGCGCGGTGTGTGATCTGTTGCTGAAGCGCGCGTTGCCCGCCTTCCGACACTACGCGGCCGGTTCCGGCGTTTCCCCGTGTCCCGCGGCAACCCGCTAGCCTCTCTTATTCATGACGGTGCGGTTGCTGGCTGCTCGGCGTCTTCGCTGCCGCTGGGGGCGTGACGCGGGCAAGCGCCTTCGCCGGAGTTTTTCACCGCGACGGGATCGATGGGCTTTTCGGGTTGAAGGACGTAGGCTCGGGGTTTCGGCGGCACGGCCGCACCGGCTAGGCCGGCGCAGGTTTGAGCGCGAGAACGATGGCGCGCAGCAGATTGGCATCGGGGCAGGCCGAAGCGAACGCGACGCGGATTCGGGTGGCGCTTTCCATGACGCGGGCAGCAACCTTGAGCAGCCGCAGACGCAGGGTGGTAAACTCGGCTTTTGCCAGAGCGGCAGTCCTGGGCATCGCCTGCTGGACGCGCCACAGCAGCCAGTAGGCCGCGGTGTGCAGGATCAGGCGCATCTGGTTGGCGTTCGCCGACCGGCATGAGGTCCGATCGCTGGCGAGCTGGGTCTTGTGCAGCTTGATCAGGTTCTCGGCCTGCCCGCGCGCGCAGTAGAGCGTGTCGTAGATGTGCTCGGCCGATCCCTCGGTCAGGGAAGTGACGACGTAGCGGATATCCATGCCCAGTGTGCTGGCCTCGATCCGCGCTGCGACACGGCGCTGGCGGTTCCAGCTTTTGGCGCCGTAGCGGGTCTCGGCATAGCTGCGCAGGACCACTCGGCCTTCCTCGGCGCGGCGGACCGCACAGGCATCGGCGGCAGTGACGATCACCGGATCGGCCCGCAGCGCGGCATTGGTCGGCAGGCCGAACACATAATCGATACCGGCAGCCTCGCAGAAGGCCATGACCTCGGGACGGCCATAATGCCCGTCCCCGCGGATCGTGATGTGGGTATCGGGCCAGTGACGGCGGATGTGGCGCACCAGACGCCGGATGTGCCCCGCCGCCTCCTTGCCCGAGGGCGTCTTGCCGGTGCGCAGCAGCATCGCCACCGGCCTGCCGGTCGCAGTGTCGTAGACATGGATCGGCAGGAAGCAGCGCTCCCCATGATGTCGGTTCCAGAAGGAGAGTTGCTGATAGCCGTGCACGACATCGCAGGTATCGTCGATATCCAGCGTTACCGCCGCCGGCGGGGCCTGATAGCTGGCGCAGTAGATGTCGATCAGCGCGGCCAGCATCTTCGCCAGCTCGCGCGTGGTCGGTGCGTTCTCCCAGCGGCTCATCGTCGGTTGGCTGGCAAGTCCCGCGCCCGATCCCGGCAGCTTGCCCAGCGCCAGGCGGAAGCCCGGATCATCGCGCAAAGCGTCGAGATCATCGGCATCCTCGTAGCCGCAGGCGATCGCGAACATCCGTGCGCGCAGGATATCTACAACCCGATGGACCACCCGCGACGGATCGCGCGGATCGGCAATACATGCGGCAAGTCGCCCGCAGATCCCCATCATGCGCTCGGCCTGAGCCAGCAGTAGCACACCGCCATCCGAGGTCAGCCTACCGCCGTCAAACGCAGCTGTGACCTTCTTGCCCTGAACTGCTGGAAACGAAAATACGGGCGCGCTATCATCGCGTCCGGCGGGTGTGGCCTGTGGCATTTTCTGTCCCTGAAACAGGTCCGGCTTTGACACCCAGTTCCTAATTCAGATCAGAGCCTTACGCCACTCCCGCCAACCCTTCAGGCCACCGCCGGTGAATAATCGAGGCTAGGGTCTGTTGGGATTCAGGATTCACATTGAGGATAGATTGTGATTCAAGCTTCGTGAAGGGAGCCTTGAATGACACGCTTATGCCTGACGGATCGCCAATGGTCGCTGATTGAGCCGCTTTGCCTGGGCAGGCCGAGCGATCCGGGGCGCAGCGGCACGGACAACCGCATGTTCGTCGAGGGGGTACTTTGGATTGCGCGCACGGGTAGCCCCTAGCGCGATCTGCCGCCCGAGTTCGGCAAGTGGAACACGGTATTCCGGCGCCATCGCGATTGGGTGAAAGCGGATGTTTTTGCGCGGATTTTCGAGGCTTTATCGGGCGATCCCGATATGGAATACGCTTGTGTGGATGCCACGATCGTCAAGGTTCACCGTCACGGCCACGGCGCAAAAGGGGGACTCAAAATCAGGCCATAGGCAAATCCAAAGGGGGTTGGACAACCAAAATCCTCGCTCTGTGCGATGCCTTGGGCAATCTCGTGCGCTTCGTGCTGCTGCCGGGAAACCGCTACGACACGATCGGCGTGGCGCCGCTCATCGATGGGATCGAGTTCGACGCCTTGCTCGGCGACAAAGCCTTCGACGCCAACTGGATCATCGAGGAGCTCAACCAGCGCGGGGCGAAAGTCGTCATCTCGCAAAGGCCGCAACGCATCAACTCCATCGACATCGACCCGGAGATGTACAAGTGGCGGCACCTGATCGAAAACGTCTTCTGCAAACTCAAAGAGTTCAAACGCATCGCCATGCGCGCTTGCAAAACCGATCA
>WOZM01000197.1 GCA_011620265.1 Paracoccaceae bacterium
ACCTGGATCACCGCCCGGCCGCGATGCGTTTCATGTTGCTCACCGCTGCCCGCCGCGAAGAGGTGGAGACCATGAAATGGCGCGACCTGGACTTGGGAAACGGCGTTTGGCGCAAGCCTCACATCAAATCAACGCGCGGAGGGCCACGTGGGCAAAGCCTCCCGCTTTCAAATGCAATAATCGACCTCCTTAAACAGCTCCCAGGTCACGAGGCCAGGAAACCAGACGGCTACGTATTTCCAAACTCCAAAGGCGGTAAGCTGGACAACTGGCAGAGGCTGCAGGACGCACTTTACCGTATCACCGAGACATCAGGTTGGCATCGCCATGATCTGCGGCGAACCGCGTCGACAATCATGCAGGCTCTCAAGGTGCCGGCATCGACAATCGACCAAATCCTAGGCCACACCAACCCTCTAAAACGTGAGAATGTGAGTGGCGCCGCCTCCCATTACCTTCGGCTCACCAAGGTGATGAAGAACATACGCGACCCTCAAGAAGAGGCGCTGAGCGAACTCGCCGCAGCCCTTGCCACGCTGAACTAGTCGGCAATGGGTTATCAAGCCTAGGGGAGTTCGCGGTTCCTTCTGGACGACATTCGTTGTTGGCTGGCGAAGCGCGCCATTTCGCCGGCGACTGGTTTCCTTTTTTGGGAATCCACCGGAATCCGGAACCCAACTGTGCGGCGGCTTGATTGCAGTGCAATCAATGCCTAACCTTGGGAAATACCGATGGAGGGCGCCATGGCCAGCATCACGATTCGCAATCTCGACGACGGTCTGAAGCGACGCCTGCGGATCCGAGCGGCCGAGCATGGCCGGTCGATGGAGGAGGAGGCACGGGAAATCCTTCGCCACGCCATCGGAAAACCGGCGGCGCCCGAGAACCTTGGAGAGACCATCCATCGCCGGTTTGCGGCGCTCGGCGGGGTGGATATCGACCTGCCGCCGCGCGAGCCGATGCCCGAACCGCCGCGTTTCGACTAAGGCGGCGGCGATGATCCTGATCGACACCAACGTCATCTCGGAACTGATGCGGCCGCACCCCGCCCCGGCAGTGCTGGCCTGGTTCGGCGAACAGGACACCACTGCGCTACATCTCAGCGCCGTGGGAGAGGCCGAACTCCGGCGCGGCGCAGCGATCCTTCCCGAAGGCAAACGCCGTGACCGTCTGATTGCCGAGATCGACGCGATGATCGCGGAGGATTTAGCGGGTCGGGTTCTGCCGTTCGACAGCGCTGCCGCCGCCGCCTTCGCCGCCATCTTCGTCGACCGCCGCGCCGCAGGCCGGCCGATCAGCTTTCCCGACTGCCAGATCGCCGCCACGGCCCGCGCCAATGGCGCCGCCATGGCGACGCGCAATGTGGCCGATTTCGAAGGCTGCGGCGTCGAGGTGATCGACCCCTGGGCTGATGCGGGAGGCACCTGATCGGAATGGACAAACGCAGCCTTTCGGAACGCGACATCTGCACCAAATTCATCACGCCGGCCCTTCGCAGGGCCGGCTGGGACGAGATGTTGCAGATCCGGGAGGAAGTGAGCTTCACCAAGGGCCGGATCATCGTGCGGGGCAAACTGGTCACGCGCGGTCAGGCGAAACGGGCCGACTACATCCTTTACTACAAGCCCAACCTGCCGTTCGCGCTGATCGAGGCGAAGGACAACACCCGCAGTGTCGGCGATGGCATCCAGCAGGCGCTGGGCTACGCAGAGACACTGAAGATCCCGTTCGTCTTTTCGTCGAACGGCGACGGCTTCGTGTTCCACGACCGCACCGGTGCAAGCAATCCGCGTGAAGCGACCCTGCCGCTTGATGCCTTCCCTTCGCCTGCTGATCTGTGGGCTAGGTTCCGCGCATGGAAGGGCCTCGAAGGCGAAGCGGAGCAGATCGTCCTTCAGGATTACTACGACGACGGCAGTGGAAAGACCCCTCGCTACTACCAGGTCAACGCGGTCAATGCCGCGATCGAAGCCATCGCTAAGGGGCAAGATCGCATCCTGCTCGTCATGGCCACGGGGACCGGGAAGACCTATACTGCGTTCCAGATCATCTGGCGCCTTTGGAAAGCCGGTCAGAAGAAGCGCATCCTCTTCCTCGCCGACCGCAACGTCCTGATTGACCAGACCATGGTCAACGATTTCCGTCCCTTCGGCGGGACGATGGCCAAGCTCTCGACGAACGCCAAGACCATCGAGCGGCAGGACGGCAGCACCGAGGACCTGACCCTCGCGCTCGACAAGAAGCGACGCATCGACACTGCCTACGAGGTCTATCTCGGGCTCTATCAGGCCATCACCGGGCCGGAGGAGCGGCAGAAGCTGTTCCGCGAGTTCTCGCCCGGCTTCTTTGACCTCATCGTGATCGACGAATGCCACCGCGGCAGCGCCGCCGAGGACTCGGCATGGCGGGAGATCCTCGAATACTTCTCGACCGCCACGCAAATCGGCATGACCGCGACGCCGAGGGAGACGAAATACGTCTCCAACATCGCCTATTTCGGCGATCCGGTGTTCTCCTATTCCCTCAAGCAGGGCATCCGCGACGGCTTCCTGGCGCCCTACAAGGTGGTCAAGGTCCACATCGACCGGGACGTTGAAGGATACCGCCCCGAGAAGGGGCAACTCGACCGCGACGGCGAAGAGGTCGAGGATCGGATCTACAACACCAAGGATTTCGACCGGACTCTCGTGATCGACGACCGCACGAAGCTTGTCGCGCAGAAGGTGACGCAGTTCCTCAAGGAGAGCGGCGACCGCTACCAGAAGACCATCGTGTTCTGCGTCGACCAAGAACACGCCGCCCGCATGCGGCAGGCGCTGATCAACGAGAACGCCGATCTCGTCGCCGAGAACCCGCGCTATGTCATGCGCATCACCGGCAGCGACGCAGAAGGTCAGGCGCAGCTCGGCAATTTCATCGACCCGGAATCCAAATGGCCGGTGATCGTCACCACCTCGCGGCTGCTCTCCACCGGCGTCGATGCGCAGACCTGCCGCCTGATCGTGCTCGACCGTGAAATCGGCTCGATGACCGAGTTCAAGCAGATCGTCGGACGTGGCACCCGTGTGCACGAGGACACCAGGAAGTTCTATTTCACGCTCATCGACTTCCGCGGTGCCACCAGCCATTTCGCCGACCCGGACTTCGACGGCGAGCCGGTGCAGATCTACGAGCCCAAGGACGGCCAGCCCATCGACCCGCCCGACGCGCCTCCGACTGATGAAGAAGGTGCTACTCTTCCGGAAGAACCCACCGACGACGAAACGATCGTCGCTGATCCGTTAGGCGAAAAGCCTAAACCGAAGGGGCCTCAGAAGAAGGTCTACGTCGATGGCATCGGCGCCACCATCGTCGCCGAGCGGGTGGAATACCTCGACGAGAACGGCAAGCTCGTCACGGAATCCCTGCGCGACTTCACCAAGCGTGCCCTGCGCAAACGCTTTGCCAGCCTCGACGACTTCCTGAAACGCTGGAACGCCGCCGAGCGCAAACAGGCCATCCTCGAAGAGCTGGAGGCCGAGGGCTTGTCGCTCGATGCCATCGCCGACGAACTCGGCAAGAACCTCG
>WOZM01000291.1 GCA_011620265.1 Paracoccaceae bacterium
AAGAGCCTCAGGGCGTTCCTGCAAAGCGACGCCTGCCGGCGCGAGGCCTGAGCTTCTTCGTTGCCCCAATACCCCGCCGGAGGCCGGGCCGGTCACGGCCCGCGGCCGAGCGGGGGCTCGATGCCCCCCGAGGCCGTCCACCTCAATGCGCCTCGGCCCAGTTGGCGCCCTGGCCGGCATCGACGACGAGCGGCACATCGAGATGCACGGCCGGATGCGCCGCACCTTCCATGACGTCGCGGGCCACGCCGATCAGCGTGTCGACCGCACCGTCCTCGACCTCGAACAACAACTCGTCATGGACCTGCAGAAGCATCGTCGCCGGCAGGCCGGCAATCGCCGCCGGCATCCGGATCATCGCCCGCCGGATCACGTCGGCCGCCGCGCCCTGGATCGGCGCGTTGATCGCGGCGCGGCGGGCGAAGCCGGCATGCGGCCCCCTGGCGTTGATCTCGGGCGTATGGATCTTGCGGCCGAAGAGGGTCTGGACGTAGCCCTTTTCCTTCGCGAAGGCCACGGTGGCGTCCATGTAGTCCTTGATCCCCGGAAACCGCTCGAAATAGCGGTCGATGAAGCCCTGGGCCTCGGCCCGGGGGATTCGCAGGTTCCGCGCGAGGCCGAAGCCCGAGATGCCGTAGATCACCCCGAAATTGATCGCCTTCGCCTGCCGGCGAACCATCGGGTCCATGCCCTCGACCGGCACGCCGAACATCTCGGACGCGGTCAGCGCATGGATGTCGATGCCCTCGCGGAAGGCCTGCTTCAACTCGGGGATATCGGCGACATGGGCGAGGATCCGGAGCTCGATCTGGCTGTAGTCGAGACTGACGAGCCGCATTCCCGGCCCGGCGACGAAGGCCTCGCGGATCCGCCGGCCCTCCTCGGAGCGGACCGGGATGTTCTGCAGGTTCGGATCGGTCGAGGCGAGCCGCCCGGTATTCGCCCCGGCGATGGAATAGGAGGTGTGGACGCGGCCCGTCTCGGGGTTGATCGCCTGCTGCAGCGCGTCGGTATAGGTCGATTTCAGCTTCGCGATCTGGCGCCAGTCCAGAACCGTCGCCGCCAGCCGCGCCGCCTTGGGGTTCACGTCCTCCAGCGTCGCGATGTCTTCGAGCACGTCCGCGCCGGTCGCATAGGCGCCGGTCTTGCCCTTCTGCCCGCCCTCGACACCCATCCGGTCGAAGAGCACCTCGCCGAGCTGCTTTGGGCTGCCGACGTTGAAGGGCTCGCCGGCGATCTCCTGTATCCCGGCTTCGAGCTCCGCCATCTTCCGGGCAAAGGCGTTCGACATGCGGCTCAGCACCTGACCGTCGACCCGGATGCCGGCCATTTCCATGTCCGCGAGCACCGGCACCAGCGGGCGTTCCAGCGTCTCGTAGACCGTCGTCACCCGCGCCCGGTGCAGATTCGGCTTGAACGCCTGCCAGAGGCGCAAGGTGATATCGGCGTCCTCTGCCGCGTATTTCACCGCCTCGTCGACCGGCACCCGGTCGAAGGTGATCTGCGACTTGCCGGAACCGAGCAGGCTCTTGATCGGGATCGGCTCGTGTCCGAGATAGCGCACGCTCAGCCCGTCCATGCCGTGATTGTGCAGGCCCGAATACATCGCGTAGGACATCAGCATCGTGTCGTCGATGGGCGCCACGCGGACCCCGTGGCGGGCGAAGATCTTCCAGTCGTATTTCATGTTCTGGCCGATCTTGAGGATCGCCGCGTCCTCCAGCACCGGCTTCAGGAGCGCCAGCGCCTCGTCGAGGCCCATCTGCCCCTCGGAGAGCTCGCTCGACCCGAAAAGATCGCCGCCGCCCTGCCGGTGGCCGAGCGGGATGTAGCAGGCTTCGCCGGGAAAGACCGCAAGCGAGATGCCGACAAGCTCGGCGCGCATTTCGTCGAGGCTCGTCGTCTCGGTATCGACGGCCACATGGCCCCGCTCGCGGATCAGAGCGATCCAGCGGCCGAGCGCCCCGGCGTCGCGGACGCATTGGTATTTCGCGTGGTCGAAGGGAAGCGCCTCGGCGACCGCCTGCGGCGGCGCCTCGGCGTCATGGCTCGCCGGGACCGGGGGGGCCTCGGCAATGGCCGGCGCCTCGACCTTCAGCGCGTCGGCGACCCGCTTCGCGAGCGTCCGGAATTCCATCCGGGACAGGAAGTCAAGAAGCGGGTCGGCTTCCGGCTCCTTCACTTCGAGCTCATCCAGCGTCCAGACCACCGGCGCGTGATCGTCGAGCGTGACGAGGCGCTTCGAGAGCCGGATCAGATCGGCATTCTCGACCAGCGCCTCGCGGCGCTTCGGTTGCCTGATCTCGCCGGCGCGGGCCAGAAGCGTCTCCAGATCACCGTATTCGTTGATCAGAAGTGCGGCCGTCTTGATGCCGATCCCCGGCGCGCCCGGCACGTTGTCGACCGAGTCCCCGGCCAGCGCCTGCACGTCCACCACCCGTTCGGGCTTCACCCCGAACTTCTCCTCGACCTCCTCGACGCCGATGCGCTTCGACTTCATCGCGTCGAACATCTCGACCCCGCCGCCGACAAGCTGCATCAGGTCCTTGTCCGACGAGATGATGGTGACGTCGCCCCCCGCCTCGCGCGCCTGACGGGCGAGCGTGGCGATGATGTCGTCGGCCTCGTAGTTCTCCATCTCGAGGCAGGCGACGTTGAAGGCCTTCGTCGCCTCGCGTGTCAGCGGGAATTGCGGGCGCAGATCCTCTGGCAGCTCCGGCCGGTTGGCCTTGTATTTGTCGTAGATGTCGTCGCGGAACGTCTTCGACGAATAGTCGAAGACGCAGGCGATATGGGTTGGCGCGTCCTTGCCCTTGTTGTTCGAAAGCTGCGACCAGAGCATGTTGCAGAACCCCGCCACCGCGCCGATCGGCAATCCGTCGGATTTCCGCGTCAGCGGCGGCAGCGCGTGATAGGCGCGGAAGATATAGGCCGAGCCGTCGATCAGATGCAGATGGCACCCCTTGCCGAACGCCATGACCAGACTCCCCTTCCCGTAACGGACGCTCCGAGGTATGGCAGAGACGGGCGCAGGGGTCCATGGGCCGGGCGGCCTGGCCTTGGCGCCCCTTGTCCCCGCCGCCCTGCGCCGCAGGCGGCACGAAACCGAGCGCAAGGCAGGAAAGCACATGGATTACGGAAAATCGGGGGCGGCAAAGGTCGGAAAGCATGCCCCGCGCCACGCCGAGCACAATGCCAAGGGCAGCGCGAAGAACCCCTTCGGCAAGCAGCCGCCGAAGGCAGAGCTTCTCAAGCGCATGAAGGAAGCCGCGGCGAAGAAATCCTGAGCCGGACCGCCGGAGCGGCGGCTCAGTGGTCGTCGTGGGCGTGTTCGCGGTCGATCACGTATTTCTTGTCGCAATAGCCGCATTCGACGAAACCCGTATCCCGCGGGATCGAGAGCCAGACGCGCGGATGGCCCAAGGCGCCCTCGCCGCCGTCGCAGGCCACTTTCCAGGTGGTCACAACCTCGGTCTCGGGGGCGGGAATGGGCATTTTCGGAACTCCGTGTGATCAGGTCGCCGGCATGATAGCGATTGCGCCGGTCGCGGCAAGCG
>WOZM01000130.1 GCA_011620265.1 Paracoccaceae bacterium
TAGGGGCACCTCGATCGACGGCGACAGGCCGATACGCGAGGCGAAGCGCCGACCGCAGGGTTTTCCTGACCCGATCCCGCCACCTTCGCCGCGTTCGCGGACACGAGCATCCCGCGATCAGGCCGCGGATCGTCCTCCAGCCCCTACGGGCAGGGCCGCCCGCCGGGATTGCCCGATCATTCAGCACGATCCGGCTCGCGCCGGTCCGGGCCGCGCGCCACGGCGCGGTCGGCCCGAGGAGCCGACGGTCGGCGCGGACGATTTGCCGAAGACGTCGCGGCCGGCGGACATGGCAACGGGCGATTGTGGCGCCGGCCTCGAACGCCTCGCGGGTGGACTCCACCTCTTCCGTGACGGTGATCGGCACGGCGAGGTTCTTCGCCCTCTCCCGCGACACGAAAGCCGAGGTGGCCGAACAAGGGCGGGCGCCGAGGCGCCCGCCCTCCTCATCGCGATCGTCGCGCCCTCAGGCCGGCTGGTCCGGCCGCGTACCGAGCGTGACCACGGTATCGACCGGCTTGCCGGCGCGCAGCAGCCCGAGCGTCACTTCCGCGCCGGGCGCGTCGGTCGCGATCATCCGCGTCAGGTCGCGCGGCTCGTTGACCGTCGCTCCATTCACGCTGAGCACGATGTCGCCCCGCGCAAGCCCGGCCCTGGCCGCCGGCGTGTCGGCGGTGACATTCGAGATCAGCACGCCCTTCGCGGCATCGAAGCCGAGCGCCGCGGCGATATCCTCGGTCACCGGCTGGATCTGCACGCCGAGCCAGCCGCGCTCGACCGTGCCATCGGCGCCAAGGTCGGCCACGACCTTCGCGGCCGTCTCGGACGGCACGGCAAAGCCGATGCCCACCGACCCGCCGGAGGGCGAGAAGATCGCGGTGTTGATGCCGACAACCTCGCCATCCGCGTTGAAGAGCGGACCGCCCGAATTGCCCTTGTTGATCGCCGCATCGGTCTGGATGT
The DNA here is from genome assembly GCA_011620265.1 of Paracoccaceae bacterium. GTDB lineage: Bacteria > Pseudomonadota > Alphaproteobacteria > Rhodobacterales > Rhodobacteraceae > Albidovulum. The sequence continues at coordinate 964 of WOZM01000130.1, forward strand.
AATTGTCGAACGGACCGGAATTGATGTCGCGGCCGAGCGCCGAGACGATCCCCGAGGTCACGGAATTGCCCAGGCCGAAGGGGTTGCCGATCGCGACCACGTCCTGGCCGACCTTCAACTGGGTGGAATCGCCGAACGCCACGGTCGGCAGGTTCTTGCCCGCATCGACCTTGATCAGCGCGATATCGGTCGCGGCATCGGCACCGATCACCTTGCCCTCGACCTTGCGTCCGTCGGCCAGCGTGACCATCACGCGGTCGGCGCCATCGACGACATGGGCATTGGTGACGATCTGACCCTCGGCCGAGATGATGAAGCCGGTGCCGACACCCTGCATCGCCGGCACGTTACCATAGGGGTTGCCCTGCATGTCCGGCTGGCCAGGCATCGGCGTGCCGAAGCGCCGCATGAACTCATCGAAGGGGAAGCCCTGCGGCATGTTCTCGGGGCTGAATTCGGCCGGCGCGGCCGACTTGGTCACTTCGATGTAGACGACGGCGGGCGCCACCTTGGCGACGAGATCGACGTAGCCGCCCTGCGGCGCCGCATAGGCGAAGGCCGGTTGCGGCACTAAGGCCGGGGCGGCGGCGGTCAGCGCCGTGGCGCCCATCAGCGCGCCCACGACAAGTGCCGGCACCCGGCCGCGAAGGGATCCGCGAGAGATCTGCATGGTTCGACTCCTTGGTTGCGATCCGGAGCTTTCCCGGATGATGACGCAATCTCGGGTGCCGGGCTTGCAACCCGCCATCGGGAAGATTGCAAATCCGACAGGAAGCTCACGAAAGCGTCAGCGGGCGACCTTTCTCACAGGATTGTAATACCGCCCGCAGGATCGTGCCGGACCCGGCAGCGATACCGAACAGGGCCGCCGGCGTCGCCGTACTTCCGCGTGGCCCCTCGCATGACTAGATTGCAACTGGACACTCCCCGACGGACGCCATGAAACTCCTGCTGATCGAAGACGACCCGACGACCGCCGCCTACATCCTCAAGGGGCTGCGCGAGGAAGGCCATGTCGTCGATCACCTCAGCGATGGCCGCGACGGGCTGGTGCAGGCGATGGCGGGCGGCTACGACGTGGCGATCGTCGACAGGATGCTGCCCGGTCTCGACGGGATGTCGCTGGTCCGGGCGCTGCGCTCGGCCAAGATCGCGGTGCCGGTGATCTTCCTCACCGCCATCGGCGGGGTCGACGACCGGATCGAGGGCTTGCAGGCCGGTGCCGACGACTACCTCGTCAAGCCCTTCGCCTTCGGCGAGCTCTCGGCGCGGATCGCGGTCCTCGCCCGGCGCGCGGCGCTGCCGGTGGCCGAGACCGTGCTGACGGCGGGCGATCTCAAGATGGACCTGATCGCGCGGACCGTCACCCGGGCCGGCCAGACCATCGACCTCCTGCCCCGCGAATTCGCGCTGCTGGAGCACCTTCTGCGCCGCAAGGGGCGGGTCCAGACCCGGACGATGCTTCTGGAAGCGGTCTGGGATCTCAGCTTCGATCCGCAGACCAATGTGGTCGAGACCCATGTCAGCCGCCTCCGCGCCAAGGTCGACAAGCCCTTCGACCGCGAGCTGATCCGCACGGTGCGCGGCGCCGGCTACAAGATCGAGGGCTGACGCGTGCCCGCCGGCCTCAGCCGCGCCCTCGCCCGCAGCGCCGGCTCGACGCCGATGCGTCAGGCGATCGGACTCGTCGCCGTGGTCGCGCTGGTGAACCTCGTGACGCTGGGTCTCGCCTATCTCAACCTGCGCGGCGGGGTCGAGGACGGGCTTCGCGCCAACCTCGCCCAGCACATGGCGGGGTTCCAGGTGGCGGCCTCTCCGACCGCGCTCGAAATTCTCGTCGCGGCCGAGGCCGATGCCGCCGATCCGGCACAGCGCGTCTTCGTCTACATCGCGCCCGATGGCCGCGTCACCGGAAATGCCGATGCGCGCCTGACCGGCGACGGGGTCGAGATCCGCCGCAAGCCCGAGGGCCGGCCGCTCGGCGCCTACGGCTACTTTCCCCGGGTCGAGCGGATGGCCGGCGGCATCCTCGTCATCGGCGAAAGCCGCGCGCCGCTGCATGAATTGCGCGAAACCTTCATTGTCCTGCTGCTTCTCAGCGTCGCGCCCACAGTCCTCGTCTCGCTCGGCGCCGGCGCGATGATCGCGGCCCGGGCCCGCCGGCGCGTCGATCAGATCGAGGCGACGCTCAAGCGGCTTTCCGAAGGCGCGCTCGACGCCCGCATCCCGGCCGAACCGGGGCGCGAGGACGATCTCGCCCGCATTGGCGCGCAGATCAACCGGATGGCGGCGGCGCAGGAGGCCTCGACCGAGGCGCTGCGGCAGGTCTCGGCCGATATCGCCCATGATCTCAAGACACCCCTGCAACGGATGACCGTGCTTCTCCACGACCTGCGCGACAGCCTGCCCGACGACGGCACCGAGGCAGTCCTCGCCGACCGCGCCATCGCCGAGGCCGAAGGTGCTGTCGGCGTCTTCCACGCGCTGCTCCAGATCGCCCAGATCGAAGGCGGCGGCGCCCGCGCGCAATTCGCGCCTGTCGACCTCGCCCGGGTCGCCGCGGAGATGGCAGAGCTCTACGCCCCCTCGGCCGAGGAAAGCCGCCGCCGGATCAGGCTCGACCTGCCCGGCGCGCCCGTCACGGTCTCCGGCAACCGTGGCCTCATCGGCCAGGCTCTCGCGAACCTCATCGAGAACGCGCTCCGCCATACGCCGGAAGGCACCGATATCGACATCTCGGTCCGCCGGGCCGGCGGCACGGCCGATCTCGAAGTCGCCGATCGCGGCCCCGGCATCCCGGCCGGGGAACGCGACAAGGTGCTGCGCCGGCTCTATCGGCTGGAGCAAAGCCGCACCACGCCCGGCCACGGCCTCGGGCTGGCGCTCGTCGCGGCGACGGCGGCGGCACATGGGGCCGAGCTGATCCTCGGCGACAACGCCCCCGGACTCAGCGTCCGGCTGCGGTTTCCCGCCCCTGCCGCCGCGCCTCCGGTCCACGCATGAGCCCCCTTGACCGCGCCCGAAGCTCCGACCAGCATGGCGCCATGCGAAGCGAGCCCGCCATGACCCACCTTCCCGAAGACATCGACGCGGCCGGCCGGATGCTCGCCGGTCAGGACTATGTCGCCGACCGGGCGCTCGCAACGATGGTCTTCCTCGCGCTGAAGCTCGGCCGACCGCTCTTTCTCGAAGGCGAGGCCGGCACCGGCAAGACCGAGATCGCCAAGGCCATCGCCGCCGCCCTCGGACGGCGGCTGATCCGGCTCCAGTGCTACGAGGGGCTCGACGCGGCCTCTGCCGTCTGCGACTGGAACTTCGCCGCACAGATGATCGCGATCCGCACCGCCGAGGCCGGCGGCAATGCCGACCGCGACGCGCTCCGGGCCGAGCTCTTCACCGAGGATTACCTCATCGAACGCCCGCTTCTCGCGGCGATGCGGCCCCAGCCCGGCGGCGCGCCGGTCCTGCTCATCGACGAGCTTGACCGCACCGACGAGCCCTTCGAGGCCTTCCTCCTCGAAGCCCTCTCCGACTTCCAGGTCACGATCCCCGAGCTTGGCACGATCCGCGCGCCCGAACCGCCCATCGTCATTCTCACCTCGAACCGCACGCGCGAGGTCCATGACGCGCTGAAGCGCCGCTGCCTCTACCACTGGGTCGACTACCCGAATTTCGAGCGCGAGATGGAGATCCTCCATGCCCGCGCGCCGGAAGCCACCGAAAGCCTCAGCCGCGAGATCGTCGCCTTCGTGCAGAAGCTCCGCACCGAGGATCTCTTCAAGAAACCCGGCGTCGCCGAAACCATCGACTGGGCCAAGTGCCTCCTCGCCCTCGACGTGATCGCCCTTTCGCCCGAGGTCATCGCCGATACGCTCGGCGCGATCCTGAAATACCAGGACGATATCGCCAGGATCACCGGATCGCCCGCGAAGAAGCTCCTCGACGAGGTCCGCGCCGAGCTCCCCCCGGCATGACCGAAGGCTTGCCTCTCCGCCCCCTTCATCTTGCCGGAAATATCCCGGGGGTGCGGGGGCAGCGCCCCCGCCTGGCCTGCAATGGCTGACCTCGCCCCCCTCGACATCCCCGAAGACGGCAAGCTCGCCGCGAACATCACCCATTTCGCCCGCGCGCTCAGGAAGGCCGGGCTGAAGCTCGGCCCCGGCCGGGTCATCGACGCGATCCGCGCGGTCGAGGCGGCGGGGTTCTCCGAAAAGCGCGATTTCTACTGGATCCTCCACGCCGTCTTCGTCTCGCGCCCCGAGGAGCGTGCGGTCTTCGCCCAGATCTTCCGGCTCTACTGGCGCGACCCGCGCTACCTCGAACACATGATGAGCCTGATGCTGCCGGCCGTGCGCGGCGTGCAGGAGGACCGCCGCGCCGCGGCGGCGGAGAAGCGCGCGGCCGAGGCGCTCCTCGACGGCATCGCCCGCGACGCCCCCGAGACCGGCGAGGGCGAGAGCGACGAGGTGGAGATCGAGGCCGACGCGACCGCGACGATCTCGGCCGAGGAACGGCTCCGCAGGCTCGATTTCGAACAGATGTCGGTGGTCGAGATCGCCGGGGCGAAGCGGATGATCGCGAGGCTGGAGCTTCCCGTGCGCCCGCTCGCCTCGCGCCGGACCCGGACCGATACCGATGGCCGCGTCGCCGACTGGCGGGCGACGATGCGGCAGGCGATGCGGCGGGGTGGCGAGATGCAGGCGCTCTTGACCCGCAAGCGCCGCGAACGCTGGCCGAACCTCGTCGTCCTGTGCGACATCTCGGGTTCGATGTCGCAGTATAGCCGCATGGTTCTGCACTTCGTCCATGCGGTGGCAAACCGCAAGGGCGCGGGCTGGGCGAAGGTCCATGCCTTCACCTTCGGCACGCGGCTGACCAACATCACCCGCCACCTCGCCCGGCGCGACGTCGACGCCGCGCTCGCCGCCGCCGGGGCCGAGGCGCAGGACTGGCAGGGCGGCACCCGGATCGGCACCTGTCTGCACGATTTCAACCGCGACTGGTCGCGCCGGGTGATGGGCCAGGGCGCGGTGGTGCTTCTCATCTCCGACGGGCTCGACCGCGACCCCGCCGCCGATCTTGGCCGCGAGATGGAGCGGCTCCACCTCTCCGCCCGCCGGCTCATCTGGATCAATCCCCTCCTGCGCTGGGACGGCTTCGTGCCGAAGGCGCGCGGGATCGCGGCGATGCTGCCGCATGTCGACAGCTTCCGCGCCGGTCATTCCATCGCCTCGCTCGAGGACCTCGGTCACGCCATTGGCGCCACCCGCGATTCGGGCGAGAAGGACCGGCTGATGCGTTTGATCGGCACCTGATGCCGGGACGGAGCCGCAAGGCAGCCGCCTCATCTCCATCTTTTTCGAATCCCCAAGGCAAACACCGAAACGCACAGATGACAACACCGACCAAGGTCAGATAGCCTCGTCTCGAACGAGTCCGTAGCCTTCACCCGGTCAGAGCAACAGAGCGAAGGAAAGTCATGCAACTCACCGACAGCCGCGACATCAAGGCCAGTCCCGACACCGTCTGGGCGGCGATCCTCGATCCGGAGGTGCTGATGGCGTCGATCCCGGGCTGCGAAAGCCTGACCGGCTCGCCCGAGGAGGGGTACGAGGCGGTGGTGGTGCAGAAGGTCGGTCCGGTCAAGGCGCGCTTCACCGGCGTCGTGAAGCTCTCGGATATCGACCCCGGCCGCGCGGTGACCATCACCGGCGAGGGCAAGGGCGGGCCTGCGGGCTTCGCCAAGGGCGGTGCCAAGGTGACGCTCGCGCCCGAGGGCGAGGGCACCAGGCTCTCCTACGAAGTCGAGGCGATGGTGGGCGGCAAGCTCGCCCAGCTCGGCAGCCGGATCATCGACGGTTTCGCCAGGAAGCTCGCCGACCAGTTTTTCGAACGGTTCCAGGAGACGATCGAGGGACCGCCGGACCCGCAAGCGCCCGACCCCGAGGGGGACGGCGAAAAGAAAGGTTGGCTCAAGCGCGCCTTCGGCGGCTGAGTCAGGAGACGACAGGGAGGAAAATGCAATGAAAGTTTCGATGACCGTGAACGGCAAGGCCGTTTCCGGCGAGGCGGAGGGGCGGACGCTTCTGTCGTCGTTCCTGCGCGACGGGCTCGGCCTGACCGGCACCCATGTCGGCTGCGACACCTCGCAATGCGGCGCCTGTGTCGTCCATGTCGATGGCAAGGCCGTGAAAAGCTGCACCGTCTTCGCCGCCGATGCGGCGGGCGCCAACGTCACCACGATCGAGGGCATGGCCAATCCCGACGGCACGCTCGGGACCCTTCAGCAGGCGTTTCAGGACCATCACGGGCTCCAGTGCGGCTTCTGCACCCCCGGCATGGTGATGTCGGCGGCGGCGCTTCTGGCCGACAACCCGAAGCCGACCGCAGCCGAGGTCCGCCATCACCTTGAGGGCAATATCTGCCGCTGCACCGGCTATCATAACATCGTCAAGGCGGTTCTGGCCGCGTCCGGTCAGGACGCGGACCGGATCGCGGCGGAATAAGGGAGGGGATCATGCCAAAGGATCACGGTATCGGCGCCAGCAGCAAGCGGCGCGAGGATGTGCGGTTCCTGACCGGAAAGGGCCGCTACACCGATGACATCAACCTGCGCGGGCAGGCACATGCGGTTTTCGTTCGCTCTCAGGTCGCGCATGGCAAGATCCGCAAGATCGACACCAGCGACGCCGAGGCGATGCCGGGCGTGCTCAAGGTCTTCACCTCCGCCGATTTCGACGGCAAGGGCGGCGTGCCCTGCGGCTGGCAGATCCATGACCGCGCCGGCAATCCGATGCTGGAGCCGAAGCACCCGATCCTCGCCGAGGGCAAGGTGCGCTATGTCGGCGACGCCGTCGCCTGCGTGGTGGCCGAGACGCTGGAACAGGCCCGCGACGCCGCCGAGGCGGTCGTCGTCGACATCGACGAGCTTCCCGCCGTCATCGACATGAAGGAAGCGGTGAAGGGCGGCGCCCTCGTCCATGACGAGCTCGGCTCCAACCTCTGCTACGACTGGGGCTTCATCGAGGACAACAAGGCCGCGACTGACGAGGCTTTCAAGACGGCGCATCACGTCACCACGCTGGAGCTTGTCAACAACCGGCTGATCCCGAACGCGATGGAACCGCGCGTGGCGATCGGCGACTACTCCCAGGCCGGCGACGACTACACGCTCTACACCACCAGCCAGAACCCGCATATGATCCGGCTCCTGATGGGGGCTTTCGTGCTCTCGATCCCGGAACACAAGCTCCGCGTCGTGGCGCCGGACGTGGGCGGCGGCTTCGGCTCCAAGATCTTCCACTATGTCGAGGAAGCCTTCGTCACCCATGCCTCGAAGGTAGTGAACCGGCCGGTCAAGTGGACCTGCTCGCGTTCGGAAAGCTTCCTCACCGACGCGCATGGCCGCGATCACGTGACCAAGATCGAACTCGCGCTCGACAAGGACGGCCACTTCCAGGCGATCCGGACCGAGACCTATGCGAACATGGGGGCATATCTCTCCACCTTCTCGACCGCGGTGCCGACCTACCTGCACGGGACGCTGATGGCCGGGAACTACAAGACCCCGCATGTCTATGTGAACGTGAAGGCGGTCTTCACCAACACCGTCCCGGTCGACGCCTATCGCGGCGCCGGACGCCCCGAGGCGACCTACCAGCTCGAGCGCGTGATCGACATGGCGGCGCGCGAGATGGGGATCGACCCGATCGAGATCCGGCGCCGGAACTTCGTTCAGCCGGACGAATTCCCCTACCAGACCCCGGTCGCGGTCCAGTACGACACCGGCAACTACCAGGCGACGATGGACAAGCTCATCGAGATCGCCGACCTCGCCGGGTTCGAGAAGCGCCGGGCGGAAAGCGCGAAGAAGGGCCTGTTGCGCGGCCTCGGCGTCAACTGCTACATCGAGGCCTGCGGCATCGCGCCATCGAACCTCGTCGGCCAGCTCGGCGCCCGGGCGGGGCTATACGAAAGCGCCACGGTGCGGGTCAACGCCACCGGCGGGCTGGTCGTGATGACCGGCAGCCACAGCCACGGGCAGGGGCATGAGACCGCCTTCCCGCAGGTGATCGCGGAAATGATCGGCATCCCCGAGAACATGATCGAGGTCGTCCACGGCGACACCGCCAACACGCCGATGGGGATGGGCACCTACGGCTCGCGCTCGCTCGCCGTCGGCGGCTCGGCGATGGTGAAGGCGACGAACAAGATCATCGCCAAGGCCAAGAAGATCGCCGCCCACCTGATGGAGGCGTCCGAGGGCGATATCGAACTCAAGGACGGCAAGTTCTCCGTCGCCGGCACCGACAAGTCGGTGGACTGGGGCGCGGTCTGCCTTGCCGCCTATGTGCCGCACAACTACCCGCTCGAAAGCCTCGAGCCGGGGCTGGAGGAGACGGCGTTCTACGATCCGTCGAACTTCACCTATCCCGCCGGCGCCTATGCCTGCGAGGTGGAGGTCGATCCGGAAACCGGCAAGGTCACCATCTGCTCCTTCGCGGCCGCCGACGATTTCGGCAATGTGGTGAACCCGATGATCGTCTCGGGCCAGGTCCATGGCGGGCTGGCACAGGGGATCGGGCAGGCGATGCTGGAAGCGGCCGCCTATGACGAGAACGGCCAGCTCCTCAGCGGGTCCTACATGGACTACGCCATGCCCCGCGCCGACGACCTGCCATTCTACAAGGTCGACCATTCCTGCCAGACGCCCTGCACCCACAATCCCCTGGGCGTGAAGGGCTGCGGCGAGGCCGGCGCGATCGGATCGCCGCCGGCCGTCGTCAACGCGGTGATCGACGCGCTCCAGCGCGGCGGCCACAAACACGTCACGCATATCGACATGCCGGTCTCGCCGTCGCGGGTCTGGCAGGCGATCAACGGCTGAGGGGAAGCATCATGTACAACTTCGATTTCGTGAAACCGACCTCCCTCGCCGATGCCGTGAAGGCAATGGCGCAGGAGGATGCGCAGGCGCTCGGCGGTGGACAGACGTTGATCCCGACGCTGAAACAGCGGCTGGCCTCGCCCGCGGTGCTGGTCAGCCTCTCGGGTATCGCCGAGATGAAGGGGGTCTGCGTGGGCGACGACGGTGCCTTGTGCATCGGCGGGGCGACGCCCCATGCGACCGTGGCGAAGGAGGCGGCGGCGAAGTTCCCCGCTCTCGCCGCGCTTGCCGCCGGGATCGGCGATCCGGCGGTGAGGAACCGGGGAACCATCGGCGGATCGCTCGCCAACAACGACCCCTCGGCCTGCTACCCGTCGGCGGTGCTCGCCACCGGCGCGACCATCGTGACCAATACCCGCAAGATCGCGGCGGACGACTTCTTCGAGGGTCTCTTCACCACGGCGCTCGAACCCGGAGAGATCATCACCGAGGTCCGCTTCCCGGTCCCCGAACGCGGCGCCTATGCGAAGTTCCAGCAGCCGGCCTCGCGCTTCGCGCTGACCGGGGCCTTCGTCGCGAAATACGGCTCTGGCGTGCGGGTGGCGATTACCGGGGCGTCGGAAAACGGCGTCTTCCGCTGGACCGAGGCGGAAAAGGCACTGTCGGCGAACTTCTCGGCCGGCGCCCTCGACGGCCTCACGGTTCCCTCCGATGGGCTGATCGGCGACCTGCACGGAACCCCGGCCTACCGGGCGAACCTCGTGAAGGTGATGACCAAGCGCGCGGTCGCATCGGCCTGACCGGCCGAACGCGCGCCAAGACCATACCCCCGCTTCAGCGGGGGTATTTTTTCGGGCAAGTCTCGAAATCGCGCCGGTCGGCTCTCGCGGACCGAAGGGGATCTCCTCTCAACCGGGAACAAGGCGAAGCCGTCGGGCGGCGGTCACATCATCAGAGCCGGTCTGATGGCGTTTTCGACTGGGTTGGTGTCCATTTCGATGCGGCCATCGGTCAGGAAGATTTGCAGGCCGTTCCAGTGGCGGTGGATGTAGCCAAGCTTCTCGCCAAGGCGGGATTTGGCGACGATGCGGATGCGCTGTTGGGTCAACCAGCGACGGAAGTCCAAAGGACAGCGGACTGGTCAACCGCGCGTCCTATGGGAAACCGGCGGACGCAAATCAAACGGGGCCAGACAGAGCGCGTCTTCTCCCTTATCGCGCGACCTGTCAGCACCACGGGACATGTTCCGGGGGTGCTTTTTATTGCCCGACTCAAGCTGGCTCGCGCCCCGAGGGGCGAGTGCCGCCTTCGTTAAACGATCGCTTCCATTGGAAGAAAGTGGTGAGCCGGTCGGGGCTCGAACCCGAGACCTACTGATTAAAAGTCAGTTGCTCTACCAACTGAGCTACCGGCCCATCACAGGGCGTCTCTTTATGAACCCCGTCCGGGGCGGTCAAGGGCAAAAGCAGGCGCCACTGGCAAAATCCCCGGACCGGGCGTATATCGCGGGCCATGAAGGACGCGCGACCCTCCGCCGGCCTGCCGTTCATGAAGATGCACGGCGCGGGCAATGACTTCGTGATCATCGATTCACGGGGGCGGGACGTCGTCACCACCGCCGCACTCGCCGCCGCGCTCGGCGACCGGCACCGGGGCGTCGGTTTCGACCAGCTGGCCGAGATCCGCGATGCGGCCGGCGCCGACTACGCGCTCGATTTCTGGAATTCCGACGGCAGCCGGGCCGGCGCCTGCGGCAATGCCTCGCGCTGCGTCGCCGATCACGTGATGGCGGGGCTCGGCCGCGACCGGGTGAGCTTCACCACCGAACGCGGCACCCTCGCCGCCGTCCGCCGCGCCGATGGCCTCGTCAGCGTCAACATGGGCGCGCCGCTTCTCGACTGGGAAGGGGTGCCGCTCGCCGAACCCGCCGACCTTCTGCACCTGCCGATCCAGGGCGATCCCGCCGCCGTCGGCATGGGCAACCCGCATTGCGTCTTCTTCGTCGCCGATGCCGAAGCGGTGGATCTTGCCGCCCAAGGCGCCGCGATGGAGCATCACCCGCTTTTCCCCGAGGCCACGAATGTCGAATATGCCAGCGTCACCGGCCCCGACCGCCTCCGCATGCGGGTCTGGGAACGCGGCGCCGGCATCACGCTCGCCTGTGGCTCCGGCGCCTGCGCCACCGCCGTCGCCGCCCATCGGCGCGGGCTCACCGGGCGCAAGGTCACGCTCGACCTCGATGGCGGCACGCTCGAGATCGACTGGCGCGCGGACGGGGTCTGGATGGCCGGCCCCGCCGCCCATGTCTTCGACGGCGTGCTGACGCCGGCCTTCCTGTCGCAATACGCATGAGCGCCCCGGTCTTCTCCACCCTCGGCTGCCGCCTCAACGCCTATGAGACGGAGGCGATGAAGGAACTGGCCGCGGCGGCCGGGATCGAAGGCGCCGTCGTCGTCAATACCTGCGCCGTCACCGCCGAGGCCGTGCGCAAGGCCAAGCAGGAGATCAGGCGCCTCCGCCGCGAGAACCCCGGTGCCACGCTGATCGTCACCGGCTGCGCCGCCCAGACCGAGCCCGAGACCTTCGCCGCGATGCCCGAGGTTACCCGCGTCATCGGCAATACCGAGAAGATGCAGCCCGCCACCTGGGCCGCGCTCAAGGCCCCCGACCTGATCGGAGAGACCGAGCGCGTGATGGTCGACGACATCATGAGCGTGACCGAGACCGCCGGGCATCTCATCGACGGTTTCGGCCGGCACAGAGCCTATGTGCAGGTCCAGAACGGCTGCGATCACCGCTGCACCTTCTGCATCATCCCCTACGGTCGCGGCAATTCGCGGTCGGTCCCGGCGGGGGTCGTCGTGGACCAGATCAAGCGGCTGGTCGACAAGGGCTTCCTGGAAGTCGTTCTGACCGGCGTCGATCTGACCTCGTGGGGCGCCGATCTGCCGGGCGGGCCGCGCCTCGGCGATCTGGTGATGCGCATTCTCAAACTGGTGCCCGACCTCGCCCGCCTTCGCATCTCGTCGATCGATTCCATCGAGGCGGACGAAAACCTGATGCAGGCCATCGCGACCGAGAAGCGGCTGATGCCGCATCTCCATCTCAGCCTCCAGCATGGCGACGACCTGATCCTGAAGCGGATGAAGCGCCGGCATCTCCGCGATGACGCCATCCGCTTTTGCGAAGACGCGCGGCGACTGCGCCCCGACATCGTCTTCGGCGCCGACATCATCGCCGGCTTCCCGACCGAGACCGAGGCGATGTTCGACAACGCCCTGAACCTCGTCCGCGACTGCGGCCTGACCTTCCTCCACGTCTTCCCCTATTCCCGCCGCGACGGCACCCCCGCCGCGCGGATGCCGCAGGTGAAGGGCCCGGCGATCCGCGACCGCGCCGCGCGGCTCCGGGCCGAGGGCGACGCGGCCCTCGCCCGCCACCTCGCGGCGCAACAGGGTCTGATTCACCGCATCCTCACCGAAAGCCCGCGCATGGGCCGGACCGAGCAGTTCACCGAAGTGGCCTTCGCCGAGGATCAGCCCGAAGGCGCCATCGTCACCGCAAGGATCACCGGCGCCGGCACGGACCGCCTGACCGCCTGATCCTCACCCTGGACGAAATACGTCCGGGAGGTCCGGAGGGCAGGCAGCCCTCCGGTCCCACAGCGTCAGGCCGCGACCGCCGCCCGAACCCGCGCGACGGCAATCGCCGCATCCGCCGCCTCGCGGCCCTTGAGCGCGAAATGCGCGCGGAAGAAGGCGGTCAGCGCCGCCGTCTCCTGGTAGTTGTGCGGCGTCAACACCACTGACAGGACCGGCACGCCGGCATCCATCTGTGCCCGCATCAGCCCCTCGACGACAGTCGCGGCAACGAAGTCGTGGCGGTAGATGCCGCCATCGACGACGAAGGCCGCGCCGATGACGGCGGCGTAGCGGCCCGTGCGGGCAAGATCGCGGGCGAGAAGCGGGATTTCGAACGCGCCGGGCACGTCGAAGACGTCGATCCCGGCATCGCCGATCGCGGCGCGGAACCCGTCCAGCGCCTGGTCGACGATATCGGCATGCCAGTTGGCCTTGATTAAGGCATAGCAGGTGTGTGTCATCCGTGATCTCCTTGTCCCAAGTGACACGTCACCCAAGGCGATCACGAGCGAAGCAACGCCCGCCGGGGCGCTGCCTTGCACGTTCTCTTCCATCCGGACTGTAACCGTCGGCCCCGGCCTCGCACCGGGTCTGCTGACCCCCCGGAGCTTTGTCCGGGGGCGCTCGCGGGCTCGGGGGACGACCCCCATACCGCCGGTGGGGATTTCCGCCCCGCCCTGAGAACGCGGACAGGATGCCAGCGGAACAGGGGCGGGGCAAGCGACAAGATGTCCGCGCCCTCCACACCCGGCTGTTGAGTTGTGCCCGAAACGATCGGCCGCGTGACAGCGGCGCCCGATCCCGGCTGATGCGCGCCGCCGGAGGTCGGGCGCCCGCCTGAGCCCCCGGCGCGCAAGCGCCTGGGGCGAGGCAGACGGCGCGCGCGCCCGCGCGCTCCGCCGGATCACGGCAAGCCGGCCACGCGGAGGATCGCGCCGGTATCGTGCTCGGCCGCAAGCCCGGCAGTGCAGCCAGGGCCGCGGCGCTGCGGGCGTCGAAACGGTCCATTCGACCGTCAGATGAATTGTCATGAAGTCGCCCCTTCGCGGTCAAGAGCGGCCGGATCATGACCAATCTTGAATGGACAGCGCCCCGGCCCGCCCCTAGCATCGCCCCGTCGGATCAAGGAGGGTCCCGCCATGCCGCTTCCGCTCGTCCCGATCGCCGGGTTCGCGATCCGCTACGGCACCGTGGCGCTTGTCGCCTACGGCGTCAGACGCGCGCTCCGCAAGGGCCGCACCGATCAGCGCGCCGAGGATGCGCTCGACCGGGTGGACGAGGGCCTCGCCGTCCACCGCCCCGCAGACCGCGGCCAGACCAGCGGCGCCGCCCGCTTCCGCCGGGTGATCCGCTGGGGCGACCGCGCGGTCGAGATCGACGCCGCGGCGCTTGCCCGCTTCCGCATCCGCAAGCTCTGAAAGGCCCCTCATGCGCCTCTATCACTCCCCGACGACGCCTTACGGGCGCAAGGTCATGGTGCTTCTCCTCGAAACCGGCCAGGCCGGCGCGATTGAGCTCGTCCCGGCCGGCGGCACCCCGCTCGATCCCGGCACCCAGCCGCTCGCCACGAATCCGCTCGGCAAGATCCCGGCGCTGGAGCTCGACGACGGCACCGCGCTCTATGACAGCCGGGTGATCTGCCGCTATTTCGGCGACCGGGCGGGCGGGACGCTCTATCCCCCCGCGCCCAGGCTCTGGCGGACCCTGACGCTGGAGGCGACGGCGGACGGCATCCTCGAAGCCGCGCTCCTGATGGTCTACGAATCCCGGCTGCGCCCCGAAGACATCCGGTTCGCGCCCTGGATCGAAGGCCAGTGGACCAAGATCGCCCGCGCCCTCGACGCGCTCGAGACGGGCTGGACCGGCCATCTGGAGGGTCCGCTCGACATCGGCCAGATCGCCACCGCCTGCGCGCTCTCCTACCTCGACTTCCGCCACGGCGCGCGCGGCTGGCGCGACCGCCATCCCCGGCTTGCCGCCTGGCACAAGAGCTTTGCCGCGCGCGACAGCATGAAGGCGACCGAGCCGCAGGGGTGAGCCTGACAATCGCGCCTTTTCTCACGGTCTGGGCGGTGCTGGCGATGAACATCGCCTCGCCGGGTCCGAACGTGCTCAACACCATCACCACGGCGATGGGATCGGGGCGCGGGCCGGGACTGGCCTCGGCGGCGGGGGTGGCGCTCGGCATCGGGCTCTGGTGCCTTGGGATGACCCTCGGCATGGCCGCGCTCTTCCAGGCGGTGCCGGCGATGCGGACGGCGATGACGGTGATCGCCATCGGCCTCCTCCTGTGGTTCGCGAGCCGCTATCTGCGCGCCGCCTGGGCGGCCTGGCACCAGGAGGGCGGCCGGATTGCCGGCCGCGCCGGGCTCGGGCATCGCGCGGCGTTCCTGCGCTCGCTCTCGGTCAACGCGACGAATCCCAAGGCGCTGACCACCTGGGTGGTGATTCTGTCGCTCTTCCCGGTGGCGCGGGCGCATGCGGGCGACATCGCGCTTCTGGGTGCCGGCGCGGCTGCCATCGCCTTCACGATCCATGCGGGCTACGCGCTCGTCTTCTCGGCGCCGCCCGCCGCGCGGCTCTGGCTCAGGCTGGCGCCGCTGATCAACGCCGGCGTCGGCCTCTTCTTCGCCGGATTCGCGGCCAGGCTCGCGCTCGGCCTGCTGCCCTGAAGACGCATGGGCGTGACGCGCCTGCGACACACCTGCCCTCATGCGCCCGAATGTCCGCTGGACGGGCCTGATTTTGACCGCTAATAACCGCCCCTGAAGGCTGCGGGAAGCCGTGGCCCCGTTGACGCACGGCCGGACTGCCGGTCAGAGAAGGGAGAATGTTTCGTGTCCCACGCAGAAGACCACGCAGGCACCCGGAGGGATTTCCTCTACTACGCCACGGCCGGGGCGGGCACTGTCGCCACCGGCGCCGCCGTCTGGACGCTCGCCGACCAGATGAACCCTTCGGCCGACGTGCAGGCGCTGTCGTCGATCTTCGTCGACGTCTCGGGCGTGGAGCTCGGCACCCAGCTGACGGTCAAATGGCGCGGCAAGCCGGTCTTCATCCGCCGCCGCACCCAGGAAGAGATCGACGCCGCCCGCGCGGTGCCGCTTGCCGATCTCGTCGATCCGAAGGCGGAGAACGCCAATCTGAACGGCGAGGCCGATGCGTCGGACGAGAACCGCTCCCTCGACGAGGCGGGCGAATGGCTGGTGATGATGGGCGTCTGCACCCATCTCGGCTGCGTTCCGCTCGGCGATGGCGCTGGCGACTTCGGCGGCTGGTTCTGCCCCTGCCACGGGTCGCACTACGACACGTCGGGCCGCATCCGCAAAGGGCCCGCGCCGCGGAACCTCGATATTCCGGTCGCGGCGTTCACCGACGACACCACGATCAAACTCGGCTGAGGGGGCTGACACATGGCTGGTATTCCGCACGACCATTATGAGCCCAGATCGGCTTTCGAGCAGTGGCTTCACCGCCGCCTGCCGATCGTCAGCCTCGCATATGACACGCTGATGATCCCGACGCCGAAGAACCTGAACTGGTGGTGGATCTGGGGCATCGTCCTCGCCTTCTGCCTGGTTCTTCAGATCGTCACCGGCATCGTCCTCGCGATGCACTACACGCCGCATGTCGACATGGCCTTCGCGAGCGTGGAGCACATCATGCGCGATGTCCGCGGCGGACACATGCTGCGCTACATTCACGCCAACGGCGCCTCGCTCTTCTTCCTTGCCGTCTACATCCACATCTTCCGCGGCCTCTTCTACGGCTCCTACAAGGCCCCGCGCGAGATCACCTGGATCGTCGGCATGATCATCTATCTCTGCATGATGGGCACCGCCTTCATGGGCTACGTCCTGCCCTGGGGCCAGATGTCGTTCTGGGGCGCCACGGTGATCACCGGCCTCTTCG
>WOZM01000136.1 GCA_011620265.1 Paracoccaceae bacterium
GCCGAGGCGCTGGAAGGCGCGGTGTTGACAGCCGAGGCCAATCTTGCTGTCCGGCAGGCGACGCTTGCCCAGATCCGCAGTGCCATGGCGGCAAGCCGGGCCGAAGCGCAGGCAACCCTCGATCAGGCGCGCGCCACTGCACGAGAGGCCGCGACCACGCGCGCGCGCACCGAAGAGCTGGCCGCGCGCGGTGTCGCCACCAGCGCCACGCTCGATGCCGCCCGCACCGCAGCCAGCGAATCCGCACTTGCGGTTGCACGCGCCGAGGCGACGCTTACCCGTTTCGCCACCGGCGCGCTCGACGATCAGCCCGATGTCGTCGTCGCCGCCCGCAACGTTGCCGCGGCAGAGGCGGAATTGACACGCGCACGGATGGACATGGCCCGTGCCGAGGTGCGCGCGCCCATCGACGGCACGATCCTGAACATTCACGCCACACCCGGACAACGCCCGCCCATCGAGGGCATCATGGAGATGGGCGATACCGACGTGATGATGGCAGAGGTCGAAATATGGCAGGATCGCATCAGCGCCGTCGCCATCGGCCAACCGGTCGAACTGGCAGCACCCGCGCTTGGCCAATCGCTGCGCGGCACGGTGGCAAGCATCGGCCTGACCGTCGGGCGACAGGGTTTGATCTCGGATGATGCAGCCGCCAATTCCGATGCGCGGGTGATCCGGATTTTGGTCGCGCTCGACGCCGCCTCTGCCCGTGTTGCCGCGCGGTTTGTCGGCCTCGAGGCGGTTGCGCGCGTCGACACCGCGGCGGGCACGCGGGCCGCTGAATGAGTCGGCTTCTGCAATGGATCTTTGGTCGCCTGCCGATAGGCTGGATGCAACTGACCCATAAACGCGGGCGTTTTTTCGCGGCACTTTCCGGGGTGGCCTTTGCCAATGTGCTGGTGTTCGTCCAGCTTGGCATCATGAATTCAATGGCGACGGCGACGCTGCGCCCTTACGAATTTTTCAATGCCGACATCATGATCTCGGCGACCGATGCAAACGCGCTCTCGGAAGGCGGCAATGTCGCGCGGCAATGGATGCTGCAAGCCCTCGCCGACCCGGATGTGACAGCCGGACTGGGCCTTTTCGTCGGCGATGTGCCCTGGGACCGGGGCGAAAGAGACATCACTTTCACGACGTTCGGTATCGATCCGGGGCAGCGGGAGTTTATCGCGCGCGAAATCGCGACCGATAGCGCGCTGTTGCAGATGCAGGATGCTGCACTGCTCGACAGGCTCGCGCGCGGCATGTCGCGCGATGAGGCGGCGGCGATCCGACCGCAGACGCCCTTGTCGTTCGAGACAAAGGGGCGAACGCTGACCGCGCTCGACACATTCGCCGGTGGTGGCGGCTTTGGCGGGGATGGCTTTATGCTGGTCTCGGACCAGACATTTCTTTCGCTGTTTCCCGACCGCAGTTCGGCGGCCCCGGACCATATCCTGCTGCGCCTGCGCCCCGGTGCCAATGTCGAGGCTGTGGCAAACAACCTGCACGAGCTAATCACTGACAAGACCCTGCGCATCCGCAGCTTTGCCGACGCCGCGCAGGAGGATCTGCGCTATCAACAGACACAGCGTCCGACAGGTGTGATCTTTGGCTTTGGCGTTCTGATCGGCGTTCTCGTCGGGCTGGTCATCGTCTATCAGGTGCTGTCCGCGGATGTGGCCGACCATCTGCGGGAATATGCCACGTTCAAGGCCATGGGCTATGGCCACCGCTTCTTCCTTGGTATCGTCGTCGAAGAGGCGCTGATTCTGGGCATTCTGGGGTTCGTGCCGGGGGTCGCGATCGGCACGGCGATCCTGACACTGATGGGCAAGGTGACGACGCTGCCTCTTGCCATGACACCTTCGATGGCGATCACGGTGTTCGTGGGGACGGTGGTATTTTCCGCCCTCTCCGGTGTGATCGCGACGCGTCGGCTGGCCGCCGCAGACCCGGCGGACCTGTTCTGATGGAGACGCGCAATGGCTGGTGACATGATTGTCGAGGCGCGCGGCATGAACCATTGGTTCGGCACCGGCGAGGCGCGCAAGCAGGCGCTGTTCGACATCGACCTTGCGCTGCCGCGCGGCAGCCTGACCGTTTTGATGGGGCCATCCGGGTCGGGCAAGACCACGGTGCTGACCCTGCTGGGCTGCCTGCGCGGGGTTCAGGACGGATCGGTGAACCTGATGGGGCATGAATTGAACGGCGCGACCGAGGCCGAACTGACCGCGCTGCGGCGGCAGCTCGGCTTCATCTTTCAATCGCACAACCTGCATGAAAGCCTGACGGCGCGGCAGAATGTGATGATCGGCGTGCAGGTCCGTCCCGGCGTGAATGACGATCTGACCCGCCGCGCCGCCGCACATGCGCTTGACCTCGTCGGGCTGTCCGATCGCATCGATTACCTGCCTGCCAACCTGTCGGGCGGGCAGAAACAGCGCGTCGCCGTGGCCCGTGCCCTTGTCGGCAATCCGCAGATGGTTCTGGCCGACGAGCCGACCGCAGCACTCGACCGCGACAGCGCAAGCGATGTGGTCGACCTGCTCAAGCGGTTGGGTGCGGCCCGTGGCACCACCACGCTACTTGTCACCCACGATAACCGTATCCTTGATCGCGCTGACCGTATACTGACGCTGGAGGATGGCCGGATCGTTACCAACACGGGTGGTGCGCGTGGCAATGATGCCAAGATGCATTCTCGGGCTCCTAAGATATAACCCAGATGCCACGACGTGGGTATGTGTTCAACGCGGCGCTATCGACCTCGTAGGGGTAAGACAGGAACGTTGGAAAAGCTACCCGCCACTTCCGAAACCGCGCCTTACCGGTCACCTCGCGGATCAAACCCAGCGTTTCCATCTAGGCGAAGTTGCGCTGGACGGCGGCTCTGTTCGCCCGGTCAAGGCCTCGGCCATCGGGGCGGTGTCGCTTAGCCCTTTGAATGCGCCATCACTCTTTCCCTCCGTCCTTTCGTCGTGTCGTCACCCAGAGCAAGGGCAAGCCGGTCACGAGGCCAAGGCCAAGAACGGCCCATGTCGTCCGCCCGGTGTCCCCGCTGACCGCCTCGCCTCCGAAATGCGCGAGCAGGAAGCTTGCCGGGATGATGCCGGCCAGTGTCGCCAGCGTGAACCGCCAGACATGCAGACGGCTGAGCACGGCGGCATAGCTGATCATGTCGAAGGATACGAAGGGCATCAGGCGGGACGCAAAGACCTTCGCCGTCAACGCGGCTTGCGACCCCAGCAGCCCGGGATCGACCGAAGTGCCGAACACCCGTCGCAGGGCATCATGTCCCAGAACCCGCGCCAGACCGAAGGTAATCAGCGCCCCAAGTTCGGCGCCGATTACGACCTGCACCGTCCCCCAGACATGCCCATAGGCTGCCCCCGCCGCCAAAGCAATCGGGGCGCTCGGGATCGGGCTGGCAACGACGGCAATGGTCATGAGCGTGATGATCAGAACGGGCCCCCAGACCCCGGCCCGCACCACCAGCAGCTCAAGGCGTGCCCCATCCAGCAAGCTGCGGGCCTCGGTCAGTACCGAAGGCGCGAAAAGCCAGATACCCAGCATAGCGAGTCCCAAAATGGCCAGGCCCGTGAGTATGGAGGCGCGCAGGTTCATCTCACATCGCCTCCCGGGCGTTCACCAGATCGGTACAGTGCCCGTCCACGCCAGACCTCTTTCATTCGACCCTGGTCGTCAGGGGCGATCCAAGGTGATCATCCCTTCGATCCGTGTCATTTCAACCCGGTGACGGTCAGCTTGCCATTCAAGCGCGCGACGGTAAACTCGATCTCCTTGCCCGGTGCAAGCCTGTCGAACATCGCGTCGTCGGCCACGCGAAACACCATGGTCATCGCGGGCATTTCGAGATCGACAAGCTCGTCATGGATGATGGTCACCTTGCCCTCTTCGGGTTTGACGGTCTTGACCACGCCTTTCGTGTAGGTGGGTTCGGCCCATGCGCCCACGACGGTGAAAATGACGGCGAAAACTGCGCCGAGGGCTGTCTTGATCGGTTTCATTGCGTTCTCCTTTTTCAGTGTGTTCAATTGCCCTGGACGTGGATCGGCCCGTGCATGCCGGCTTCCATGTGGCCGGGGATCAGGCAGGCGAACTGGAATTTTCCGGCATTCGCAAAGCTCCAGACAATTTCACCTGTTTCCCCCGGCGCAAGACGGATCGCGTTGGGGTCGTCATGCTCCATTTCCGGAAATTTCTGCATCAGTTCGCGATGTTCCTCATTGTTCTCATGGGTATCCATGACGAACTCATGCTCCACCTCTCCGGCGTTGTGGATGCGGAAGCGGACCGTTTCGCCGGGCTGGAAATTAAGCTCGCCGGGCTCGAAGAGCATCTCGCCATCACTGGTCTCGCGCATCGTGATCCCGATTGTCCGGCTTGCCTCATCCGGGGCGGCGGGCCTGCCGACCTGCATCATGTCGGCGTGGCCATGCCCCGCCATATGCCCGTCATCATGGCCGTGCCCACCATCATGAGTGCCTGCGGCCATGGCCGCGCCCGTGCCAAGAAGGAAGGCTGTGGTGAGTGCTGTCAATTTCATGGATATACTCCTCTTTCGTGTCATTGCATCAGCCCCGGCTCGGGGTGAGCTTGGTCCGTGCGTTGTCATTGCGGGTGAAATCCGGCAGCTCGCCGGTCCATTCCCAGGCTTCGGTGCCGGGCGGATTCTCATACCAGCCGGGATCGGAATAATCGCCCGGTGCGATACCGTCGCGCACCTTCACCACCGAGAACATGCCGCCCATTTCAATCGGCCCGTGCGGGCCCCAGCCGGTCATCATCGGCACCGTGTTGTCGGGGATCTCCATCGACATCATGCCCATCTCGGCCATTCCGTTGGAACCCATCGGCATGAATTCCGGCTGATGCTTGCGGATCATGTCCGTCACCCGCCGCTTGTCCGCGCCGATGAAGTTGGGCACGTCATGGCCCATGGCGTTCATCGTGTGGTGCGATTTGTGACAGTGGATCGCCCAGTCGCCGGGGTGGATGGCGTCGAATTCATAGGCGCGCATTGCCCCAACGGGAATGTCGATGCTGACCTCGGGCCAGCGTGCCGCCTTGGGCACCCAGCCGCCATCGGTGCAGGTGACCTCGAAATCATAACCGTGCATGTGGATGGGATGGTTGGTCATCGTGAGGTTGCCGACGCGGACGCGCACCCGATCCCCCAGCCCCACCACCAACGGGTCGATGTCCGGAAACAGTCGGCTGTTCCAGCACCAGAGGTTGAAATCCGTCATCGTCATCACCCGCGGCGTATAGCTGCCGGGCACGATGTCGAATGCATTGAGCATGATGCAGAAATCACGATCCACGGGCATGAAGGTGGGGTCTTTGGGATGCACGATGAACATGCCCATCATCCCCATGGCCATCTGCACCATCTCGTCGGCGTGAGGGTGGTACATGAAGGTGCCGGATTTCACCAGGTCGAACTCGTAGACATAGGTCTTGCCGGGCGGGATCGCCTTGTGGGAAAGGCCGCCCACCCCATCCATGCCAGAGGGCAGGGTCATGCCGTGCCAGTGGACCGAGGTGTGCTCGGGCAGCTTGTTGGTCACAAAGATGCGCACCCGGTCGCCTTCGACCGCCTCGATCGTCGGGCCGGTCGATTGACCGTTATACCCCCAGAGATTGGCGATCATGCCTTCGGCCATTTCACGCCCCACCGGTTCGGCCACGAGGTGGAATTCCTTGACGTTGCCATTCATGCGAAACGGCAGGGTCCACCCGTTCAGCGTGACCACGGGGTTGTAATCCGGCCCGGTGGTGGGGCGCGGGGTGATCTGTGTGGCCGCAGTCTCCATCGCGGCCGCCTCGGGCAGGCCCATGTTCTGCGCCCGGGCGGCGGCACCGGTCACCATGAGGCCAGCACCGATGGTGAGCATTTGACGTCGGTTCATCATCTCTTGTCTCCCTGTTCTCAATGTCCTGCTCCGGCATCACCGGCGATGTTCGCGCCGCCACCGCCACCGCCGGACGCAGCCCCGCCGCCATGCACTGCGGCCAGAAGATTGGCATCGGCCAGCCAGAAATCGCGCCGGGCCTGGGCCTCGGTCAGGTTGGCGCTCATCCGCGCGCGGGTATCGGCCAACAGCTCGAACGTGGTGGTAATCATGCCGTTGTAGCTAAGTAGCGCTTCCTCCTCGATGGTCTTGCGCAGCGGCAGCACGGCATCGCGGTAGTGCCGCGCGATCCGGTGACTGCCAACATGCGCCGAATGCGCCGAGCGCGCCTCGGACCGCACGTTGACCGCGCGTTGCGCCAGATCATGCGCCGCGATCATGTAGCTCGCTTCGGCCTTCTTCATCCGGGCCTTGCCGCTGTCGAAGATCGGAATCGCGAATTCCACCTCAAGCTGCGGTGTGGTTTCGGACTCGACCCCACCGCCGTCATTCTCGCGTTCCGTTTCAGCCCCCACGATCAATTCGAGATCGCTCACGAAACGCGTGGCGTTGGTCATCCCGCGCGCCTGTGCCAGGGCTTGCAGATCAAGCCTGGCGATGGCCAGATCAACGCGGTTTCGAAGCGCTTGCGACTCGATGTCGGATCGATCAGGCAGGCGCGCGGGCAACTGCGGCAGGGCGTTGGGGACGTAGTAATCCACGTCGCTGCCCCACAGGCCAAGTTGACGTGTCAGCGCCTCCTTGGTCAGTTGTGCATCTAACCGGGCCTTGGCACGTTGCCCCGAAAGCTCTGCGTGGAACGCATGCTCGCGGGCCTGCTCGGCCCTATTGAGATACCCGGTATCGCCAAGACGCGCCGCCAGTTCGGACCCGGCATCGGCGGTTTCCTGCGCCTGCCGTATCAGGCCCCCGGTCTCGAAGGCCGACACCGCCTCGATCCAGGCGCGCCGTGTTTCCACCGCGACGCGGAGCGTTTCTTCAACCGCCTCAAGCTGGGTCTGCGTAAAGCGCAGTTCGGCCTGCCTCGTGCGAGCGGGTTGCGTGAAGACCGCCAGAAGGTTGAATGCGATCATCCCCTCGATAGAACCGTATCCGTTCAGACCATCGGCCCCGATCTGGAATACCCCCAGTGACGCGACGGGATTGGGCTGCATGATGCTCTGCCAGACATCGGCAGAGGATACACCAAGCCGGGCATAGGCCGATTGCAGGCCGCGATTGTTGAGCAGCGCCACCTGAACGGCGGTATCAGCGTCAATTGTGCGCTCATGAACCAGAGCATGCACGCCTTGGGCATTGGCCTCGATCTCGGATGCGGACATGAGCATCACGGCATCCTTGTTCAGGATTGCGCGCGCCGGGGTGCTGACCGCTGAAAACCCTGCTTTCGGATCGGACAGGCGGGCCACCTGATCGGGCGGCGTGCATGCCGCAAGCGCCAGGGGGATCAGAATTGCGAGACCGGGTTTCGATATGCGCAGCATCAGTGCCCCTCCCCTGCAGCGGGGGATTGCTGGCGGTTCAATGCGCGCCAGTCTTCAGGCCCTTTGACGGGACGGGACGTGTAGCCTGCAAGAACATCGGTAAATGTTGCTGCGCGTGTCTCAATATCAGTTCGCGCTGCAGGTGCGAGCATATCCTGCGTCGGCAGGTCGGGGGCATTTACACAGGCAAAAAGCGCTGTGGAAATACCCAGCAAAAGTATGGTTTTCAATGGAAACTCCAGATCCGTTTTAGACTGCGGTATACGGGCCACATCGTAGCCCGGTGCATTCCAAGGCGCCCGCTATGCGGGCCGGATCAGGATCTCGGGGGTTTTTGCAGGTCGTCTGTGTGGGCAGGCCAGTTCAGTGAATCCTCAGGCCAAACCAAAGCGCTCCGCAATACATCGAGCGGCTCGAGAACCCCACTCATCTCGGATGAAAGTGCCGGACAGGCGTGGATCGTGCAAGCTTCATGATCATGGTCGGGCATTGAATTTCGCGCCGGGATATCCCCGTGATCAATTACGCGGCCATCGTTCGCGGCCACGTCTCGCACGTTATCGCTGGTGGCGTGGATGTCATGCTTTTGATGCTCGATTTCGTTCGAGGCCATTGCAATACTGCTCGCGCCCGTCATGATAACGAGTGCCGTCATGAGCAGCACAACCATCTGGCGCTCATTTCCATACCACTGACATACCTTTTGTGCCGTTATCGAACAAGTGCTTTACACGGGGTTCCATCGTGGCAAGCGGGGACACGCGCATTCCGTCTTTCAGGCATGACGCAACCTGCCTTACGGCAGGGCCCTTGGCCAGACATGACCGACCAGTCGCGCACAGGAGCCGTCGCACGCACCCGATTCTGGCTGATGTCAATAGCCGCGCCCAGGATTGAAGTTTCCGCTTGCGGCGACGCAACTCTTCTTCATCGGCACCTGCAAGACCCAAACCGCGCGGCTGTCCGCCGCCATCACCGCCCTGATCGGCGAATGCCTGGCCATTACCGCGACGTGCCTGAATCTGACTGGCGCTGGCCCAGCTCCTCGCCCGCCGAGATCGCCTCGCGCGGTGAGGGCGCGATCAGGATCAACAGCGACGCCATGGACAAGCTGCAGGCGCTCCGCGACCGGCTGGGCAAGCCGCTGATCGTCCGCTCGGCCTATCGCAGCCCGGAGCACAACCGCGCTGTCGGCGGCGCGCCTGCCTCCAAACACATGCAGGGCACGGCGTTTGATATTGCCATGTCCAACCACGACCCCGGTGCGTTCGAGGCGGCGGCGCGCGCCGTGGGGTTTCTCGGCTTCGGCTATTATCCCCGCTCGGGTTTCATGCATATCGACCTCGGGCCCGCGCGGTCATGGGGCGAGCCCTTCCCGCCCCGCGCCACGCCCTTCGTGCCGGAAATCCCGCCTGCCCGCGAAGTGCTGGCCGACAGCCGCACCCTGAAAGGCGGTGGGGCGGCCGGGGTTGTCACCGTTGGGGCCGCCGGTGTCGAGGTCGCACAACAGGTGCTGACCGAAACCCAATCTGCGATCCTGCCCTTGGTGCCCTACCTCGACACCCTGCGCTGGGCCTTTATCGCCGTGGCACTGATCGGCATCGCCGTCGCCATCCACGCCCGGATTGATGACTGGAAGAAGGGTCAGCGGTGATGGCCTGGATCACCGCCATCCTCGCCAGCGGCCCGGCGCGCAAAGCGCTGGGCCTGCTGCTGGCCGCAATCACCATCGCCCTGTTCCTGTTGAACCTCCGCCGTGCCGGGGAACGCGCCGGGCGGCTGGCGGAACGCCTTTCAACATCGGAGAAAACCCATGACATTCAACGCAAGATGCTCGAAGCCGCCAGCCGCCGTCCCGCTGATCGCGATGCTCTGGCTGAGCGCCTGCGCGATGGGCGGTTCTGACGGTCAGGCGCCCTGCCCGCCTGTGGTGGACTACACGAGCGCCGAGCAGGCGCGCGCGGCCGCCGAGGTGGGTGCGCTGCCCGAGGGCGCGATGATCGTCCGGATGCTCGGCGATTACGCCGTCCTGCGTGACCAGGCGCGGGCGTGCCGGTGATCCGCCCCGCTTCAGTGGATTGGCCCTGAGCCGCAGCACTTCTTGAACTTTCGCCCTGATCCGCAGGGACAGGGATCGTTGCGTCCGACTTTCGCGCGTGCAACTGGCGCACCCGGCAAATTGGCCGGCCCCGGCGCACGCCCCTGCGCCTTCACCCACGCATTCAGGTTGATGACCAGGTCGGGGATCAGGTCAGGCGCCATCGCATCCAGTTCCGTGATCGCGGCTTCATCCAGGTCCGATCCGCCCTCTGCGATGTCGTGCAAGGCGAAGATCATCGGAATGCTGAAGGCAACTTCTTCGTCGCGGCTGTCGACGCTGGCCTCCCAGGCATCGGGGCGCAACTGCATCGCGCGCTCAAAGCCGGTGATCCACAGTTCCCACATCAGATCGCCCGACAGGGGATCATTGTCATAGACGGCTTCATACGTGGGCTGACTTTTCGCCAGTCCGCGCGCAACGCGATTGTAATGCGCCATCACGGCGTCCAGCGTCGCGGAGGCCTGATCCATGCCGGCAAAATGCGGCACGATTTCCTCACCCCAGACCACAGGCAGCCATTCGCCGGGCAGGATCATCTCGGGGCAGACCAGGATGCCCGCGACAAAGCCGTCAAACTCGCTCAGCAGCATCCCGTCATTCTCAGGCGGCAAGGCAATCAGGCGTTCGGCAAGCTGCGTGAGCTGTTTTTGGGTGTGGCTCATCGCCCGGTCATCCTTCTTGTCTGCGTGCGCGGCTGCGCATGGCCCAATCCGCGCCGCCGTAGCTGACAGCGTAAACAAGCACTTCGGCGGCGTCATCGTCAACAACGAAGGCAATGACGGCTTTGCGACCCGCCGGGATGGCACGCAGGCCGGGGGCGATTTCATCGCGGAGACTGCCCTTGTGGGGCGTGGCCTTCAGCGTGGCGAGGACCGCCTCAATCTCGGCCAGCTTGCGGGCGGCCGCATCGGGACCGGCATAATCGAGAATCCAATGCGCGATGGCATCAAGATCACGCGCGACAAGTGGGTGGAAACGAATGCGGTAGGTCACGCGCCGCGGGCCGCCCCGACAATGCGGCGGGCAGTGGCGAAGGCGTCGTCCTGGTCGATGAACTCTTCGCGCGGCGCTTCCATGCGCGCGCGGATTTCCTGCGCGAGTGCGGACAGCGCCACCCCGCGTTCCTGTTCATCCTGCATCATCTGTTCCAGCGCGGCCGCGACGGCAGCGCTCTGGGTCGCGAACACGCCCTGCCCGACCTTTTCAGAAAGGAACTGGTGGTGGCGATCCGTAAAGCTGAGGGTGGTTTTGACGGTCATCCGCGCCTCCATGGTATGACTGAGTCATATACTGGATCGGTGCGATGGGTTCAACCGCAGCGGACGCAGCGCCGTTGTTGAACATCCCCAAACGCAAAAAGCCCCCTGGTTTTCAGAGGGACTCTTCAAACGTTGATGTGGCGTTGAGGTAAAACGCGCAGCGCTATACACAAATGTTTTTATCGGATTCCAACCCTTTGGAAAGGTTGAAGAATTTGGTTGCGGGGGTTGGATTTGAACCAACGACCTTCAGGTTATGAGCCAGATTACCCACAACATCTAGACCCTTGATTGTTGACCCATTTTCCGGCCTAGTCTCCTAGACGGCTGTTTTATTGTGGCTATCCGGCGCGACCGCCTGTTACTCGCCGCCAGTGAACGACAAAATCAGCCATATGATGTGTTGACACAGTGTTGACACGGGGAGGCTGGAATGACCGAGAAACTGACCGAAGCCGCCGCCCGGAAGGCCCTGCCGCCGGTCCGCGGGCAGAGCATGCTGTGGGACGCGGAGGTGAAGGGGTTCGCCCTGCGCATCACGCCAGGCGGGGCCAAGTCCTTCATCCTGGACTACCGCGCCGAGGGACGGCAGCGGCGGATCACCATCGGCGCCTGGCCCGACTGGACGGTGGCCGCCGCGCGCCAGACCGCGAAGGACATGAAGCGCGAGGTCGATCTCGGCCACGACCCGATGGGCGAGCGGCAGGCGCAGCGCGAGGCGCCGACCGTGCAGGAGATGTGGGAACGCTATGCCCGCGAGCACCTGCCCAAGAAGGCCGAGCGCAGTCAGGCCGACGAGCGCATGATGTGGGAGAAGATCATACTGCCCCGCTTCGGCAAGGTGAAGGTCGCCCAGATCAGCCATGACGATGTGGACGCGCTCCACCGCGACATCACCGAGATCCGCGGCACACCGGTCCGCGCCAACCGCACCGTCGAGGTGCTGCGCAAGGCGTTCAACCTCGCGATCCGCTGGAAATGGCGCGACGACAATCCGGCCTCGGGCGTGCGCCGCAATCAGGAGGAGAAACGGAACCGCTATCTGAACCGCACCGAGATCGCAGCACTGGCGCAGGCGCTGAACGAGCATTCCGAGCCGATGTCCGCGAACGCGATCAAGCTCCTGATGCTGACCGGCGCGCGGCGCGGCGAGGCGCTGGGCGCGACATGGGAGAGGTTCGACCTCGAGAACGGCGTCTGGACCAAGCCCTCGGCCCACACAAAGCAGCGGAAGCTGCACCGCGTCCCGCTCTCGAGCCCGGCCGTGCAGCTGCTCGTGGAGATGAAGGCTGCCGCCAAGGCGAAGGCCGAGGCCGACGGCACGCCGCCCAGCCCCTATGTCTTCCCCGGCCCGACCGGCAAGCCGCTCACCGAGATCAAGCGGACATGGGTCTCGGTCTGCCGCAGGGCGGGACTCGGCGCGGAGGTCCCGGTGCTGGACGCGAAGGGCAAGCCGGTCCTCGACCGCAAGGGCAACCCGAAGACCGAGTTCAAGCCGAATGTCCGGATCCACGACATCCGCCATTCCTTCGCCAGCATCCTCGTGTCGGCGGGCGCGTCGCTGCCCTTGATCGGCCAGATGCTCGGCCACACGCAGGTTCAGACCACCCAGCGATACGCCCATCTGTTCGACGATCCCTTGCGCAAGGCCGCCGAGACGGTGGGCGCCTTCGTGTTGCAGACTCCAGCGGAACAAATCATAAACAAGGAAAACGCGGAGGCTGACGATGCCCGTTCTTGACTATGGACACCTTCTGGCACCCGGCGGCCTATACCGCGCCCAGATCGCCGTGCGCACCGTCATGGCATGGCCCGACATTGCCGACGAGCAATCCCGCCGAGAGTATGTCGCCACGCTCATGTCGATCCATCTGGCCGACCTCAAGGCCAAGCGCGACGCCCTTCCGGACCCTGCGGCGGCAGACGGGTGGGAGGACACGATCCTCGCCATCGAGCAGCACGAGGCGTGGATGGCGTCGCACGAGGAGTTCGAGGCATGGTTCGATGAGGCTGGCGGACATGCCACTGTCAGCATGGCGCCCGGCTTCCGGTTCTTCGAGAAGGACATGGAGAAGCGCGTCGGCGGCTGGTTCGCGGCCGGTCTCATCCTCGCGCTGGTGCGGCGCATGGCCATGCATCATGCCGACCTGCCGGGCGGGGCGAGCGTCAACAAGGCCGTGTTCATTCTCGAACGGGTCAAGCTGCCCAACGTCCCGCGCAACAGCCACGACCTGCGCAAGGCGTGGAAGACCTACAAGCCCGTCGCGCATTTCTGCGCCGTGCTGTTCGACTGGTTCATGATCGCCTTCACGCACAACGAGACGCCCGAGGAAGTCGGCGCCGCGATGGAGGGCGAGCTCAACGAGAACTTTATGATGTTCCTGTCCGAGGCGGAAGCGTATCTCGAATTCGGCCTTGCCCATCAGCCCCTGCGCGCGAAGGCACAGACGCTGCTGGATCCCGACGAGACATGGATCCTGCCGCAGTATCGGCCATGGCCGGGATCGCCTTTCAAGCCGCAGCCGCTGTCCGGCGCCCTGCTGGAGGCCGCGCTGGACTACCGCGCCCCGCTGCCCAGCGTCTGACTACTGAGCCGATGTGGCTCACTAGATAACGCTCCCCCCTCACCAATAACGGACCATCGGGAACGTCGGCATCTCTCGGGCATCGGCGGCGCGTTGCGTCGCCTGGCACGAAGGAGACGCCGATGACCCAACCGCTTGCATCCGGAGGCGCCGAGAGGGCCGCCACCGTCGCCCCGCCGACCGATTTCCTCGACGGTTTCATCTCGGAGGAGGAATACGCCGCCCGCCGCGGGGTGGCCCTGCGCACCTGTCAGCGCGACCGCCAGCTGCGCCAGTCCCCGCCCTTCGTCGTGATCGGCCGGCGCGTCTACTACCGCATCGAGGCGGTGCGCGACTGGCTCCTCTCCCGCGAGCAGGCCGCCGATCGCAAGCCGAGCGCCCCGCGCGCCGGGAGGGGCCGATGACCGCGCCCGCCACGCTCGCGCCCGACATGATGATCGGCGCCGCCGAGATCGCCCGCTTCCTCTTCGACTCCGACGAGTTCCGCTTCCAGCGCCGCGTCTACTACCTCTGCACGCGCTCGAAGCGCCCGCTGCCGCATTTCCGGCTGGGCAGCCGCATCGCCACGCGCCGCTCCACGCTGATGGACTGGATCGCCCTGCAGGAGGGCTTCGCGAATGCCTGACACGCCCATCCAGTTCACCGGCTCGATCCTCGAACAGCTGGAAGCCAAGGTCGCTGCGGAGGCCGCACACCTGCTGCCCATCGTCCACGCGATCCGCGATCACGGCGTCGGCTTCCTGGTGATCCCCCAGCGCGCGACCGGGCTCCACCGCGGCATCAAGCTGCTGCAGCGGCCCTTCATCGTCATGGTGGGCGACGACACCGACTGCGCGCTCGGCCCCGATCAGTACGACGGCAAGGCGCTCGATCGGCTGATCGGCATGGCCGACGGCGTCGCCATCGTCTCCTGCGCCCCGCCGCCCGAGGCCTATTCGAGCATCGCCCTGATGGCCACGGCGCAGCGCAACGGGCTGATCATCGAGACCCGGCCCGAGCAGGAGATCGCCTGGACCAACCGCGTGCAGGCCGTGTGCCCCGAAATGCCGATCCTGCTCTGCAC
Organism: Paracoccaceae bacterium; assembly: GCA_011620265.1. GTDB lineage: Bacteria > Pseudomonadota > Alphaproteobacteria > Rhodobacterales > Rhodobacteraceae > Albidovulum. The sequence continues at coordinate 14,417 of WOZM01000136.1, forward strand.
CGTGAAAGGGCCGCGGCAATGACGGTGCAGGGCGACCCTCTCGACTTCAACGGCATGCCACCCGGCGGTCGAGCCCATGCCGCCACCCGCATGTCCGTCGCGCAACTGGCCGACATGCTGGAGGACCGCATCGCGGACCTGGCCCGCGAGTTGCTGGGCGAGCCGAACCGGGAACTTTCCAGCGCGCAGACCCTGCGCTTCGGCACCAAGGGCAGCGTCGCCGTGGAAATCGACGGCGCGAACAAGGGCCGCTGGTTCGACCATGAACATGGCGCCGGGGGCGCGGGGCTGGAACTGATCGGCTATCGCCTGTGCCTGGACGACAAGGCCGCTTCGGACTGGGCGCGTAACTGGTTGGGGGAACCCGAGGCCGGTCCGTCCTGGACGGCGACTCCGCCCGAGTCGCCCGCGCGTTCCGCCTCGGGCTCGGCCCAGCCCAAGGAACCGACGCCCGAGGAGCGCGCCGAGAAGGTGGCCGAGATCGTGCGCCGCAGCGAGAGCCTCGTCTCGACGCCGGTGCTCGCTTACCTGCGCCACCGCGGCATCACCGCCACGCCTCCCGACTGCATCCGCTATCGCCAATATGCCTACCGCCAGTTCGGGGCCATGGTCGCGCTCGCCACCGACGAGGCGGGCGAGGTGCTTGCGCTGCAGCAGGTCTATCTGACCGCCGAGGGGCGGAAGGCCCCGGTGAAGGTGGTCAAGCGCACCAACAAGGCCGTCGAAGGCTGGGCGGAACGCGCCGCCGTGCGCCTGCCCGGCCGCGAACCGCTGATCCTCTGCGAGGGTGTCGAGACCGCGCTATCGGTCTGGCAGGCGACGGGACAGGAGGTCTGGGCCTGCCTCGGCATCTCGAACATCGGCCGCGCACCGGTGCCCGCGAACGCCACCGTGGTCATCGCACGCGATGGCGACCTGCCCGGCAGCAAGGCCGAGGGCCAGATGGCCCGCGCCGCGAGCCAGCTCGCGCACCGCGGCATGACCGTGCTGATCGCCACCCCGCCCGAGGAGCAGGACTTCAACGATGTGCTGGTCCGCGAGGGCGAGGCGGCCGTGCGCAACCGCATCGCCGCCGCCGAACCCTTCCGCGTCGAGGAGGCCGACACCGGGCGCAAGCGGCTCTTCATCGGCTCGGACGTGGAGATCGCGAAACGGGTCCGCGAGGATCTGACCGAGCGCCATGGCCGCATCGTCCATGTCGATGGCGAATTCTGGCGCTATGGCGGCACCCATTGGGAGGCGATCCCGGACCACGAACTGCGCCTGCCGGTCCACGCCTATGACGGCGCCGGGTTCGAGACCCCCGCAGGCGAGCCCTCGAACGTCAAGCTGACCAAGACCCGCGTCAATTCAGTGCTCAACGAATGCGCCGCGCTCTGCGCCGAGCCGGGATATTTCGACGCCCCGCCTGCGGGCATCAACTGCACCTCGGGCTTCATCCGCTTCGACGCGGAGGGAACGCCGCACCTCGAACCCCATCATCGACAGCATCGCTGCCGCCACACCCTGCCCGGCCGCTGGCAACCCGCTGCCATCGGGACGCCGCCCGCAGGCTCGCTGCTCGCCAGGCTGCTGACCGGCAGCTTCAAGGGCGACCCCGAGGCCGAGGCGAAATGCGCGCTGCTCGCGGAGGTCTGCGGCGCGGCGGCGCTGGGCTACGCCACCCGGCTGATGCAGCCGCGCGCGGTGGTCCTGCACGGCAAGACCGCCGAGAACGGCAAGAGCCAGGTGCTCGAACTGGCGCGCGGCCTCCTGCCCGCCAGCGCCATCTGCTCGGTCCCCGCCTCGAAGATGGGCGACGAGCGGCATGTGATCGGACTGGTGGGCAAGCTGCTGAACGCCTCCGACGAGCTCTCGCCCGAGGCAATCGCCTCCGACACCTTCAAGGCCGTGGTCACCGGCGATCCCATCGAGGGGCGCGACGTCTACAAGAGCCGGGTCGAGTTCCGCTCGGTCGCACAGAACCTCTTCGCCGCGAACCAGCTCCCCAGCTTCAAGGGCGGCGTGGACCGGGGCGTGCAGCGCCGCCTGCTGCTGATCCCCTTCACCCGCTCGATCCCGCTGGAGGAGCGCATCGAGGACATCGGCAAGCGAATCGCCGCCGAGGAACCGGACTTGCTGCTGGCATGGGCGGTGGAGGGCGCTTCGCGGCTGATCCGCCAGCGCAACTTCGCCATCCCGCAGGGCTGTCACGAGGCGCTCCTCGAATGGGTGCTCAGCGAGGATCCCATCGCCGCCTGGATCGACGCCTGCGTGTCGGTCGTCCCCATCGTGAACGGCGGGCCGATGCTGGCGACGCGCGACGCCCACCTGCGGTTCCAGAACTGGGCGCTGGGCGAGGGCTACAAACCCGAGAAGCTGCCCGCCATCAACGGCTTCGTCCAGCGCGTGCAGGCCCGCGTCGCGGGGATCCAGCACAAGCGGACCAAGGAAGGGCGGTTCTTCATCGGCCTCGCGGTGACGCACTGGTGACGCACCAAACCGGCTATTTGGCCCCTAACCCATTGAAAGTGTTGAGATGACGCACTTTGGCTCAGATATTTCGATAAGGGGGGAAACTCTCTCCCCAACAACCATCACTTCCCCCCTATATGAAAAGGTTGCCGGGGCAAGTGCGTCATCTCAACACTTTCAACGGCTTAAGCGTGAAATCGCGTCATCCTTGCGTCACCGGTGCGTCATCCGAGGCGGCGGGCGCGCCCGCCCGAGGCGGGGTCAAGCCGGAAGGATCGGGAAAGCGGCGGTTCCTCCTGGGCACATTCGTATGTGGGGACCCGCAGCGCATTGGCCCGCCAGCGTCAGGGGGCGCAAATGACTAAACTCGACAGCTACGAGAACAAGACCGCCTTCGCCGCCCGCGTCGGCCTGACCAAGGGCCGCATTTCGCAACTGGTGGCCGAGGGGCTGCCGGTGCGCGCGGACGGGCGGATCGACGTGGCGGTGG
>WOZM01000037.1 GCA_011620265.1 Paracoccaceae bacterium
CGTGCAGGCAGGGGCCGTCGCCAGCCGCGTTCTGATCCCGGTTTTGCGCAGGGTCTTCCGGGGACCGATGGCATGTGCGATGATGCGCGATATCATCGTCGGCACGGCGCAGGTGCTGCTGGTCCTGTCGGTGCTCCATGTGATCGGGGTCGGCAGCGGGGCGCCGGAGCCCGTGGAGGCGAGCGCTGTTTGATACCGAGGGAAGTGATAGAGACGGTCAGCTTTGTCGCCGTCGTCGTGATCGTGACAGTGGCGTTCGCGTGGCTCGTGCTGCCCTTCTATGGTGCGATCCTGTGGGCGGCCATTCTGGCAATCCTGTTCAACCCGCTGCAGCGCCGGCTTGAGAACCGGCTCGACGGTCGTCGCGGCCTGGCTGCGGCGCTTAGCGTGCTGGCCTGCATCGGCATCGTCGTCATTCCCGGTTCGCTCATCCTTGCCTCGCTCGCACAGGAGGCCACCGGCCTTTACAACCGGATCAGCTCACACGAGTTCGACCTCGCCACGATCCTGGAGCAGATCCGCAGCGCCATGCCGTCCTTCTTGATCGATGCGCTTTCGGCCTTCGGCATGGGAGGGCTGGGGGAGATACAGGCGCGCCTCACCTCGTTTCTCGGGCAGGCCGCCCAGACGATCGCCACGCGGGCGGTGATCATCGGGCAGGGCACGGCCCAGTTCGTCGTCAGCCTCGGCGTGATGCTCTACGTGCTGTTCTTCCTGTTTCGTGACGGCGCCGGACTGGCCATCGCGATCCGCAACGCCAGCCCGCTCGATCAGCGTCACACGGACCACATCCTCGGCAAGTTCGCCGATGTCGTGAAGGCCACGGTCAGAGGCAACGTCATCATAGCCGTGATCCAGGGCGGGATCGGTGGCGCCGCGTTCTGGCTTCTCGGTATCGAAGCCGCCCTCCTTTGGGCGGTGCTCATGGCGGCGCTGTCGCTGCTGCCGGTGATCGGCGCCTCCCTGGTCTGGGTCCCGGTTTCGGTCTACCTGCTCATATCGGGTCAGTATCTGAAGGGCATGATCCTGCTTGGCGTCGGCCTGCTCATCATCAGCACGGTCGACAACCTGCTGCGCCCGCCGCTGGTCGGCAGGGGAACCCGCCTGCCGGATTATATGGTGCTCGTCTCCACCCTTGGCGGCATCGCTCTGTTCGGCATGAACGGATTCGTCATCGGCCCTCTTATCGCGTCCCTGTTTGTTGCCGTCTGGTCCCTGTTTGCCGACGACCGGATGCGCTCCTGAGCGGGAGCGGCCTGGCGAAAGCGTCAGGTCTTCCGCGACGCCAGCAGCTTTCGCAGCGTCGCAAGCACACCGATCCCGAGCGTGATGCTGTCGCCAAGCGTCTCGATGCGATGTCCCGCCGCACCGACCGCCTTCATGATGCCCTGCGTCTCCGCTGTTGCCGCATCGAGCGCGGTCGCCTCCATTTCCGCCAGCGCGTCAAGTTCCGGCGACGTGGACTCGTGCATGGCATAGGCCAGCAGGATGATGGCGACGACGAAATAAACCGCCGCAATGACCAGTGTCGCACCGAGTTCCCCGAGCGGAACCCGAATTGCAAGGAAGAGGGCATGGGTGGCCAGCCCTGCGGCGACAATCAGCGCTGCAACCGCCAGCGCGCTTGCGATCGCGCGCCGGATCAGTTGACGGACGAGAACCTGGCGGCGCAGCAGCGCCACCCTTGCATAGAGCTTTGCCGAATTGAGCGTGGACATGTGAAAAGGCCTTTTTCCAATGAGGAGATGGGAGCTAGCGGAGCTGGCGGCCGATGAAGATTCCGAGGCCCAGACCGACGCCAAGAGCGGCGATCGCGGTCAGCTTCGGATACCTGTCCAGTTCGTCCGCGAAATCGTCGAGGAGCGCATTCGCGGTGTCGAGCAATGTCTCCGCATCGTATGAATCCTGCTGCGGCTCATCCCCGGCAGGTGGCTGAGCCGCGATATTGTCCTCCGCCGGCCCCGGGCGGGTCTGCGCCGCGATCTGGGCGCGCAAGGTCGCGATTTCGTCTCTGATGCTGCTCATACTTTTCTCCGCCGTCTCGTGATTCCAGCCCCTGTCACGGTTGCGCGGGCGCGCCGCAACCAAGGGCAGCGGCCAATGAACGATATCCCATGTTGTGTCTCCTCGCGTGGGGAGTATTCGTCTTTGATCTGGGTCAACGAAGCAGATCGTCCAGACCGGACCAACAAACCAACGGACTCCGGTTCCGACTGGAGGAATACCACTATTTCCGACATCTGAACTGATCAACGCATCGCGAACAATTCCTGGTGAAAGCATCTTTTGACGTCGAAGCCCTTCGCGGCGAAGTCCTTTCGCAGCGCTTCACCAAAGCCCGCCGGGCCGCAGAACCAGATGCTGGCTTCGCGCCAGTCCGGGACGTCGGCGCGGATGCCGTCTCCGGTCAGGCGGCCGTCGCGGGAATCGACCAGAACATGCAGGCGTACGCCGGCGGCTTCCGCGTCAGCTGTCAGGTTGCGGATCGCATCCTCGTCATAATCCGCCGTGCTGTGGAACAGGTCGATCTGCTTTTCCGGCAAGCCGGCTTGCCCCGCGGCGCGCTGTATCGCGATGTGCTTCATGTGTGCCACGAACGGGGTTATGCCGATCCCGCCACCGATCCAGATCTGGCGCGGGCAGGCATCGTCGAATGTGAAGCAGCCATAGGGCCCTTCGATTTTCATATCCTGCCCCACCTCGAGCTCCGCGCGAAGACGACTGGTATGGTCGCCAAGTTCCTTGGTGATGAAGGTGATCCTCGGGGTCTTCTCGTTCCAGCCGGAGGCGATCGTATAGGGATGGGCACCTTCCGAGAGGTTGGAGGTCACGAATGCGAACTGGCCGGGCTTGTGGCCAGGCCAGCCCTTCGGCACGTCGATCGCGGTCTCGAGCGTGCGAACACCCGGATAGTACTGGATCGAGGCGATCTTTCCGCGCACCTGCCGGGTAACGCCCACGCGTCGGACGAGGACAACGGCGGCGGCCCATGTGCCATAGGCCAGCAGCAGCGCCATCGCCACGCCGACCGGAGCCGTCCAATAACCGAAATCGGTCAGGACGACCGCGTGATACACCAGCACCAGATACACGACCGCCAGCAGGCGATGCGTCTTGTAGAAATAGTGGTAGGGAAAATACCTGACCAAGGCGAGCACGATCAGGATGACCGCGGCGTAGAACGCCCATTCGCCCAGGCTCTCGGCCGATCCGCGCTGAGTCGCAAGAAATGCCTCGACGGGATTCCCGAAGACCGGACGTTCGCCGCGCGTCGGCCGCGCGAGCCAGCCATAACCGACCGCCCATTTCACGCCCTGGCTCCACAGCCAGTGGAGCACGGCAACGACCAGCGCGGTGACCCCAGCCATTTGTGCAGCCGGTACATCTTGTCGAGACCGCCGAACCAGCGCTCCGGCCAACGCGGACGCAGCGCGAGGATCATCGCGACGCTCATGCAGGTCATGGCGACGATACCGGTGAACTGCATCATCAGCGCCCGGAACGCGAACAGATTGTCGGTCTGGAATAC
>WOZM01000134.1:0-40840 GCA_011620265.1 Paracoccaceae bacterium
ACAAGGGTAAGGTGGGTTTCAACCCACCTTACCGCGACTCGGCTTGACCTCTCGCCGGCAAGACAGCCAAATCGGGCCTTGTGGCAACGGAGGCGAAGATGGACGGCGGATCGGGGCACTGCCTGTGCGGGGACATCCGGTATCGGTTCGAGGGCGCGCCGAACTGGCAGGTGCATTGCCATTGCGAAAGCTGCCGCCGCGCGACCGCCTCTCCGTTCACGAGCTTTCTCGGTGTCGGCAAGGATCGCTTTCGCTGGACCGGAAAGGTGCCCGCCACCCATGCCTCCTCGCCCGGCGTCGCCCGCTCCTTCTGCCCGCGCTGCGGCACGCCGATGGCCTATGAAAGCGCCGCCCGCGCGCAGGAGATCGACCTCTACGCCGCGACACTCGACGCGCCGGCCGCGTTTCGGCCCGAACGCCATGTCCACTGGAACGAGCACCTGCCCTGGATCGCCCTCGCCGACGGGCTGCCCGTGCAGTACACGCCGCGCCGCCTGACCGGGGACGAGCCGATGGAGCCGATCCTGAACCTCGTCCGCGCCGCCTTCGCCTATATGGACGGGGTGGTCGATCCGCCCTCCTCCGTCCACCGGCTGACCGGGGACGGGATCGCCCGCGCGGCGCGCGAGGGCGAGGTCTGGGTGCTCGAGGAAGCGGACCGCCCGCTCGCCTGCCTGTTCCTCACGCCGGAGCCGGACCGGCTTTATATCGGCAAGCTCGCGGTGGCCGAGAGCCTCCGGCGCAGGGGCCTCGCCCGCCAGCTTCTGGCCCATGCCGAGGCGCGGGCCAAGGCACTCGGCCTGCCGGTGCTGGAGATGCGGAGCCGGGTGGAACTGACCGGCAACCACGTTGCCTTCGAGGCGATGGGCTTCGCCCGCACCGGCACGACGGCGCATGAAGGCTTCGACCGCCCGACCTCCGTCACCTTCGCCAAGCCTGTCGGGCCATGAGCGGGGCGGAACGGCGGGCCAGGGAACGGCTCGACCCCGGCCGGGCGGAGGCGCTCGCCGCCACGCTCGGCCGCGATTTCGATCCGGAGGCGGCGCTGATCCCCTTCGGACATCAGGTCTATTTCTGGACCGTCGCCACCCGTGACGCGCTCGGCCGCGACGGGCATCCGGCGACCGGCGGCTTCCTCCCCGATCTCGGGCTGAAGCGGCGGATGTGGGCCGGCGGCCGGCTGGCATTCGCCGCCCCGATCGGAATCGGCAGGGAGGCGGAAAAGCGGGCCGTAATCGAGCGGACAGAGCGCAAGACCGGGCGGTCGGGTCCGCTCGCCTTCGTCACCGTCCGGCACGAGATCCGCCAGGACGGGCGACTTTGCGTGACCGAATGGCAGGATCTCGTCTACCGCGCCGACCCTGTCCCCGGCGCTCCCGCCCCGCGGCCGCCGGACGCGCCCGCCCGCGCCGGCGAGGAGGAGCACCGCGTCTTCACGCCGACCGACCTCTTTCGCTATTCGGCGCTGACCTTCAACGGGCACCGCATCCATTACGACGCCGACTACGCGCGGCAGGTCGAGGGCTATGCGGGCCTTGTCGTGCACGGGCCGCTTCTGGCCCAGCATCTGGTGCTGATGGCCGAAGGCGCGCTCGGCGCGCTCCGGCACTTCCGCTTCCGCGCGACGGCGCCGCTGATCGCGGGCGAAAAGGCGCGGTTCTGCCGGGCGGGGACGCGGCTCTGGGTCGCGGGGGAGGACGGACGGCTGTGCATGGAGGCCGAGGCGGGCTGACGGCCCGGCCGAGATCGCGTGACCACGCCGGGATCAGAGACTGTCCTCGACCCGGAAGCCGTCCGGGATCGCGTCGCGGCCGTCGAGCACCAGATCGGCCATGACCGCCGCCACCTTCGGCGCCATGCCGAAGCCGATCTTGAAGCCGCCATTGGCGATGAACTGCCCGTCCCGCCCCGGCCAGGCCCCGAGCATCGGCGCCCGGCTTTTCGCGCGCGGCCGGACACCGGCCCAACGCTCGATCACGGCGGCATCGCGGAGCGCGGGACAGAGCGACCGCGCGGTGGCGATCAACGCCTCGAGACGCTCATCCGTCCCGCCCGCCGTCTCGAACGCGCGCTCCGAGGTCGAGCCCGCCGCCACCGTCCCGTCATGATGCGGCACCACATGCAGCCCTCCCGCGAAAAGCTGCGGCCGGTCGCGCGCGGCGCAGGCGAAAAGCGCCGCCTGCCCCTTCACGCCCGCGCCGACCCTCCGGCCGAGATCCATGGACAGATCGGCCAGCCCCGCGACGCCCGTCGCCCAGACGACCACGCCTTCGCGTCTTCTGTTCGAAAATACCTCCGCCGGAGGCTCCGACACCGCCTCCTCGACCACGCCACCTTTCGCGCGGATCGCCGCCACCAGCGCCTTGGCCGCGGCGCGCGGATGCAGCCGGGCCGAGAGCGTGTCCTCGATCAGCCATCCCGTCGGACTGTAGGGCGCCCAGCCATCCGCCCGCGCCGGCACCACCCGCCAGTCCGCCCGCCCGCGCCAGAGTCCGGCCGCCCCGTCCGCCCGCTCTCCCGCCCGCGCCACCGCCGCCTCATCGGCGAGCGGTTGCAGCCGTCCAAGCCGGGCATAGCCGGGATCGACCCCCGACGCCTCCGCCACTTCGGCCCAGAACCCCGCGGCCATCAGCAGGCTGTCGAGCTGGAACGCCTTCTTCGGGTTCCAGTTCTCCGGCACATGCGGCGCCAGCGCGCCGACGATTCCGCCCGAGGATCCCGCCCCGATCCGGTCGCGCTCGACCAGCCGGACGGCGGCGCCGCGGCGGGCGCATTCCCAGGCGATGCTCAGCCCGAAGATGCCGCCGCCCATCACCGTCACATCCGCGATTGCCATCGGCCCCGCCCTTCGCCTATCTGCCCCCCGAAGGGGTAAGCCAGATGGCAACGAAGGGCCAGAGCGAGCGGGTTCTGTGGGGCGAGACCGGGGTGCCGGTCTCCGCCCTCTTCGACGATCCGTATTTCTCGCTCGCCGACGGGCTGGCCGAGACGCGGCACGTCTTCCTTGACGGCAACGGCCTGCCCGGCCGCTTCCGCCCCGGGTTCCGCATCGCCGAACTGGGTTTCGGCACCGGGCTCAACCTCCTCGCCACGTGCGCCGCCTGGGCGGGGGCGGGCATCGCGGGCCGGCTCAGCTACACGAGTTTCGAGGCCTTCCCGATGCCCGCCGCCGACATGGGCCGCGCGCTCGCGGCCTTCCCCGAGGCGGCCGCGCTGGGCGCACCGCTCCTCGCCGCCTGGGCGGCGGGCGCGCGCCGCTTCGCGCTCGGCCCGGTCGAGGTCGAGATCGTGACGGGCGACGCGCGCGGGACGCTGCCGCGCTGGGCCAGCGTTGCCGACGCCTGGTATCTCGACGGCTTCTCGCCGGCGAAGAACCCCGAGCTCTGGTCGGAGGACCTCATGGCCGAGGTCGCCCGCCACACCGCCCCGGGCGGCAGCTTCGCCACCTACTCGGCGGCGGGCTTCGTCCGCAGGGGCTTGGCATCGGCGGGATTTCAGGTAGAGCGGGCGAAGGGCTACGGCCAGAAGCGGCACATGAGCCGCGGCATCCTCGGCGAGGCGCGATGACCGACCAGAATTTCCGCCTCGGCGCGATGCTGATGATCGCCACGAGCTTCGTCTTCGCGATGCAGGACGGCATCTCGCGCCACCTCGCCAGCGAATACAACGTCTACATGGTGGTGATGATCCGCTACTGGTTCTTCGCCGCCTTCGTGATGGCGGTGGCCGCGCGCAAGGGCGGCGGGCTCCGCGCGGCGGTGAAGACGCGCTATCCGGCGATCCAGATCTTCCGCGGCGTCCTCCTCGCCGCCGAGATCTGCGTGATGGTGACGGCCTTCACCATCCTCGGCCTCGTCGAAAGCCACGCGGTCTTCACCTGCTACCCCCTGCTGGTCGCCGCCCTCTCCGGTCCGGTCCTCGGCGAGAAGGTCGGCTGGCGGCGCTGGGCGGCGATCGGGGTCGGCTTCCTCGGTGTGCTCATCATCCTCGAACCCGGCTACCGGGTGTTTTCGCCCGCCGCCCTGATCCCGCTGGTCGCGGCCTTGATGTTCGCGCTTTACGGCCTCCTGACCCGATATGTCGCGCGCGGCGACCGCTCGGCGGTCAGCTTCTTCTGGACCGGAATCAGCGGCGCGGTGGTCATGACCGCGGTCGGGCTCTTCCACTGGGAACCGATGACGGGGCCGGACTGGGTCTGGATGGCGGTCCTCTGCTGCACGGCGGCTACTGGCCACTGGCTGATGATCCGGGCGCTTGAAGTGGCCGAGGCGAGCGCGATCCAGCCCTTCGCCTACCTGCAGCTCGTCTTCGCCTCCGCGCTCGGAATGTTCGTCTTCGGCGAGGTGCTGGAGCCGAACGTCGCCATCGGCGCCGTCGTCGTCGTGGCGGCGGGGCTCTTCACGCTCTGGCGGGCGCGGAAGGCGGCGGCCTGGACCCCATGATCGCGTTGCGATCTGACCGGGTCTGTGGCCTCTCCCGCGGCATTCCCGGTTCGAGGGTTGCGTCGGATTGGCTGGCGCCGTGCCTCGAGAATGGGGGGAGAGACCATATGCAGACAGCATGTTCCTTGGGCTTGATGTCCACAAGGCGACGCTCCCGATTGCAGTTGCGCGGGTCGAACGGGGCGGCGAGGTCCGCCACGTCCTCGGACACTACCCAAGGCAAGTTCCGCTGGCGGAGCCGTCTCACGGGATGACGCAGGGAGAGGCAATCGGTTCGCCCGGCATGGGGCGTGGGTACATCGCCTTGAACCGGACGGGACCGGATCCGTTGCCGGCATCCTGGTCCCTCCGGTTCTTCACAACGGCCTGGCGCGCCAGTCCGGCTTCCATCAACCCATCGTGGCTGCCACAATCAAAGCGCCTTCCGGAAAAGCGGAAGGCGGTGAGCGTGACGGAACCGGCGTCGTGCGCGATCGCGTCAGTGAGTTGCAGTTCGTTGCCAGCGCCGGGTCGGGTCGCCGCAAGGGTCGGGAAAATGACCGGATCAAGAATGTACCGGCCAACGGCTGCAAGTCGGGACGGAGCCTGGCCCACCGGCGGCTTTTCGACCATCCCGCTCACCGGCACGGAGCGCCCGTGGCCCGAATTCTTCAGCGAAAAGATGCCATAACACTGCGTTTCGGCCTCACCGACCTCCATCGCGGCGATCATGTGGCCGCCGGCATAGGCTTCGGTCATTTCCGCGAGACACGATTCGCCCATGATGATGTCATCGGGCAAAATAACCGCAATGGGTCCGGGCAAGACCAGGTCGCGGCAGCAGAGGATCGCATGGCCCAGGCCGAGCGGCTGGCTCTGGTTGACAAAGACGACCTCCATCGACGGCGAAAACTTGAGATCGGAAAGAACATCCGCAAGACCATGCTTTCCGCTGCTTCTGTCGGTGCAGGGATATTCCGACTCGATGTAGGACCGGATTGCGGCTTTGGACGGATGTGTCACGATCACCACGCGCTCTACTCTGGCGGCAATGGCTTCATCCAGGGCAAACTGCAGAACGGGTCGATCATAAACGGCCAGCAGTTCTTTCGGCGTCGCCTTCGTTGCGGGAAGGAGACGGGTTCCTTGGCCTGCCGCAGGTATCAGCACCGTTCTGATCTTCTTCATCGGGGTCACTCCATTCTCGCCAAGCCGGCGTGCAAAAGGAAACGCGGAAACTCAAGCAAAGTTCCCGCCTGTCAGAGACGGCGCGAACCCGCCGCGAATGCGCGTCGGAGTATCAGGAGCATGAACCAAAGACATGGCGGGCCTGAAAGCAGGCCCGGCGCTGCGCGAATTTCCGTCAGCCGATCACCATTCATCTATGTAGTCGTAGCACAAAACGCTACCCTTCCATCGAAAATTGATGCATGGTTTCCGCAATTGCTTTCGGCCCCTGCCGACATCGCGGCAACCCACCGACATCTGATTTGTGTGAGGGTCTGGCGGAAGTCGGGCCTTCTCGGAACTCATTCGAACCCCGAACGTTTGACACATAGGTTCCAGCGTAACTGCTGGCCGAAATGCGCACGACTGATTGCGCAGATCTTCGGTCGGCGTCGTTCAGTCATGAAAGGAGCGCGACATGGTCGAAGGACTACGTCCGCCGAAAGGCGATATCACCCTTCACCTTGGCCCAGCAATCGACAAGCCGCGGGACAAACCCGGCGCCGCTCCGAGCGGGAAAGATCCGGGCGCCGGCAGCATATCCGGGGTTGGAGAGGAAATCCGTGCCGTGCCCTTCAATGCGAGCCGCGCAACCGCGGGAGGGTCAGGCCCGAAACGGCCTTTGAATCCATTCAAGCTCCATGTCCGTGACGTCCGTGCGCATGAGGGCGACTTCAGCGCCGTTGACCGGAGCAGCAGGCCATCCGAATGCAAGCCCTCCGACCGCAAGACTCACCGCATCGGATGGGAGCAGATCGAGCTCAAATGGGCTGCGATGACCAGTCGGGTTCAGTGCGGCCCGTCTCTGCGCGCCAAGGCGCCACCTTGCCGCCCGCTATCGGAAGGGCAGCCTGAGTCGACCGATGCCGCCAAGCCCAAAGCGCCGCCGGTCAGGTGAGCCGCCGAATGCTGCGGGACATGGCGCGGGCGATGCAGTGGCGCCGGTATGCCCTGAACCCATGGCAGGACCGGGCTCCGATCCGGTCCGATCTCTTCGGGGTCGAGCGGCTGGAGCATCACGCCCGCAGCCTGGCATTGGCGCAAACGGTCACAACGGGTCGCCCGGTCCGGGTTCCGTCCCTTGCGGTCCGTCTGAAAGAGAACGCCTCGGTCCTGCTTGACGCGTATCGTTCCTCGGCGCGCGCGCTGCAGGCAGGCAAGACCGTCACCCCCGCTGCCGAATGGCTTTTGGACAACTACCACCTCGTTGAACAGCAAGTGAGGCAGATCAAGGATGATCTGCCGCCGAAATACTATCAACAGTTGCCGAAGCTTGCCGATGGCCCCTTCGCGGGCTACCCCCGCGTTCTTGGGCTGGCTTGGGCGTATGTCGCCCACACCGACAGCCTTGTGTCGCGTACGTCCCTCGTACGTTTTGTCGATGCCTATCAAACGGTCCAACCGCTGACGATCGGCGAGATCTGGGCGGTTGCCATTACTCTGCGCATCCTGCTGGTCGAGAACATGCGGCGGCTGGCCACCGAAATTTCCGAAGGCCAGATCCTGCGCGGAACGGCCGACGAACTGGTCAATCGTGTGATTGGCACCGGGCAGTTGCCTTCGGAAACTCGCAATCCGGCCCTCTCCGCCTATGACACCCTCGATCTGCCCGAGATCATGACCGCCCAGATGGCCAAACGGTTGCGCGGCTTCGACCCTGCCGAGACCCCGTTGCGTGTCTGGCTGGAGGACAAGCTCAGGCGTCAGGGTTCGTCGCTCGAAATGACCATCCTGAACGCGCAAACGCGGCAGGCTGCCACGAATGTGTCGATGCGAAACGTCGTCACCTCGATGCGCCTCGTTTCCGAAGTGGACTGGGCCGATTTCTTCGAAGAGGTGAGCCTGATCGATGCGCGGCTGCGGGAGAGCACCGGTTTCGCCGACATGGACTTCGTCACGCGCAACCGGTACCGCACCGCGATCGAGGATCTCGCGCGCGGGTCTGGCCTGAGCGAGATTGCCGTGACGGAAGAGGCCATCGCGCTTGCGGCTGGCAACGCGGACGAGTTGTCGCGGGATCCGGGTTTCAACCTCATCGGGCCGGGCCGCAGCGCGCTGGAGCAGTCGGTCCGCTATACGCCACCTCTGCGCCTAAGGGCACTCCGGTGGACCATGCGACTTGGGCTGCGCGGCTATCTCGGCGCGATAGCCACTTGTTCGGTTGCAGTTCTGGCAGCCGCGATCTGGGTGACGGGAGCGGCAGGTGCAGGTGCTTTCGCCCTTGCCGTTCTGGCGCTGACTGGGTGGGTCGTGGCAAGCGAGGCTGGGTCCGCTCTGGTCAACCTGATTGTCACACGATCGGTGGGTCCGACGCCGCTGCCGGGCCTGGACCTGCTGGACGGCGTCCCCGAACACCTGCGCACGATCGTCGCAGTCCCCGTGATCCTGACTGGCGTCCCGGATCTCGAGCAGCAACTGGAACGGCTTGAGGTGCATCACCTGTCGAGCGCGGATGGTGCGCTGCACTATGCGCTTCTGTCTGATGGACCGGACTCGCCGAGCGAAACAACCGATCACGACGACGCCCTGATCGCGGCGGCCGTCGCGGGCATCGCCCGGCTGAACGCCACATACCCCTCCGAGAACGGCGACCGGTTCCTTCTTCTGCACCGTCGTCGGAAATGGAACGCCGCGGAAGGGTGCTGGATGGGGTGGGAGCGAAAGCGCGGAAAGCTGACCGAACTCAACCGCCTTCTGCGCGGTGAAACGGATACGAGTTTCCTCTCATTGGGCAGACCCGCGCCGTTTGTCCCGGCCGGGGTGCGCTATGTCATCACGCTGGACGCCGATACGCGCCTTCTGCGCGACACGGTGCGGCGGATGATCGGCAAGATGGCGCATCCGCTGAACCGTCCGATCTTCGATCCGGTCAAGCAGAGGGTGACGCGAGGCTACGGGATCCTGCAGCCGCGTGTTACGCCAGCCCTTCCAGTCGCTGAAGAAGGCTCTGTCTTTCAGCGGGTGTTTTCCAGCCCCGGCGGCATTGAACCCTACGCGGCGGCGATCTCGGACGTGTATCAGGATCTGTTCGAAGAAGGCTCGTTCACGGGCAAGGGGATCTACGACATCGATGTGTTCGAGGCCGCACTATCGGGGCGTGTTCCGGAAAACGCGATGCTCAGCCACGACCTGTTCGAGGGCATCTTTGCCCGCGCGGCTCTGGCATCCGACATCGAGGTGGTCGAGGATTTTCCTGCCCGCTTCGACGTGGCTTCGCAACGCCGGCACCGTTGGACACGAGGCGACTGGCAACTCTTCCCCTGGATCTTCGGCCCGAACCGGACCGACCGTGGCGGCATCCCCGCCATCGGCTGGTGGAAGATGGTCGACAATCTGCGGCGATCCCTGGTCGCCCCGATGACGCTGGCCACACTCTTCACGGGCTGGCTCTTGCCCTTGCCGGTCGCGGCGGCCTGGACGGGCTGCATTCTGGCGGTCCTTGCTCTGCCGAAACTCTGGGCGCTTCCCTTTGCCATCCTGCCGGGGCGTGCAGGCATCACCGCGCGTAGCCACTTCGTCGCTTTTGCATCCGACGCCGCCACCGCGGCCGCCCAGATCGCGCTGACCGTGGTATTTCTTGCCGATGCTGCCTGGCGGATGCTTGACGCCATTGCGCGCAGCCTCGTGCGGCTGGCCGTGACCCGCCGCAACCTGCTGGAGTGGATGACGGCTGCGCAGGGGGCCAGCAGCGCATTGCCCGACATCGCCGGATACTACCGTTCGATGGCGGGTGGAGTTTTCCTTGGTCTCGGCACCTGCGCGCTTGCCATCTCGGTCAATCCGGGGATCTGGCCCGTCGTGGTCCCGCTGGCGCTGCTCTGGCTCGCCGCGCCCGCCATTGCGCAGATCGTCAGCAGACCCTGCGCCGCAAGGAACGTCGCCCCCCTGTCCGAGGCCGAAGCCCGCAGAATGAGGCTCATCGGGCGTCGAACGTGGCGATACTTCGAGACCTTCGTGACCGAGGCGGACAACTTCCTTCCGCCGGACAACTTCCAGGAAGTGCCGAAGCCGGCGATAGCGCACCGCACATCGCCGACGAATATCGGCCTCTACCTGCTGTCAACGGTCGCGGCCCATGACATGGGCTGGATCGGATTGGGTGATGCGCTCGACCGGCTGGAACGGACCCTCACCACGATGCAGCGGATGCCGAGGTTCCGGGGGCACCTCTACAACTGGTATGACACCCGGGATCTGCGTGTCCTCGACCCGCCCTACATCTCGTCGGTCGACAGCGGCAATCTGGCGGGCCACCTCATTTGCCTGTCGCAAGCCCTGCTCGACTGGCGCACGGCTTCCCCTGATGGTGCACAGGGGCTTCTCGATACGATACAACTCGCGCAGGAAGCGGCCGATGACGCGGGGCTTTTCGAAACCGGATTCCGGGCCACGCTGACGCAACTGGCGGATGCGCTCGCGGACCAGAGCGCGCTCGGCGATCCGGAACTGGCGCCACTTGCCGCACGTGCCACTGATCTCGCGAACGCGATTGCCGATCCGGATTCAGATCTCGTTTTCTGGACAACTGCCGTTGAGACCTGTCTTGCAGGGCATCAGGCGGCCGCCGCCGGCAATGACGAACTTGGCCGGCGGCTCGACCAGCTTGCACAACTGGCCCACCGCCTCGCTGCGAAGATGGAGTTCGGCTTCCTGCTGGAGCCGGAAAAGAAGCTGCTTTCCATCGGCTTCTCGGTCGCGACAAACACGCTCGATCCCAGTTGCTACGACCTCATGGCGTCAGAGGCCCGGCTGGCCAGCTTCTTTGCCATCGCGAAGGGCGACATCGAGACGCGTCACTGGTTCCGGCTGGGCCGGGCGACGACGCCGATCGGCGCCGGGTCGGCCCTCATCTCATGGTCGGGCAGCATGTTCGAATACCTCATGCCCTCGCTCGTCATGCGTTCGCCCGTCGGCTCGGTTCTGGAAGAGACCAATCGCCTGATCGTGGCGCGGCAACAGGCGCATGCTAAGTCGATCGAGACGCCTTGGGGCATATCGGAATCCGCCTACAACGCGCGCGACCTGGAAATGTCCTACCAGTATTCGAACTTCGGCGTTCCCGGTCTGGGGTTGAAGCGCGGGCTTGGCGAGAACCGGGTGATCGCGCCCTATGCCACGGCACTTGCCGCGATGGTCGACCCGGTGGCCGCCGTCCGCAACTTTGCGCGCCTTGCCGCGCTGGGCGCCGAGGGCCGTTTCGGATTCTTCGAGGCCCTGGATTACACCCCTGCCCGCCTGCCCGCCGAGGCAAGTTTCGCCATCGTCCGAAGTTTCATGGCGCATCATCAGGGCATGACGATCACTGCGATCGCCAACGTGCTTCTGCACGGCTGCCTGCGCGACCGCTTTCATGCCGAGCCGATGATTCAGGGCGTCGATCTTCTTTTGCAGGAACGGGTTCCGCGAGACGTGGCAACGGTCCATCCCCGCGCGGAAGAGGTGCTGGTCAGCCCGGTCGAGACCAGCGACATTCCGATCGTCCGCCGGTTCGACAACCCGGCCGCTGCGGCGCCGACCGCGCATCTGTTGTCGAACGGCACCTACGGCGTGATGGTGACACCCACGGGCGCCGGGTTCAGCAACTGGCGCGACATGGCTGTCACCCGCTGGCATGCCGACCCGACACGGTCCGATCTCGGTTCGTTCATCTTTGCCCGGGACACGGCATCGGGCGAACTCTGGTCGGCGGGGGTGCAGCCGAAACGGGACGAGGCCGAGCGTCACAGGGCTGTCTTCTGCGAGCATCACGCGGCCTTCACGCATCAGGGCAGGCGATTGACGACCACGACGGAAATCGTCGTTTCCGCCGAAGATGACGCGGAGGCGCGGCGCGTCACCTTGACGAACTCAGGTCGTACCGCGCGCGAAGTCGACCTGACATCATATGCGGAACTCGTGCTGGCCCCGGCGGCCGCCGATCTGGCCCACCCGGCATTCTCGAAGATGTTCGTCGTGACCGACTTCATGCCCGAGCTTGGCGTCATCATCGCCACGCGCCGCAGAAGATCTCCGCAAGATCCCGAAGTCTGGGCCGCCCATATCGCTGTCGTCGAGGGAATCGAGACCGCGCCGATCCAGGTGGAGACGGACCGGGCGCGCTTCATCGGCCGCGGTCGCAGTATCGACACGGCCCAGATGCTGAACGCGCCCCTTTCGGGAACCGTGGGAACCGTGCTCGACCCAGTATTCTCGATCCGACGGCGTGTCAGTATTCCCGCAGGCGGCATGGCAAGGGTCACGTTCTGGATCATGGTTTCGGCGTCACCCGATCTGCTGCTGGATCAGGTCGAGCGCCACAGCGATCCATCGGCTTTCGACCGGGCCGTGACGCTGTCCTGGACCCGGGCGGAGGTGCAATTGCGCCATTTGGGCGTCACTCACGCAGAGGCCTCGGACTTCCAGCGACTGTCGGGCGCCCTCATCCGCAGCGAAGCGCGGCTACGTGCATCCGCGGCGCAGATCTCTGCCGGGGCCGGTCCTCAGTCGGGTCTTTGGCAACTGGGAATCTCGGGCGACCTTCCGATCATCCTTCTGTTGATTGAAGACCCAGAAGACATGGCCCATGTGAACGAGATGCTCAGCGCCCATGAATACTGGCGCATGAGGCAGTATCCGGTCGATCTGGTCATCCTCAACGAACGGTCGTCGTCCTACATTCAGGACCTGCAGATTGCCATCGAAACGGCCGTTCGGTCGGCACAGACGATTCCACGGACAGAGGGCCGGCACGGAACGCTGAAAGGGGCGATCCACACGTTGCGGGCCGATCTCGTCGCACCCGAGGCGCGCGCGCTTCTGATTGCCGTGGCGGGGGCCGTTCTCGTTGCGGGTCGCGGCAGCATCGGTCAGCAGCTTGACGGCATGGCGTTGTCCTCCCCGGATCTGGCACGCGAGCCACGAGCCCGGCGCACGCCTGTGGCGGTGTCGAAGGAGGTGCCGCTCGAACTGGAGTTCTTCAATGGCATCGGCGGCTTCGCCGACAATGGGCGGGAATACGTCACCGTGCTCCGTGACGGCCAGAGCACGCCGGCCCCCTGGATCAACGTGATCGCCAATCCCGGCTTCGGATTTCTGGTTTCGGCAGAGGGCACGGGCCACGTCTGGGCCGAGAACAGCCGTGAGAACCAGATCACGCCCTGGTCGAACGACCCCGTGTGCGACCCTTCGGGCGAAGCGATCTACATTCGCGATCTGGACAGTGATCAGGTCTGGACCACCACCGCCCGGCCGGTCCGGACCGAGGGCACCTATGTCGCGCGTCATGGCTTCGGATACAGTTCCTTCCAGCACGGGTACGACGGGCTGGAAGGCGAAATGGTGCAGTTCGTGCCGCTGGACGAACCCGTGAAGATAACCCGTCTGACGATCCACAACACATCGAACCGCACCAGACGGGTTGCAGCCACTGCCTATGTCGAATGGGCGCTGGGCCCGTCGCGCCAGCGGACTGCATCCTTCGTCACGACCGAGATCGACCCGCCTACCGGAGCGATCCTTGCAAGAAATCCCTGGAGCATCGCCTTTCCCGGCCGCGTCGCGTTCGCCGATTTCGGGGCCGGCACCACAAGCCGCACTGCCGACCGCACCGAGGTTCTCGGCCGGGATGGAAGCATGGCTGATCCGGCAGGCCTCAGAAAAGCTGAACTCTCGGGGGCAAGCGGACCCGCTCTCGACCCCTGCGCCGCCCTGCAGCGCCACATCACGCTCGCGCCGGGCGCGCGGACCGAGGTCGTGTTTCTGCTGGGTCAGGCTGCCAGTGCCGATGACGCCCGTGCACTGATCCTGAGGATGCGCGCGACGGATCCGGGCGACGTGCTGGCCCGGGTGAAGCGTCATTGGGACGGCTTCCTGACGACCGTGCAGGTGCGATCGCCGGATCGCGCGATGGATATCATGCTGAACGGCTGGCTGCTCTATCAGACGCTTGCCTGCCGCATCTGGGCACGCGCCGGATTCTATCAGGCCAGTGGAGCGTATGGCTTCCGCGATCAGTTGCAGGACGGTATGGCGCTGACTTTCAGCCGGCCCGAGATGACGCGCGAACACCTGTTGCGTGCGGCATCCCGACAGTTCCCCGAGGGCGATGTGCAGCACTGGTGGCTGCCGCATTCGGGCCAGGGAGTGCGGACCCGGATATCCGACGACCGGGTCTGGCTCGGGTATTGCGCGGCCCACTACGTCCGGGTCTCGGGCGACGTGGGCGTTCTGGACGAGGTGTTGCCCTTCCTCGAAGGCCCGGCGGTCGACCCCGGCGCGCACGACAACTTCTTCCTGCCCACGCGGTCGGAGCGGACCGCCACGCTTTTTGAGCATTGCGCCCTGGGTCTGGACATGGCCATCGCGCAGACCGGGGCCAACGGCATGCCGCTGATCGGCACGGGCGACTGGAACGACGGGATGAATCGTGTCGGCGAGGCTGGTGCCGGAACGAGTGTCTGGCTTGGCTGGCTCCTGATTGCGGCCATTGACCAGATGGCCCCACTTGCCGATCCCCGCGACCGGGTCCGCGCTGCCCGTTGGCGCGCCCATGCGTCAGCGGTGCGCGAGGCGATCGAACGCGAGGGATGGGACGGTGAATGGTATCGGCGCGGCACCTATGACGATGGCACGATCCTTGGAACGGCGGCGTCAGAAGAATGCCGCATCGACAGCATCGCCCAATCCTGGGCGGTCCTGTCGGGTGCGGCCGAACCGACGCGCGCCGCGACTGCAATGGCGTCCATGACAAGGCATCTCGTCCGGGCCGATTCCGGTCTGGTGCTGCTGTTCACACCGCCCTTTGACCGGACGCCGCTCGACCCCGGCTACATCAAGGGCTACCCGCCGGGTCTGCGCGAAAACGGAGGACAATACAGCCATGCGGCGATGTGGGCGATTCTTGCCCAGGCGCGTCTGGGCAACGGGGATGCGGCGGGTGAACTGTTCGCGCTCCTCAATCCGATCAACCACGCCATGACTCTTTCGGATGCGGCGCGCTACAAGGTCGAACCCTACGTGATTGCCGCCGATGTCTATTCAACTGCCCCGCACGAGGGTCGCGGCGGCTGGACATGGTATACAGGGTCCGCAGGCTGGATGTACCGGGCAGGAATCGAGGGGCTGCTGGGGCTGACGCGATCCGGGCAGACGTTGACGGTCGACCCGTGCTTCCCGAAAGCCTGGCCAAGGCTGGAAGCAACCGTTTCCCTGGGCGCGAGCCGGGTCGAAATCATCATTGAAAATCCCCAGCGGACGGGCTGCGGTATCTTGTCCGCGGAGTTGGACGGCGTCGCTATCGTCAGCGTCGGCGGCCCGGTGAGCATAAGCCTCTGTGACCATGCACATCGGCTGAACATTCGTCTCGGACCGGCGGCATCTTCGTGATGGGGATCGCTGCCAATCTGTCGGGCGAGCGCGTCAAACCGAGCCATCGCCGCACCCGTGCTGTCGGCGGCGGCCCGCTGCTCATGCCGTCTGCAAGGTCCACCTGCGTCAGTGCGGCAGGACCCACGCCCTCGCGTGACCTCCAGCGTCTGACGCGATCACCGGGGTCGCCTGGTGAGCGAAGGAGGGCGGCCCCGTCATTTCAGAAGCGGCCCGGTCTGATCCAGATATGCAGGATCGAACTCGGCGAGATCCACCAACCCGCAGTAGTCGTGAAACGTCACGTGGCCGTCCCGAAACGTCACCAGCCCGCGTTCGCGAAGCTGCCGCAGGACGCGGTTCACATGGACCGCGCTTAACCCCAGCGTATCGGCGAGGTGGTACTGCGTGAGCGGGCAGTCGAACCCCTCTTTTCGGCCCATACCCACCAGCGCGAGCCGCGACCCGAGCTCGAGCAGGAAATGCGCCATGCGGGCGTCCGCATCGCGCCGGCCGATCCCTACGAGATGCTCCACGACCATCGCCTCGTCCCTTGACGCCGCCCAGAGAATTGCGGTCGCCAGGCGAGGGCTCTGCGCGAACGCTGCGAGAAGGTCGCCCGCCGTGACTTCGGCGGCCTCAATGTCCACGATGGGCTCGAAGCTGTGATCCGAGGTGCGCAAGAGAACGCTCCGCAACCCCAGAAAATCTCCAGGCACCTGAAAATCCACGATCTGCCGCGTCCCGTCGGCCTGCACCTTGTAGGAACAAACCCAACCCGCGGACAGAATGTAAGCCGCCTGGGCCGACTGGCCCTGATGCACCATATCGCGGCCAGCCACAAAGGATCGGCGGCGCTGGTGCAGTCGTTCAAGCACGGCCCGCTCCACCTCCGACAGGGCGACGAAGGCCGAGAGCTTGCGGGTAAGGGGGCTGTTCGCCACGATGTTCATGCGCCCCCTCGCACTGCTGGAAATCCCCGGCGCGGGCAATACTGAAAATTTTTGACCCGGCGACTGCTTCAGATCAGTTTATCATGCCGCATTTCCTGCGACAAACGGTGGATCAGCCGGCTTGCTCCGGCCCAACGCCACTTCGCCAAAAGGATTGCCTGCGATGCCCGACCAGACGGATCATGCCGGCATGGCGGCTCTCTCGATCTGCGAGGCGCTTCTGCTCGCGATGAACGATCACAAGCTGATGCCCGAGCACGAGATCGTGGGAGTTCTCCGCGATGCCGCAGCGACCCACAAGAACGCAATCGGCCCCAAGGCGGAAACGCATCGGGCGGTTGCGGCACTCATTGACCGGATCATCGCTGGCGGCAACTCCGTTCGGAGGCCGTGAGCCTGACACGCTCGACCGCAAAGGAGCAGACACGCCCATGACACCTTCTTCCGCATCGCCCGACAAACCGGTCCGGCCGTTCAGTGATCGGGACTTGCCGCATGGCAACAGCAGCCAAGACGGCGATGTCCAATCCGGCAGCCAGGATGACGAACGGCTGACTCCGGCGGACTGGACGCGGATGCTGGCAGGATATCAACGGCCGATCCCCTCCCGTAGCATTTTCGAACTGGCAGTCACCCTGGTGCCATTCTTCGCGATATGGGCGGTGGCCTGGTGGATGCTGACGATCAGCACCCCGCTGGCGCTGGCCTTGGCGCTGGCGAACGCGGCCTTCCTCGTCCGCCTGTTCATCATCCAGCACGATTGCGGGCACGGGTCCCTTTTCCGCAATCGGCGCCTATGTGACTGGATCGGCCGTGGGCTCGGCGTCCTCACGCTGACGCCCTATGACGTCTGGCGCAGGACCCACGCGATTCACCACGCCACGGCAGGCAATCTGGACCGGCGGGGTATCGGTGACATCCCGATACTGACGGTCAGGGAGTACCGGGAGAAGGGATGGCTCGGCCGGGGCCTCTATCGCCTCGTCCGGAATCCCGTCATCCTGTTCGGAGTGGTGCCGTTCTACACCTTCTTCCTGCAGAACCGGCTGCCCGTCCACCTGATGCGGTCCGGCAGGCGCTTCTGGCTGAGTGCGATGGCGACAAACGCCGTCATCGGCCTCGCCCTGACGGTGATCGTCTGGCTGGGCGGTTGGGATGTCCTGCTGTTCGTGTTCCTGCCGACGATGCTTCTGGGCGCGATCGCCGGCATGTGGTTCTTCTACGTCCAGCACCAGTTCGAGGAAACCAGCTGGCAGCACGAGGACGACTGGAACATCCGGGAGGCGGCCCTTTACGGCAGTTCGCACTATGCGCTGCCCGGCATCCTGCGCTGGATCACCGCGAATATCGGCGTCCACCACGTGCATCATCTGGCCTGCCGAATCCCGTTCTATCGCCTACCCGAGGTGATCAAGGATCATGGGACTCTGGAACAGACCAGGCGCATCACGCTTCGGGAAAGCTTCCGCTGTGCGCGGCTGCACCTTTGGGACGAGAAGAGCCGCAGGCTTCTGTCGTTCGCAGAGGCCCGGGCACTTTCCGTCTGAGCCTTGCGCAATATGTGTCGACGGCGGAGCAAAAACCGGCCACGCAGCTCCGGTCAGGAAAATGGCCAGACACAGAAGGACCTGCATCAGCACTTTCCCGGCATCGTTTCGGACGTCACGGGGCTTTGATGATGTGACCGCCCCGCGACGACATAGATGTGCCAGGGCGGGTCTGCTGGGGAAACACTTGAAAGGGTCGCGCTTCGTCATGGCCCAAGCGACGAAACCGCCCTGCCCGCCTCAACTCCATTCCTTCTGGCAAAGCCGTCAGAAAAACTTTGTCTAGTGAATGCGATGGCAGACCACCACAAGATATTGTCGTATGAATTTCACTTGCCAAACGGACATATTGGCTATTCCCTTGCGGTGCCCGGTCAAAAGCGGGAGGCACGCCCGAAACGGGACGTCAGGCCAGGAAACACGCGACGGGGCGGAACCCCGCACCCCAACAATCAGGAAACGTAGATATGTCAATCACACATAAATTTGCGATGACCGTCAGCGCCGCAGCGCTTCTGGTTTCGAGCGGCGCGCGGGCTCAGACGATGGAAGAGCTGGTCGCGGCTGCCAACGCCGAAGGAATGCTGACCACTATCGCCTTGCCGCATGACTGGTGCGGCTACGGCGCGGTGATCGACGGCTTCAAGGCGAAGTATCCCGGCATCACCGTGAACGAGCTGAACCCCGATGCGGGGTCGGCTGACGAAATCGAGGCGATCAAGGCCAACAAGGACAACACCGGCCCGCAGGCGCCCGACGTCATCGACGTGGGTCTGGCCTTCGGCCCGTCCTCGAAAGCCGAGGGGCTGACACAACCCTACAAGGTCTCGACCTGGGATTCGATTCCCGACAGCGCCAAGGATGCCGATGGCTACTGGTATGGCGATTACTACGGGGTGATGTCTTTCCTGGTGAACAAAGACCTCGTCGCCAACACGCCGGCCGACTGGTCGGATCTGTTGAAGCCGGAATATGCGGGCTCAGTCGCTCTGGCGGGCGATCCGCGCGCTTCGAACCAGGCGATTCTGGCGGTGCTGTCCGCAGGTCTTGCCAATGGTGGCGCCTCGGGCAAGGACGCCGGCGAAAAGGGTCTGGCGTTCTTTGCCGACATGAACAAGGCGGGCAATTTCGTACCGGTTATCGGCAAGGCCGGCACCGTGGCCCAGGGCGCAACCCCGATCGTCGCGATGTGGGACTACAACGCGCTGGCCGCGAAAGACACGCTTGCCGGCAACCCGCCGGTCGAGGTGATCATCCCGGCGTCGGGGACACTCGCGGGCGTTTATGTGCAGGCCATCAGCGCCTATGCACCGCACCCGAACGCGGCAAAACTCTGGATGGAATATCTCTATTCGGATGAAGGTCAGCTTGGCTGGCTGGCTGGATATTGCCACCCGATCCGCTTCAACGACATGGTTGCACGTGGTGTGGTGCCGCAGGACCTGCTCGACAAGCTGCCGCCGGCGGATGGCTATGCCAAGGCCTACTTCCCGACGCTGGATGAGGTGAACGCCAACAAGGAAGCCGTTGTTGCTGGATGGGACGCCGTCGTCGGCGCCAACGTCCAGTAACTTGACGGATCGAACGGCCCGCCCCGGGCGATGCGTGGGGCGGGCCTTGTTTCCAGGTCCCCACGCCGAGGCTCGATGTCCAGACCGTCCCCATCACCTGTCGGCCCGAGGCGCGTGCCACTACGCGAAAGGCTGCCGTTGCATTGGCTAGGACTGGTGCCGTTCCTGACTTTCGTGACGCTGTTCCTGATCCTGCCAACGCTCTACATCGTTGTCGGCGCATTTCGCGCGCAGGGCGGTGGCTTCACACTTGATAATATCACCGGGTTGAACACCGCCTCGATCCGCTCGGCCTATTGGGTGTCGATCAAGATTTCGCTGGCCTCTGCCTCGCTCGGATGCCTTGTGGGCTTCTGCATGGCGGCCGCGATGACACTGGGCGACTTGCCAAAATTCGTGCGCGGCCCGCTGCTGACCTTTTCCGGCGTGGCCTCTAACTTCGCCGGCGTGCCGCTGGCCTTCGCGTTTCTGGCCACTCTGGGTCCTATCGGACTGGTGACGGTGTTTCTGCGCACCAATCTTGGCATTGATCTGCGGGCGATGGGTTTCAACATCCTCAGCTTCTGGGGCCTGACGATCACCTACCTTTTCTTCCAGATTCCGCTGATGATCCTGATCATCACCCCTGCCCTTGACGGGTTGAAGCGCGAGTGGCGCGAAGCCGCCGCCATTCTGGGTGCCACGGGCCCGCAATACTGGCGGATGGTGGCCTTCCCGATCCTGTTCCCTTCAATACTCGGCACGATGGCTCTGCTGTTCGCCAATTCGTTCGGCGCCGTCGCCACCGCGATTGCGCTGACCGGGTCGTCGCTGAACATCGTTCCGATCCTGCTTTTCGCGCAGATCCGCGGCGACGTGCTGGGCAATCCCTATCTCGGCTACGCGCTGGCCTTCGGGATGATCATCGTCACCGGTATCGCCAACACGATCTACATCGTCTTGCGGGCGCGCTCCGAGAGGTGGCAGAAATGACCCGCATCGCCGCCTGGGGCGCCATTGCACTGGGAATGCTGTATTTCCTGATGCCACTGGTTGGCATGGCCGAGTTTTCGCTGAAGATGCGGCGCGGTGTCTATTCGCTTGATGCCTACGCTCGCGTTCTTGGCGATCCGAAGTTTCAGGAGACATTTGGCTATTCGGTGGTGATGGCGATCTTCACCATCCTCTTCGGCGTGCTTCTGGTCGTGCCCACTGCCTATTGGGTGCGGCTGAAGCTTCCTGGCGCACGGCCCTATATCGAGTTCGTCACCCTCCTGCCGCTGGTGATCCCCGCCATCGTCGTAGTCTTCGGTTATATCCGGCTTTACAACACGTCCAGCTGGCTGCCTCTCACCGGCACCGCGATGGGAACGAACATCTTGCTGATGTTCGGCTACACAACCCTCGCGCTGCCTTACATGTACCGCGCCGTCGATACCGGGCTGCGCACGATTGATGTCGCCACGATGACCGAGGCCGCGCAAAGCCTCGGTGCCGGCTGGATCACGATCCTGGCGCGAATCATTCTGCCGAACGTGCTGGTCGCGGTGCTGTCGGGCGCCTTCCTGACTTTCGCGATCGTCATCGGCGAGTTCACCATGGCCGCCCTGCTGAACCGCCCGGCCTTTGGCCCCTACATGCAGCTTCTCGGCGCCAACCGCGCTTATGAGCCTGCGGCCCTTGCGGTGATCGCCTTCGCCATAACGTGGGCCTGCATGGGCCTGATCCAGCTGGTCACCCGCCTCTCCAAACACGATAGAGCGAGAAACTGATGTCCTTCCTGAAGCTCTCGCATCTCGAAAAGTCCTTCGGCCCGAACCGGGTAGTGAAGGATTTCAACCTCGACGTCGCCAAGGGCGAGTTCGTGTCGCTTCTGGGCCCATCGGGGTGCGGCAAGACCACGGTGCTGCGGATGGTCGCGGGCTTTGAAAGCGTCACGTCCGGCGGCATCAGTATCGATGGTCAGGACGTCGTCGGCCAGCGCCCGAACCAGCGCAACATCGGCATGGTTTTTCAGGCCTATGCCCTGTTCCCCAACCTGACGGTCGCACAGAATGTTGGCTTCGGCCTGCGCGTCAAAGGCGTCGCGCACGATGCGGCGTCGGCCCGCGTGCACGAGATGCTGACGCTCATCGGCCTGCCCGACCTCGGCAACCGCTATCCGTTCCAACTGTCTGGCGGCCAACAGCAGCGCGTGGCACTCGCGCGCGCCCTCGCCCCCAGCCCGCAGGTTTTGCTTCTGGACGAGCCGCTCTCGGCGCTCGACGCCAAGATCCGCGTCAGCCTGCGCACCGAGATCCGCGAGATCCAGAAAGAACTTGGCATCACGACGATCTTCGTGACCCATGACCAGGAAGAAGCGCTGTCGATGTCGGACCGGATCGTGGTCATGCACAAAGGCATCGCCGATCAGGTCGGAACCCCTTTCGATATCTACAATCGCCCAACGACGCGCTTTGTCGCGGGCTTCGTCGGCACACTAAACCAGTTTGATGCCACCCTGATCGACCCGACCAACGGAAGCGTCGAAATCGCCGGCACCAAAGTCGCGCTCGCCCGCACGATCAATGCACGGGAAGGCGCCAAGATCGGCCTCGCGCTACGGCCCGAGGCAATTCACCTGGGCCGGGCCGCGGGCCGTGATGTCGTGCTGCCCGGCAACATCCGCGACGTTCATTTCATGGGCTCCGTAATCCGCATCACGGTAAATTTCGCCGGCGGCCAGATCTCGCTGGACACGTTCAACCGCCCCAGTGCGCCACCGCCGGAACGCGGCGCGGCGGTTGTACTCAGCGCGAATGCCACAGATTTCATCGTTCTGAGCGACTAAAGCGTTTCGGGTTCGTGTTGAATCAGAATTCGAACCTTTTTCGTTCGAATTCTGATACTTGCCGCCTCGACATAGGCCGGAGGCGCTTTAGCCGGAAATTTGCAAATAAAATCAAGGACAAGTGGTGGAGCAGAGGGGGATCGAACCCCTGACCTCGTCATTGCGAACGACGCGCTCTCCCAACTGAGCTACTGCCCCGCACCGGGTGCTCATGTGGCCCAGCGACGCGGCGTTGTCAAGCGCGCGGCGGCGGGAGAGAGACAGATTCTTCAGGCTGCGGCGCCGGCCTTCGAGCGGACGAAAGCCTCGATCTCGGCCGCCGGCCGCGCGCCGGGCAGCCGTGCCACCTCGCGGCCCTTGTGCCAGAGGATCAGCAGCGGAATGCCCCGGATGCCGAGCCGCTGCGACACCGCCGGATGATCCTGCGTGTCGATCTTGGCGAAGCGCGCCCGGCCCTTCAGCGCCTGCGCGGCTTTCGCGAATTCGGGCGCCATCATCCGGCACGGCCCGCACCAGGGCGCCCAGTAGTCGACGATCAGCGGCAACTCGTCGCCGCGCGTCAGCTTGTCATGGGTGGCCAGATCAAGCTCGGCGACCTTGCCGCTCACCAAGGGATCGCCGCAAGACCCGCATTTCGGCCCCTCGGCCAGCCGCGTCGCCGGCACCCGGTTCGCCTGCCCGCAGGTCGCACAGACCAGTTTCACGGCATCGGCCATGACATCACCTCACATTCCGTTCGGGGAATATATCGGAAGCCGCGTCGCCTTCCGCAAGGGTCAGAGCAGGTCTTCCTCCTCGCCGGTCACATCTACGCCCAGCGCCTCGAGCCCGGCCTCGAGGTTCTCGGCCAGATGCGGCATGCCCATCAGGTAGTCCTCGGTCGGCGTGGTGGCCTCGGTCACCGCGGTCTCGACCGCCTGGTCGAATTCCTCGGCCTCGAACGAGCCGCGCCCGATCCAGGCGATCGCCGTCAGCTGCGCCTTGTCGTCGGTGTTGAGGCCGGCGATGAACTCGTGAAGCTGGGTTTCCGCGACGGATCCTTCGCGGGCCAGAAGGATGATCTGAACGACGGTGGCCGGGGTGATCTCCAACATCGGCGCTGTCCCTTTCCTGTTCCTGTCCGCAGAGAAAACCATGGCGGCCGGGCCCGCACCTTGTCCAGGATCAATCGCGGGGGGGGGGCGTGTCCTGCCTCCGCCCCGACGCGCGTAGGGACGAAGGCACTACGGAAAAACTACACGAAAACGACGGGCGCGGGACGGCTATTCGGCCGCGTCCATGTAGCTTTCGACCGGCGGGCAGACGCAGACGAGGTGCCGGTCGCCGTAGACGTTGTCGACCCGTCCGACCGGCGGCCAGTACTTGTCCACCCGGAAGGCTCCGGGCGGGAAGCAGCCCTGTTCGCGGCTGTAGGGCCGGTCCCAGTCGCCGATCAGCGCATTGACCGTGTGGGGCGCGTGTTTCAGCGGATTGTTCTCCGCGTCGATCTCGCCCTTCTCGATCGCCGCGATCTCCTCGCGGATCGCGAGCATCGCGGTGATGAAGCGGTCGAGCTCGGCCTTGGTCTCCGATTCCGTCGGCTCCACCATCAGCGTGCCGGCCACCGGCCAGCTCATTGTCGGTGCGTGAAAACCGTTGTCGATCAGGCGCTTGGCGATGTCGTCCACGGTGACATGGGCGCTGTCCGCGAAGGGCCGCGTGTCGAGGATGCATTCATGCGCGACCCGGCCCTGCCGGCCCTTGAAGAGCACGCCGTAGGCGCCTTCGAGCCGCTTGGCGATGTAGTTGGCATTGAGGATCGCCACCTTGGTCGCCTGCGTCAGCCCGGCCCCGCCCATCATCAGGATATAGGCCCAGGAAATCGGCAGGATCGAGGCCGAGCCATGCGGGGCCGCACTGACCGGCCCCTCGCTGCCGCCGGTCTCCGGGTGCCCCGGCAGATGCGGGGCGAGGTGCGCCTTGACGCCGATCGGCCCCATGCCGGGCCCGCCGCCGCCATGCGGGATGCAGAAGGTCTTGTGGAGGTTGAGGTGGCTGACATCGCCGCCCAGATCGCCCGGCCGGACGAGGCCGACCATCGCGTTCATGTTGGCGCCGTCGATATAGACCTGGCCGCCAAATTCGTGTGTGATTTCACAGACTTCGCGCACCGTCTCCTCGAAGACGCCATGGGTCGAGGGATAGGTGATCATGCAGGCGGCAAGGTTGCCGCCCGCCGCTTCCGCCTTGGCGCGGAAATCCTCGACATCGATATCGCCGTTCTCGGCCGATTTCACCACGACGACCTTCATCCCCGCCATCTGCGCCGAGGCGGGGTTGGTGCCATGCGCCGAGACCGGGATCAGGCAGATGTCGCGGTGCCCCTGCCCCCGCGCCTCGTGCCAGGCCTGGATGGTCAGAAGGCCGGCATACTCGCCCTGCGCGCCGGAATTCGGCTGCAGGCTCATCGCGTCATACCCGGTGATCGTGCAGAGCTTTTCCGACAGGTCGTGGAAGAGTTCGGCATAGCCTTGCGTCTGTTCGGCGGGCGCGAAGGGATGGAGGTTGGAAAACTCCGGCCATGTGATCGGCATCATCTCGGCGGCGGCATTCAGCTTCATCGTGCAGGATCCCAAGGGGATCATCGCCCGGTCCAGCGCCAGATCGCGGTCGGCCAACCGGCGCATGTAGCGCATCATCTCGGTCTCGGCCCGGTTCATGTGGAAGACCGGATGGGTCAGGTACTCCGACTCGCGCAAAAGCGCGTCCGGAATCCGGTAATGCACGGTGAAATCGTCGTCCTTGCGGTCGATCCCGAAGGCCCGCCAGAGCCGCTGGACCGTGTCGCGCCGTGTCGTCTCGTCGAGCGAGATGCCAAGCTTCGTGTCGCCGATCTTGCGCAGGTTGATCCGCTCCTTCCGCGCCGCCTTCAGGATCACCCCCTGCATCGGGCCGACTTCGACGGTGATCGTGTCGAAGAAATGCTTCGGGCTGACCTTGTAGCCCGCCGCCTCGAGCCCCCGCGCCACCCGCACCGCCTTGCGGTGAATGCGTTGGGCGATGGCCTTCAGCCCCTCGGGTCCGTGGAATACCGCATAGAACGAGGCCATGTTGGCCAGAAGCGCCTGCGCGGTGCAGACGTTCGACGTGGCCTTTTCGCGGCGGATATGCTGCTCGCGGGTCTGCAAGCTGAGGCGATAGGCCTTGCCGCCCTGCGCGTCGATGGAGACGCCGACGATGCGGCCGGGCATGGAGCGCTTGTGTTCGTCCTTGCAGGCCATATAGGCCGCCGACGGCCCGCCGAACCCCATCGGCACGCCGAACCGCTGGGTGGAGCCGACCGCGATATCCGCCCCCATCGCCCCCGGTTCCTTGAGGATCGTCAACGCGAGCGGGTCGGCGATGACGATGCCGACGGCATTGGCGGCGTGGAGCCTCGCGATATGGTCGGAGAAATCGGTCAGGTGGCCGTAGGTGCCGGGATACTGGAAGATCGCGCCAAAGACCTTGTCCGCCTCGATCCTGTCGGGATTGCCGACGATCACCTCGATGCCGAGGGGCGCGGCCCGCGTCTGCATCACCGCGATATTCTGCGGGTGGCAGTTCTCGTCGACGAAGAAGGCCGTCGCCTTCGACTTCGCCACCCGCTGCGCCATCGTCATGGCTTCCGCCGCCGCCGTCGCCTCATCGAGAAGCGACGCATTGGCGATTTCCAGGCCGGTGAGGTCGCAGACCATGGTCTGGTAGTTCAGCAGCGCCTCGAGCCGGCCCTGGCTGATCTCGGGCTGGTAAGGCGTGTAGGCGGTGTACCAGGCGGGATTCTCAAGGATGTTGCGCTGGATCGCCGGCGGGCAGACGGTGCCGTAGAAGCCCTGCCCGATCATCGTGGTGAAGACCTTGTTCTTCTTCGCCACCTGCCGCATGAACCACAAAAGCTCGCGTTCGGACTTGGGCTTGCCGAAGTCGAGGGGCTTCTCCTGCCGCAGGCTTTTGGGGATCGTCTGGTCGATCAGTTCGTCCAGATCCTTCACCCCCAGCACCTTGAACATCTCTTCCATCTCGGCCGGCGACGGGCCGATATGGCGGCGGTTGGCGAAGTCGTAGGGCAGGTATCCGGTGGGGGTGAAGGGCATCTTGGGGCGTCCTTATCCGATCAGGTCCTTGTAGGCGGCCTCGTCCATCATCGCGTCGAGCGCGGAAAGATCGGCCACCTTCATCTTGAAGAACCAGGCCTTGCCGGTCGGGTCCTCGTTCACCATGCCGGGATTGTCGGCGACATCGGCATTCACCTCGACGATCTCGCCGTCGAGCGGGGCCGAGATATCCGACGCGGCCTTCACGCTTTCGATGACGACGATCTCGTCGCCCTTCGACACGGCGCGGCCGGGCTCCGGCAGTTCGACGAAGACCACGTCGCCGAGCTGTTCGGAAGCGTGATCGGTGATGCCGACGACGACCAGATCGCCTTCGACGCGGAGCCATTCATGATCTTCGGTATACTTCATGGGTCGCTTCCCTGTTGACTAGCGTTTGTAATTGTTGGGCTGGAACGGCATCGCGGAGATGACGGCCGGCAATCTTTTTCCGCGCACCTCGCCGAAAACCACCGTCCCCTCGGTCAGGTCGGCGGGCAGATAGCCCATCGCCATCGGCGCCTCGATCGACGGCCCGAAGCCGCCCGAGGTGATGGTGCCGATCGCCGCCCCACCCTCGGACCCGGCATGGATCGCGGTGCCCTCGCGCATCGGCGCCCGGCCCTCGGGGCGCAGGCCCACGCGACGGCGCGCCGGACCTTCGGCGAGTTCCTTCAGTATCCGCTCGGCCCCCGGAAAGCCGCCCTCCCGCGCCCCGCCGGCGCGGCGCGCCTTCTGGATCGCCCAGGTGAGGTTGCCCTCGACCGGCGTCGTCGTCTCGTCGATGTCATGGCCGTAAAGGCACATGCCGGCCTCGAGCCGCAAGGAGTCGCGCGCGCCAAGGCCGATCGGGGCCACCTCGTCCATGTCGAGAAGCCGCCGCGCGAAGGTCTCGGCAAAGCGGTCGGGCACCGAAATCTCGAACCCGTCCTCGCCGGTATAGCCGGAGCGCGAGATCCAGAGTTCGGCCGTATCCCAGGCCCTGATCGCCACGTCCATGAAGGTCAGATCGACCACATCCGGCACCAACCGGGCCAGCGCCGCCTCGGCCTTCGGCCCCTGCAGCGCGAGGAGCGACCTGCCCTCTACCATGCCCGCGTCGCAATCCGGCAGCCCGGCCTTGAGATGCGCGAGGTCGGCCTCCTTGCAGGCGGCGTTGACGACGAGGAACAGGTGATCGCCCCGGTTCGCGACCATCAGGTCGTCGAGGATGCCGCCCGCGTCGTTGGTGAACATCGCATAGCGCTGGCGGCCTTCCCTGAGGCCGAGAATATCGACCGGCACCAGCCGTTCGAGCGCCAGCGCCGCGTCCTCGATCCGCCCCGACTTCGCGGTGAGAAGGATCTGGCCCATATGGCTCACGTCGAAAAGCCCGGCCGACGCGCGGGTATGAAGATGCTCCTTCAGCACCCCCATAGGGTACTGCACCGGCATCTCGTAGCCGGCAAAGGGCACCATCTTGCCGCCAAGGCGCACATGCAGATCGTATAGAACCGTCCGTTTCAGGTCGGCCATCGCCGCCCTCCCCTCATCCTCGCCGGTTCCAATGATCCGGCATCGCCCGGGGCGGCCGAAGCCCCCCATTCCGATGCCCCCTCTGTCCTTTCGCCTGAGATCGTTATCCCTTCGGCGCCCCGGATCTGATCCGGGGTCTCTCCAGAGTTCCGCTGTCAGGACGGTCCTTGAGCCTGAGAGTTTACCGGGGCGGTTGCTCCTTCGGCACCGGTGAGGGCTTTCGCCCGCCGGATTCTCCCGGTCCTGACAAGTCTCTGGTTAGCGCGGATCGCCCGGTTCCGGCAAGAGGGTATGCAATGGAATACGACACTTTCCCATGCGGCCGCCCACCCCCTTGCACCGCCCGCCGGGCCGGGCGATGAAAGCGGGATGAGTATTCGTCACCCCGCCTTCTTCGGCTACGGCTCGCTCGTCAACCGGGCGACGCATGACTACGCGCCCGGCGAACCGGCGCGGCTTGCCGGCTGGCGGCGGGTCTGGCGGCACACGACCTTGCGCGACTGGCCCTACCTCTCCGCCGAACCGGCCGAGGCGGAGATCGACGGCCTCGTCGCCGCCGTGCCGGGCGACGACTGGGCGCTTCTCGACCGGCGCGAGGCGGCGTATCGGCGCCAGCCGCTCGCCCATGACCGGCTGACGACGGTACCCCTCTGGGCGCACCGGATCGAGATCTACGCCGTGGACCCGGACCATGCCCTGCCGGCCAACGACCATCCGATCCTGCTCAGTTATCTCGACACCGTGGTGCAGGGCTTTCTCAGGGAGTTCGGGCAAGCCGGCGTCGCCCGCTTTTTCGCAACGACCGCCGGATGGGCGCCCATCCTCGACGACCGCGCCGCTCCGCATTACCCCCGCCACCAGACGACCAGCGCGGCCGAACGGCGGCTGGTCGACGACCATGCCGACGCCCTCGGCCTGCCGCGCCGCAAGACCTGATTCCGGAGAAACCCTGATGAGAACCGACTTCGACCGCGAACTGGAAGAGCGCCTGGTGCGCTACGCCGCCATCGACACCCAGAGCGACGAGGAGACGGGGACCAAGCCCAGCACCGCGATCCAGCTCGACCTCCAGCGGCTTCTCCTCGCCGAACTCACCGAGATCGGCGCGAGCGACGTGCGGATCACCGACTACGGCGCGGTATTGGCGACGATCCCGGCCACCGTGGAGGGCGCGCCGACGATCGGCTTTCTCGCCCATGTCGATACAGCGCCGCAATTCAACGCGACCGGCGTGAAACCGGTCGTCCACCGCAATTACAACGGCGGCGCGATCAGCTTCGCCAACGCGCCGGCGCTGACGCTTTGGCCCGAGGTCTCGCCCCACCTTGGCGAAAAGACCGGCCATAACATCATCACGGCAAGCGGCACGACGCTTCTCGGCGCCGACGACAAGGCCGGCGTCGCGGTTATCATGAGTGCCGCGCGGCACCTCCTGGCCAATCCCGGCATCGCGCACGGAAGGATCCGCATCGCCTTCACCCCGGACGAGGAGATCGGCCACGGCGTCGACGAACGCCTGCCCGCCGACCTCGGCGCCGATTTCGCCTACACGTTCGACGGCGCCGCAGTGGGCGAGGTCGAGTACGAAAGCTTTTCCGCCGACGGCGCCACAGTCACCATCAAGGGCGTCTCGATCCATCCCGGCACCGCGAAGGACAAGCTTGTGAACGCGCTCCATCTCGGGGCGAAGATCATCCAGACCCTGCCGCAGGTGACGATGACGCCCGAGACGACGGAGGGCCGCGACGGCTTCCTCCATGTCTACGAGATGAAGGGCACGTCGGCCGAGGTGGTGCTGAAATTCATCCTGCGGGATTTCGAGCGCGACGGGCTTGAGGCCAAGGGCGACCTTCTCCGGCAGGTCTGCGCGACGGTTCAGGCGACCGAACCCAGAGCCGAGATTTCCTGCGAAATCCGGCCGCAATACCGCAACATGCGCTACTGGCTGGAAAAGGACATGGGGCCTGTGGACCTCGCCCACGCCGCCTGCCGCGATCTCGGGATCGAGCCCGTCTCGGTGCCGATCCGCGGCGGCACCGACGGCTCGCGCCTGACCGAGATGGGGGTGCCCTGCCCCAACCTCTTCACCGGGATGCAGGAGATCCACGGGCCGCTGGAGTGGATCAGCGTGCAGGACATGGCGGTCGCGACGCGGCTCTGCCTGAAACTCGCCGAACGCGCCGCCCGCCCGTAAGGTGGGTTTCAACCCACCGCCCGCCAGCCTTCGGGGTAAGGTGGGTTTAAACCCACCTTACGGACGCTCAGCCCTTCGCGCGGACCTTTTGCAGAAGCGGCATCAGGTCGGCCATCTCCGGCCCGCTCGACTGCCCCGTCAGCGCATGGCGGAGCGGCATGAAGAGGCCCTTGCCCTTGCGCCCCGTCGCCTCCTTCACCTTCGCGGTCCAGTCGGCCCAGGTCGCATCGTTGAAGGGCGGCTCGGGCAGCAGCGCCATCGCGGTCTTCACGAATTCCGCATCCTCCGCCGCGATTACCGGCTCCGCCCCGTCGCGGCAGAGCGCCCACCAGCCCGCGAGGTCGTCGAGCGTGGTGATGTTCTGCGAGGCGACGCGCCAGAACCGTTCCGCCATCTCCGCCGGCACGCCGAGGCCCGCGATCCGCTCCTTCACCGCCTCCAACGGCAGCGCCTGGTTGCGGGCACGGGTCAGGGGCCAGAGATCCTCGGCGTCGAACTTCGTCGGGGCGGCGCCGAACTGCGACAGATCGAAGCCCTCCGCGATCTCGTCGAGCGTCATCTTCAGCTCCACCGGCTGCGACGAGCCGAGCCGCGCCATCAGGCTCAGGAGCGCCTCTTTCGCCACGCCTTTCGCGCGCAGGTCGCGCAAGGAGAGCGTGCCGAGCCGTTTCGACAGCCCCTCGCCCTGCGGGCCGGTCAGAAGCGAATGGTGCGCGAAGGCGGGCGGCGTGCCGCCCATCGCCCGCATGATCTGCACCTGCGTCGCGGTATTGGTCACGTGATCGGCGCCGCGCACGATATGGGTGATGCCCATGTCGACATCGTCGACCGAGGAGGCGAAGGTATATAGCACCTGCCCGTCCGCCCGGATCAGCACCGGGTCGGAAACCGAGGCGGTGTCGATCGACACATCGCCCAGAATCCCGTCGGTCCATTCGGTCCGCTGCTGGTCGAGCTTGAAGCGCCAGTATCCGTCGCGCTCGGCCCGAAGCTTGTCCTTTTCCGCCGCCGACAGCGCCAGCCCGGCGCGGTCATAGACCGGCGGACGCCCCATGTTGAGAAGCTTCTTGCGCTTGAGGTCCAGCTCGGTCGGCGTCTCGAACACTTCGTAAAGATCGCCCGAGGCGCGCAGCTCATCGGCCACCGCGGCGTAGCGATCAAGCCGCTCGGACTGCTTCTCGATCCGGTCCCAGTGCAGGCCGAGCCAGTCGAGGTCCTCCTTGATCGCGTCCGCATATTCCGGTTTCGAGCGTTCCTGGTCGGTATCGTCGAGGCGCAGGATGAAGGTGCCGCCGGCCTTGCGGGCGATCAGGTAGTTCATCAGCGCGGTGCGCAGATTGCCGACATGGATATAGCCGGTGGGCGACGGGGCGAAACGGGTCACGGTCATGGGATGTCTCCTCGGGCGCACCCCCTCTTTCACAGGCCGTGCATTTTGTCCATATGATGGGCCGGGCAAGGAGTGGGACATGAACGACTGGCTGGGGCGCACCGCGCCCGATCTCGACACGATCGAAACCATGGCGCGGGCGACCGTCGCCGACCTGCCGCCGCATTTCGCCGGCCCCGCCGGGGCGATCCTTCTCCGCATCGCCGATTTCCCGCCCGAGGATATTCTCGACGACATGGATGTCGGCGACCCGTTCGAGCTCACCGGCCTCTACGACGGCATCCCGATGACCGAGAAGTCGGTGATGGATGTCGTCGACCGGCCCGACACGATCTGGCTCTTCCGCCGGCCGATCCTCGACGAATGGGCGGAGCGGGGCGACGTGACGCTCGGCCAGCTCGTCGCCCATGTGATGATCCACGAGCTTGCCCACCATTTCGGCTGGTCCGACGATGAGATCGCCGAGATCGACCGCTGGTGGGAATAGGGCGGATCAGATCGGGCTGACCGGACAGGCCGCGACCAGCCGGCGGACATCGGCGGGACGGCACAGCTCGGTCGCCTCGGTCATCACCGCGGCGCTCGCCGCCGCCATTCCCTGCTGAAGCGCCTCGGGCAGCGCCGCATCGCGGGCCAGCGCCAAAGTGAAGGCCGCAAGGAAACTGTCGCCGGCGCCGACCTTGCTTTTCACCGGCACCTCGGCGGCCTTGGCGAACCAGCGGTCGTCGCCCGAGGCGAGGACCGAGCCGTCGGCGCCGCGGGCGATGATGACGATCCGGGCAGCACCCTGCCGGACGAGCTGTTCGGCAAAGTCGGCCGTTTCGCCGCGGGTCCTGAGCCGGTTGCCGGCCAGCGCCTCGGCCTCCGCCTCGTCCATGCGCAGGACATGGACGGGTTCCTTCGGTCGCGCCGCCCGGGCCAGCGTCGCACCGGACGTGTCGAGAAGCAGCAAGGCGGATCGTGCCGCGAGCCGTTCCGAAAGCGCCGCGGGAAGGTCGTCCGGCAATCCCGGCGGCAGGCTTCCCGACAGGACCACGAGCGCTCCGTCCTCGACCGCATCGGCGATGGCGGCGAGGGCGGCGGCCCCCTCGGCCGCGCTCCAGTCCGGCCCCGGCAGGACGAAGCGATACTGCGCGCCGGTATCGCGGTCGGTCACGGCAAGGCTTTCGCGCGTCTCGCCGGGGGCCGGGAATCGTTCGGCCACGATCCCTTCGGCGGCCAGCGCCTCGGCCAGCCGCAGGCCGGTGGCCCCGCCGAGCGCGACGAAGGCCCGCGCCGTGCCGCCGAGCCGGGTGATGACCCGGGCCACGTTGATGCCGCCCCCGCCGGGATCGACGCGAAGCCCCTCGCACCGGAGCTTCGGGCCGGGGCGGACGCTCTCGACCGAGGTGGTCAGATCGAGCGCGGGGTTGAGCGTGACGGTCAGGATCGGGCGCATCGGTTTTCGCGGTCAGGGCTCTCGCCCCGACCCTGACAGGAAAAGCGCGGCCGGAAAAGGGTGTGTTCGAGTTCACCAGACTTGCGGGAACCCCGCCGGAGAGCCGGCGCCGGCCGGCGCCGCCCCGCTCGCAGTCTCGGCGACCGCACCGTCAAAGGCTGGGACCGGAGGGCGATGGCGTTCCGGGTTTACGTTGAAGCAGAGTTCGAACTTTTCCTGTTCGAATTCCGATATTTGATATTTCCACATGAACCCGAAACGCTTTAGTCGTTGTCGCTCGCCGGCGCCCCGGCGCGAGGTCCGCGGGAAGGGCGGCGCTCTGCCCGATCACGCTCGGCTCGGCGATCAGCGATCATGCCGCGCTGCCGGGCGGCCTCTGCTGGCGGCAAAGCCCGCCTCCTCCGCCAGCCCCCAGTCCATCCCCGCGCCACGTGCGGCCTTCATCGAAAGCGTCTCGATCGCGTTGCGCGAGAACCGGACCGCGCCGACGCGCATCGCCCCGGCGCCAGAGCGCGTCCCAGGGATGCGGGTCCGCGCCGGGCCAGCCGGACAGGCGTCCGACGGCTTGGGCAGCGCGACGCGGTCAGTCGCGGCCGATCACCGCCTCCTCGCGGGCGATCGACCAGTCGATGAGCCGGCGCCAGAGCGCCTCGGCGAGGACGGGGTCGAGCCCCTCGGCCATCGCCCGGGCGCGGACCTTGGCCACGACTTCCTCGACCCGGCCGTCGATTCTTGCCGGCAGGCCAAGCGCCGGCTTCAGTTCGCAGGCACGGTCGATATAGCCGGCCCGCTCGACCAGAAGTGCGACGATCGCCGCGTCCACCCGGTCGATCTCGGCCCGCACCTCGGCCATCGTCCTGCATTCCGCCGGTGTCATCCGTCTCTCCATCGGCCTTTCGACCGCCTCTTACCTGCTGCGGCGCGGCACGGCAATGCGACCGAGCGCCCGATGCCGACCTCAGAGCGGCGCGCGACCCGTCGCCCAGCCGAACCAGAGCGCGATGCAGGCCAGAAGCGCCGAGAGGACACGCCGGACGATCCGGCTCCGGCGCGGATCGTCGAGGATGCGCCGCGCCAGCCCCGCCAGCGTCACGATACCGGCATGGATCGCCGTCGCCACCGCGACATAGACGAGCGACAGCGTGATCGTCTCGACGAGGACCGCGCCGCCGGGATTGGTGAAGCCCGGCAGGACCGCGATGTAGAAGATCGCCGCCTTGGGGTTGAGCAGGTTGGTGATCAGCCCGCGCCGGAAATAGCGCCTGAGCCGCGCGCCCGCGGGCATGTGCTCCTCCACCCCGTCGCCGCCGTCGCGCCAGCCGTCCCAGGCCAGCCACAGGAGATAGACCACCCCGCCCCAGCGCAGCACCTGATAGAGGACCGGCGAGGCCGTGATCGCCGCGGCAAGGCCCAAAGCCGCCGCGATCCCCACGACGGCGAGGCCGGTCGCCACCCCCGCCACCGCCGCATAGCCCGGCCGCCGCCCTTCCGAGGCCGCGACGATGGCGAGCCAGGCCATGTTCGGCCCCGGCGTCAGCTCGATCACCGTCGCGGTCAGGACGAAGGCCGCGAGTGCCTCTGGGACGAGCCCGTCCATCGTGCGGTCAGACCCATTTCGCCAGCGGCGGCAGGCTCATCAGCACCGCATTCGCGTCATGCCCGGTCTCGAGCCCGAATTTCGTTCCGCGATCGTAGACGAGGTTGTATTCGGCATAGAGCCCGCGATGGATGAGCTGCACATCGCGGTCGGCGTCGCTCCAGCCCGTGCCCATCCGCCGTTCGGCGAGCGGCAGGAAGGCCGGCAGGAAGGCGCGGCCCACCGCCTGGGTGAAGGCGAAGTCGGCCTCCCAGTCGCCGGTATTGAGGTCGTCGTAGAAGATGCCGCCGACACCGCGGGCCCGGCCCCGGTGCGGCACGAAGAAGTATTCGTCCGCCCAGGACTTGAAGCGCGGATAATAGCCCGGGTCGTGAGCGTCGCAGGCCGCTTCCAGCGTGGTGTGGAAATGCAGCGTGTCTTCGGGATATTCGATGCAGGGGTTGAGATCGGCGCCGCCGCCGAACCACCAGGCATGCGGGGTCCAGAACATCCGCGTGTTCATGTGGACCGCCGGCGCATGCGGGTTCTCCATGTGGGCGACAAGGCTGATGCCGCTGGCCCAGAAGCGCGGATCGCTCTCCATTCCCGGCACACCGCGCGCAGCCATCGCTGCCTGCGCCCGCGCCCCGAGCCGGCCATGGACGGTGGAAACATTGACGCCGACCTTCTCGAAGGCCCGGCCGCCGCGCATCACGCTCATCAGCCCGCCGCCGGCATCGCCGCCGCCCTCTTCGGTCCGCCGCGTCCGGCCGACCTCGAACCGTCCGGGCGCCGCCGCCCCGCTGGCGCGGTCCTCCAGCGCCTCGAACGCCGCGACGATCTCGTCGCGCAAGGCGCGGAACCAGGCCGAGGCCCGCGCCTTTCCGGTGTCCATCTCTTCGCTCATCCCGCCCATCCCGGTCCCATCGCCCCCTTCGCCTATCAGCTTAGACCGCCCCCCGCCAGAATGACAAATCCGCGCGGGCGGCAAGGGAGTGTTTGGCCCCTCCCCGCCGGACCGCTAGACTGGTGCGGTCACAATTGCCGCGAGTCGCCCGATGTTCCTTCGCCCCGCCCTCACCGCCCTCGCCGCCCTCGCCCTCGCCGCCCTCGCGGCCTGCGCCGGCCCGTCCGCCCGCTGCGGCGGGCCCGAGACGCGGGAACTGAGAACCGTCGACCGGCTCATCGCCGAGACCCGTGTCAACCTCGACCGCGGCTATACGCTGGTGCGCCAGGATACCGGCGCGGCGGTCAACCTCTGCCTCGGCGGCTACCGCTCGAATGCCGGGCTCAGCTTCTGCACCGATCCCGGCACGCGGACCCGGCCCGCCGCGCTCGACACCGCGGCCGAGACGCGCAAGCTCGAAGCGCTGCTGGCCCGGCGCGAGGTGCTGGCCAGCCGCATCGCCACCTGCGCCCGCCCCTGACCGGAAAGCCCGCCCATGCGCCTTCGCCTC
This sequence comes from Paracoccaceae bacterium, assembly GCA_011620265.1. Classification (GTDB taxonomy): domain Bacteria; phylum Pseudomonadota; class Alphaproteobacteria; order Rhodobacterales; family Rhodobacteraceae; genus Albidovulum. The sequence continues at coordinate 35,553 of WOZM01000134.1, forward strand.
GCCCTCCTCCTCGTCGCCCTCGTCACCGCCTGCGGCACGCCGCAGGAACAGTGCATCCGCACTGCGACGCGCGAAGTCAGGACCCTCGACCGGCTGATCGCCGAGACCGAGACCAACCTCGCGCGCGGCTACACCTACGAGGAATACCAGGTTGTCCGCCACGAATGGACACGTTGCGACGACTGGGTGCACGGCACGCCGGTCCGGATGTGCTTCGAACCGGTCTGGGACACGGTGAGGCGCCCGGTCGCCATCGACCCGCAAGCCGAGCAGCGCAAGCTCGACGGGCTGAAGGCGCGGCGCAAAGCGCTCGGCCGTCAGGCCGAAGCCGCCATCGCCGCCTGCCGGGCGCAATACCCGGAATGAGGCGGACCTTCCTTCTGCTTCTCGCTCCGGTTCTCCTCGGCGCCTGCACAAGCGTCCCGCGCGACCAGTGCCTGCGGGCGGCAACCGAAGATATCCGCACCCTCGACCGGCTCATCGCCGAGACGGAGGCAGGGCTCGCGCGGGGCTACGGGATCGACCGGCAGGACGTGCCGGTCCTCGAACGACGGCACTGCACCGGCCTTTCGGGCTCCGCGACCTGCCTGGAGAGCGATATCGTCACCGTCGAACGGCCCGTCGCGATCGACCCGGCGGCCGAGAACCGCAAGATCGCGAAGATGCGGGCGACGCGACAGGCGCTGATCCCGCGCGCGATGTTGCAGATCGCCGAGTGCAGGCGGCGCTATCCCGAGGCTCAGTAGGCCGGGACCCGGACCGGGTCGATCAGCCCCCGCCCGCCATCGACGGTCAGGATCTGCCCGGTGACGAAACTCGCCCCGTCCGAGGCGAGGAACTGCGCCGTCTCCGCCACTTCCGACGGCGTCGCGATCCGGCCGAGCGGGGTGCCGGCAATGATCGTGTCGTGCCAGTCGGGATTGTCCTTCAGCGTCGATTGCAGGCTGGCGCTCATGATGCTGGCGATTGCGATGCCGTTGACGCGGATGCGTTCGGGCGCCAGCGCCACGGCAAGCGACCGCGTCGCCTGGTCGAGCGCGGCCCCGGCGATGGAATAGGCCAGCAATTCCGGCTGGGCGCGGCGCGCGGCGAGGGTCGAGACGTTGATGATCGTGCCGACCGGGCCCTCGGTCTGCGCGTCCTTTTCCGCCTGCGCGATCATCCGCTTCGCCGCCATCTGGCTCAGCTTCAGCGCCGGCAGCAGGTTCTGTTTCAGCATCGCGTCGATGGAAGGATCGTCGGGGTTCAGCGGATCGGTGGTCAGCACGGCGCGCTGCGCGTTGACGAGGATGTCGATCCGCTCGAACGCATCGACCGTCGCCGAAAGAAGGTTGGCAAGCGTCAGTTTCTGGCTGAGATCGCCGCCGAAACAGCGGATCGGCCCGTCCTCCTCCGCCGCCTGCCCGACCTCTTCGGCGAGCCGCGCCTCGTCGCTGTCGGCGAACATGACGCGGGCGCCGCGTTCGACGAAATGGCGGGCGATGGCGAGTCCGATGCCTTTGGCGGCCCCGGTGACGATGGCGGTCTTGCCGGCGATGGACAGGGACATGGATGCTCCGGGATGATTCTCGGGCGGCAGGTTACGGGATTTCAGCGGCGCGGGCGAGGTGCGGCCACCGGACGCGTGCCCATGAGCAATTTGAAGCCGCCGTCGCCGCCGATCTCGGCAACCTCGCGGAAGTGCCTTGCCAGCACCGCCTCGTAGGGCAGATGCCGGTTCGCGACCATCCAGAGCCGGCCCGACGGCGCCAGCATCGCCGCCGCCGCCGCGATGAAGGCGGCGCCGAGCGCCGGCTCGGCGGCGCGGCCGGTATGGAAGGGCGGGTTCATGATCACCGCGTCGACCGGCGCCTCGGGGCGGAAGCGGGTCGCATCCTCCCAGTGGAAGCGGGCGCGGGGATCACCGATGTTGCGCCGCGCGCAGTCGAGCGCGGCGCGGTCGGCCTCGACGAGGTGCAGGACCTCGACGCCCGGCCGGGCGAGGATCTGCGCCGCGAGCCAGCCCCAGCCGGCGCCGAGATCGGCGATCCGTGCCGGCAGCCTGTCGGGCAGCGCGGCGGCGAGAAGGGCGGAACCGTGATCGACCTTCTCGGCCGAGAACACGCCGGGCCGGGTGACGAAGCCCGGCGCCGGGATCAGGTCCGCCGCGCGCCAGTCGTCGAAACGCGGGCCGGCATCGAAGCGGAAGATCTTGCCATGCGCCTTCGCGATGGGCGCCGACACGGCGGTGCGGGCACGGATGTCCTTCAGCATCGTGTCGACGCCGTCGGTCTTCTGCCCGTCGATCCAGACCGGCCCGCCGGGATCGACCCGGCACGCGGCCTCGGCCACGAGCGCCCGGGCGGCGGCGCGGGCACGCGGCACGAAGACGACCGACGCGGCAAAATCGCCCGTGGCCTCCGACACCGACGGCACCACCGTCCAGCCCCGCGCGGCAAGGGCGTCGTGATCGGGGCGGAAGCCCTGCACGATCACCGCCCGCGCCTGCGGCAGATCGGACAGATCGGTCGCGGCCCCCGGCCCGAGCACCAGAACCCGCCCCGACGGAGGCAACGCATCGGCGCCCTGAAGCGCGAGGGAAAGTCTCGGATGGGTCATGCGGACCGGGGCCCCGCCCCTATTCCTTTTCCATCGTGCATTGCAGGGGATGCTGGTGCCGCCGGGCGAAATCCATCACCTGCGCCACCTTGGTCTCGGCCACCTCGAAGGAAAAGACCCCGACCACGGCCAGCCCCTTCTTGTGCACCGTCAGCATGATCTCGAAGGCCTGCGCATGGCTGAGGCCGAAGAACCGCTCGAGGATATGGACGACGAATTCCATCGGCGTGTAGTCGTCGTTCAGCAGCAGCACCTTGTAGAGCGGCGGCCGCTGCGTCTTCGGACGGGTCTTTGTAATGACCGCGCTGTCGGGGTCATTGTCGTCCTTCCGGTCCGACAGGGTGATGGGGCGCAAGGCCAAAGGCTCCCTCCTCGGGATTCGGGCGCAGGGGTTCGGGACGTCAATATAATCCATGGGCGGGGTGAGAAAAAGGTTGCGATTGGATCGGGATTGATCCGGACGCGCGAAAACGCCAGATTGGCCGTCCCCGAGGACGCGCCGATGCCCCATCTCGCCACCATCGCCTTCGACGCCGACGACACGCTCTGGCACAACGAGCGCTTCTTCCGGCTGACCCAGGACCGCTTCGCCGCGCTCCTGGCCGACTACGCGCCCAGCGACCACCTCGCGGAACGGCTTCTCGCGGCCGAGCGGCGCAATCTCGGGCAGTACGGCTTCGGCATCAAGGGCTTCACCCTCTCGATGATCGAAACCGCCCTCGACGTGACCGGCGACCGCGTCCCCGCGCGCGTCATCCGCGAGATCGTCGCCGCCGGGCAGGAGATGCTCGCCCACCCGATCGAACTGCTGCCCCACGCGCGCGAGGCGGTGCAGCGGCTCACCGGGGACTACCATATCCTCCTGATAACAAAGGGGGACCTCCTCGATCAGGAACGCAAGCTGGCGCAGTCCGGGCTCGGCGAGCTCTTCGACGGGGTGGAGATCGTGTCGGACAAGACCGCCCCCGTCTATGCCGGGATCTTCGCCCGCCACGGCCATCCGCCCGACGCCGCGATGATGGTCGGCAATTCGCTGAAATCCGACGTGCTGCCGGTTCTCGCGCTTGGCGGCTGGGGCGTCCATGTGCCGCACGACCTGACCTGGGCGCTCGAACACGACGAGCCGCCCGAGGGTCACGCGCGCTTTCGCAGCCTCGACGATCTCGGCGCGCTCGGCGACCTCGTCGCGGCGGTCGAATCCGGCCCTGCCTGACCCGATCTGGTGGTCGCGCGGCCCCGCGCGACAAGATATGCCAAGCCCCCGCAAACTGTCTCAGCATCGGCAACAAACACATTGAAATTAGGGTGTTTTCGCATCGCGGCACCTGTGCTATCGTGGCGCAAATCAGTGAAGTCCCGGCGCCAATGACCGGGACATGAGGCAGGAAAAAGGTGAGACAGGTGTTTGCTTGTCCGGGGCAGTGCGTCCGACGCACCCGCATGTTCGTCGCATTCGTGCTGGCGTTTCTTCTCGTGCCGATGCTTGCGCTCGCGGCACCCTATGCCGATTTCGTCATCGACGCCCGCACCGGCGAGGTTCTGCACCAGGACAATGCCGACACGCGGCTCCACCCCGCCTCCCTGACCAAGATGATGACACTCTACATCGCCTTCGAGGCGATCGAGCACGGCGAGATCTCGCTCGACAGCAAGGTCACGATCTCCAAGCACGCGGCCGCGCAGCCGCCCTCGCGGCTGGGCCTCAAGCCCGGCCAGACCATTGCCTTGCGCTACCTGATCCGCGCCGCCGCGATCAAGTCGGCGAACGATGCGGCGACCGCCATCGGCGAGGCGATCGAGGGGTCGGAGCCGGCCTTCGCCCGGCGCATGAACCGCACCGCGAAACAGCTCGGCATGACCCGCACGACCTTCGTGAACGCGAACGGTCTCACGGCATCCGGCCACCTTTCGACCGCCCGCGACATGACCATGCTCGGTCGGCATCTCTTTTACGACTACCCGCAATACTACAACCTCTTCTCGCGCACGACGGCCGATGCCGGCGTCGCGCAGGTCGCCCATACCAACCGCCGGTTCCTCGCCGCCTACAAGGGCGCCGATGGCATCAAGACCGGCTATACCTCGGCGGCGGGCTTCAACCTTACCGCCTCGGCCCAGCGCGGCAACAAGCGCATCATCGCCACCGTCTTTGGCGGCAAGTCGACCGCGAGCCGCAATGCCCGGGTGGCGGAACTGATGGATCTCGGCTTCGGCAAGGCGCCGAACCGGGTGACCGTGCAGAAACCCGCGCGGCCCGAATATCTCGCCAGCGCCGAGCCGTCCGAACCCGCCGATGACGGCATGGCCGAAGCCGTGGCGCGGGCCGTCACCACCGCGTCCGGCGCCGTCGCCGCGGGCAAGACCATCCGCCTCAACGTCGCCGTCGTCCGCAGCCCGCGCCCGAAACCGCGTCCGCTTCCGGGTGTCACGGTGCCGCCGGAAGAGCTGCTCCTCGCGATGCAGGACGACATCAACGCGGCCCTCGCCGAGGCGCAGGAACTCGCCCTGACCGAGCCGGCCGCCGAAGCAGTGGCCACGGCGGAGGTCGCCCCGGAAGTGGCAACTCCTGAAGCGGCCGCGCCCATAGAGGTCGCGACTGCCGACGCCACCGCGCCAACCGAAACCGCCGGCCCCACCTTCGTCGCGACGACCGAGCCGCAGCCCGAGACTGCGATCGCCCTCGCCGCCGC
>WOZM01000134.1:40940-50937 GCA_011620265.1 Paracoccaceae bacterium
CCCCGGCAGCGTCGCCGCTGCCCCCCGCCGCCCCGCGGCCGGCCGAGGCCACGGCGACCGACGAGACTCCGGCCACGGAGATCGCGGTTGCGTCGGCCGAACCGGCCGCGACAACGGCCGAAGCCGAAACGGTCGTCGCCGCAGAAGCGCCCGCCGCAGCCGAAGCCGCCGAACCCGCCGTCATCCTCGCCGCGCCGGACACGCCCGCGCCGAAATCGCGCCCCGAACAGATCGTGCTCGCGGCCTTCACCCCGGACGAACCCGTTGCCGAGGAGCTTGAGGTCGTGACCCGCGTCTCGACCTCGGGCGGACGGCAATGGTCGATCAATGTCGGCCATTTCGGCTCGCGCTACAACGCCGAGCGGGAATTGCTCCGGACCGCCCTCGTGGAGATGAACACCCTCGACGAGGCGCTTCGCAAGGTCGTGGCGCGCAAGGGCGGCTATGACGCCAACTTCGTCGGCATGACCGAAGAGATGGCGAACCTCGCCTGCCGCCGGCTGCAGGCCCGGCAGACCGAATGCACGGTGATCGGGCCCTGAGCCCGCCGCCGCTTCGGACAAGGATCAGGGTTTCGGGTGATCGTCCCAGTCGGTGCTGAGGATCCGGTTCGCGTCGCCTTCGGGGTCGTCGTATTGCCGGTGCTTCAGCGACCAGAGGAAGGCTGCAAGCCCGATCCCGCCGAGCAGGAGCGAGACGGGGATGAGGTAGACGAGCATCTCCATCCGTCCGTCCTCACTTCAGCCGGAGCGCGTTGAGCGAGACCGTGATCGACGACGCCGACATCGCCAGCGCCGCGATCAGCGGCGTGGCGAGGCCGACAAGCGCCACCGGCACCGCGATGACGTTGTAGGCGAGCGACAGCCCGAAATTCTGCTTGATCCGGCGCCGGGCCACCCTTGCGATCCTGAGCGCGTCCGGCAGGGGTGACAGATCCTGCCCCAGAAGCACGATATCCGAGGCCGTCCGCGCGGCGTCGAGCGCCGTCGCCGGCGAGATCGAGACATGGGCGCCGGCCAGGGCGGCGGTGTCGTTCAGCCCGTCGCCGACCATCAGCACCCGGTGCCCCGCCTCGGTCAGCGTCGCGATCCGCGCCGCCTTCTCCTCGGGACGCATACCCGATTGCCAGTCGGGTATGCCGAGCGTCCGCGCCAAGGCGGCGACCGGCGCCTCGCCATCGCCCGAGAGCAGGATCACCCGCTTTCCGGCGGCGACGAGCGCCCGCACCGCCGTGTCGGCGCCGGGGCGCGGACGGTCGGCGAAAGCGAACTCGACGGGCGCCGAGGCGCCCTTGCCGAACCAGGTCGCGGTCCGCGCGCCGGGCGCCGCCCCGAGCCATTCGGCCCGGCCGAGCCGCACCGGCATGCCGCGCCAGCGTCCCTCGACACCCGATCCCGGCACCTCGCGCAGGTCGCCCACAGCGGCGGGTCGGATGCCGGCGGCGGCGAGCGCCCCCGCGAGCGCCCGCGACAAGGGATGGGCCGAGGCCCCGGCCAGCGCCGCGACGATCTCCAGATCGGCGCGCGGCCGGGTGGCGAGGTCCAAGGGCTCCGGCGCGCCCATCGTCAGGGTTCCGGTCTTGTCGAAGACCACCGTGTCGACCTCCGCCAGCCGTTCCAGCGCCGTGCCGTCCTTGATCAGGAAGCCCTTGCGGAAAAGCCTGCCCGAGGCCGAGGTGACGACCGCCGGCACCGCGAGCGCCAGCGCGCAGGGGCAGGTGATGATGAGAACCGCCGCCGCGACGTTGACGGCAAGCCTGAGGTCGCCGGTCAGATAGATCCAGACCGCGAAGGCGGTGAGCGACAGCAGATGGACCGAGGGCGAATAGGCCCGCGCCATCCGGTCGGCGAGCGAGGTGTAGCGGGTCCGCGCATTCTCCGCGACCGCGACGAGATCGGCCATGCGGTGAAGCGAGGAGTCGCGCCCCGCCGCCGTGACGCGCACGGTCAGCGGGCCGGTCAGGTTGACCTCGCCCGCGCTCGCGACGCTGCCCTTGCCGGCCCAGACCGGCAAGGTTTCGCCGGTCAGGAGCGAACGGTCGATCTCGGACGTGCCCTCGGTCACGGTCCCGTCCACCGGCATCCGCGCGCCCGGTCGCACCCGGACGAGATCGCCGACGGCCAGTTCGGCGATCGGCACGATCTTCTCCGCGCCATCCACGAGCGTCGTCGCGCGCGGCACTTCGAGCGCCGCAAGCTCCTCGGCCGCCGAACGGGCGGCGGCACGGCTGCGATAGTCGAGATAGCGCCCCGCGAGGAGGAAGAAGCAGAGCGACACCGCCGCGTCGAAATAGGCGTGACGACCGCCCTCGAAAGTCTCGTAAAGCGAGATCGCCGAGGCGAGGATCAGCGCCAGCGAGATCGGCACATCCATGCCGAGCCGGTGCGCCTTGAGCGAGGCCCAGGCCGAGACGAAGAACGGCTGGCCGGCGAAGGCCAGCGTCGGCAACGCGATGGCGGCGGAAATCCAGTGGAAGAGGTCGCGCGTCGCGGCCTCCGCCCCGGACCAGACCGCGACCGACAGAAGCATGACGTTCATCATCGCGAAGCCGGCGACGCCGAGCCGCATCAGAAGATCGCGGCCGCGCCGGTCGGTCTCGGTCACCGACAGCAGGCCGGGATCGAGCTCGTGCGCCGGATAGCCGATGGTCTTGAGCCGCGCGATCACATCGTCGGCGGTGACACCCGGACGGGCCGCGACCGAAACCCGCTTCAGGGTCAGGTTCACCCGCGCCGAATTCACCCCCGGCATTGCCGCCAGCGTGCGTTCGACATCCGAGATGCAGACCGCGCAATGGGCGGTCGGCAGCGACAGGACGAGGCCCGCCTCCTTCTCGGCCCGCTGCGCGGCGATGGCCTCGGCGGCGGGCGCCGCGACGCAGGCGGGACAGGCCGAGATCGAGGGCGCGGCCGAGGACATGGGTCAGCCCTTCACGAAAAGATCGAGCCGCTGGTGGAAGCGTGTTCCGTCCTCCGCGAAGGCTTCGAGCAGGATCATCCACTTGCCCGGCGCGAGATCCGCCGGCGCAACGTAGTCGCCGTTCCGCCAGACGAATTCGGGCCTGAGGTCGTCGGAGGACTCTGTGGTGCGCCCGACCGTGGCCGACAGCCGCTCCACCCGGACCGGCAGCCCGTCGCGGTCGCGGAAGGCGAGCCTGAGCGCGCCCGCCTCGTGGCTCTCGGTCAGGGTCCAGCCCAGCGCCTTCTGCGCGGCGCGTTCGGCGTCGAATGTCTGGCTCGCGACATAGGAGTTCTTCACTTCGAGCCCGGGGAAGGTGGCGATGGCTTTCACCGCCATCAGCACGTTGACCCCGATGATCACCGCGAAGGCCGACGCGGCGATCAGGAAGACCTTGCGTCCGGTCAGAGGGGCCGCCATGTCACCGTTCCTTCCCGTTGAAGACCGTGTCGACGCTGACGCGGTCGTTGCTCTCCAGATCCTCGACCCAGAGACGGATCGCTGTCCGGTCCTCGGTCGCGGCCGGGCTCCCGGCGGGGGCGATGACATAGACCCGCTCGGTCTGGGTCTGGTCAGCCGGCACGGTCACGACCATCTTTTCCGTCCCTTCGAGCGCGATCTGCAGATCCGCCTCCGAGGTCAAGGATATCTGGAACGGCCGGTCTTCGCCATGCTTGTTCCTGAGCCGCACCTCGTAGGTATTGCGGATCGAGCCGTCGGCGAGGGTGACGAAGGTCGGATTGCGCACAGGGGTGACATTGAGGTCGATCGGAGAGCGGACGAAAAGCGCGACGATCATCACGACGCCGACGGCCGACCAGAGCGCGGTGTAAAGCAGAGTCCGCGGCCGGAAGATATGCTTCCAGATGTTCTTCGGATGGCCGCCGGCGCGTTCGGCCGCCTCGTCCTTCAGTGCCATGTAGCCAATCAGGCCACGCGGCTTGCCGACCTTGTCCATGACCTCGTCGCAGGCATCTATGCACAAGGCGCAGGTGATGCATTCAAGCTGCTGGCCGTCGCGGATATCGATCCCCATCGGGCAGACATTGACGCAGGCCATGCAGTCGATGCAATCGCCGAGCTGGTCGGCATCCTCGGCCTTGCGGTGCTTGCCGCGCGGCTCGCCCCGCCACTCGCGATAGGCGACCGTCAGCGTGTCCTCGTCCATCATCGCCGCCTGAATGCGCGGCCAGGGGCAGGCATAGATGCAGATCTGTTCGCGCGCGAAGCCGCCGAAGAAGAAGGTCGTGGCCGTCAGGACCGCCATCGTCATGTAGGCGATCGGATGGGCCTGACCTGTCGCAAGATCGACGAGCAGCGTCGGCGCGTCGGTGAAGTAGAAGACCCAGGCGCCCCCGGTGGCGAGCCCGATCAGAAGCCACAGCACCCATTTCGTCATCCTCAGGCGAAACTTGCGGAAATCCCATTTCGCGTTCCAGAGCCGCACACGGGCATTGCGGTCGCCCTCAACCCAGCGCTCGACGAGGATGAAGAGGTCGGTCCAGACGGTCTGCGGGCAGGCATAGCCGCACCAGACCCGGCCGAGCGCCGATGTGAAGAGGAAGAGCCCGAGCCCCGCCATGATCAAAAGGCCGGCGATGAAATAGAACTCGTCCGGCCAGATCTCGATCATGAAGAAGAAGAAGCGGCGGTTGGCGAGGTCGATCAGCACCGCCTGATCCGGCAGGCTCGGCCCCCGGTCCCAGCGGATCCACGGCGTGATGTAGTAGATGCCGAGCGTCACCGCCATGATCACCCACTTCAGCGAGCGGAAATTGCCCTTCACACGGCGCGGGAAGACGGGCTCCCGGGCGGCATAGAGCGCCGGAGGGGTTTCGGTGGAATTCATATGCGGATTCCTAAATCTTTCTGTTCGCGCAGCTTACCTACGCCGCACCCTCCCGCACAGGCCTTGATATAGGTCAAAATTCCTGCCGGGAATGCGGCGAATGCGCCGGTCCTGGGTCGCGCTGCCCGTGTTGCGGTCCGTGGGTCGGTCCGGTGTCGGCGATCATGTCGGGGAGGACTCCGGCCACCCGGCCGCCGACGGAAACCGGCGCGGGCGAGATCGACGCTGGCAAGTCGGCCGGGATCGGGTAGAAAGAGAGAAAGGCACCGGCGCCCCCAGGAAACGCGCGAACAGGACGGGGCGCCGATGCTCTCACCCGGGGGGGCTTGCGCCCCCCCGAATTCCGTTACTCGCCGCCACCGCGGCTGTGGACCCAAGCCGCGACCGCGCGGATGTCGGCCTCGCTGAGGCGTCCGGTCCAGGACGGCATCACGCCGAAGCGGGCATTGGTGACCGTCTCGGTCAGCGTCACCTGATCGCCGCCATAGAGCCAGATCGCATCGGTGAGGTTGGGCGCGCCCTGCATCCGGTCCCCGGTGCCGTCTTCCATGTGGCAGACCGCGCAATTGTCGGTGAAGACCACCGCGCCCTCGGTCGCCAGCGCCGCATCATGCTCCTGCCCCGAGATCTGCAGGACGTATTGCACGACCTGATCGATCTGCGCCGGCTCCAGCAATGCGTCGGCGCCGAACTTCGGCATCTCGGAATAGCGGGCATCGGCATCGGTGGTGTTGCGGATACCGTGGCTGACCGTGGTGTGGATATCCTCGATCGTGCCACCCCAGAGCCAGTCGTTATCCAGAAGGTTCGGATAGCCGACCGCCCCGGCCGCGCCCGAGCCGTGGCACTGCGCGCACCAGGTGCGGAAGACCGCGCCGCCGGCGTTCTGGGTGTAGTTCACCAGTTCCGGATCCGTCGTGATCGCGGGCAGGTCGGCGGCGACCAGCTTCGCCTCGATCGGGGCATTGGCGTCCTCGTAGCGCTGGATCTCGGCGGCCACGTCGGACCGGGTATCCTGCCCCAGAAGCCCCTGCGTCGCGCCCGAAACCAGCGGCCAGGCCGGGTAGGCGATGGTGTAGAGAACCCCCCAGATGATCGTCAGGTAGAAGGTCCAGAGCCACCAGCGCGGCAGGGGGTTGTTGAATTCCTGAATGCCGTCCCACTCGTGGCCGGTCGTTTCGGGATCGACCTTGGAGGTCTTTACGGGTCTCTTGCTCATTTGAACCCCTCCTGCGCCTTGGCGCCGATGCCGCCTTCTCGCGCGGGTTTGTCTTCATGCCGGAACGGGATGTTCGCGATGTCCTCGTGGACGCGCCGCGATCCGGGCCGGAAGGCCCAGAGAACGACGCCGAGGAAGACGAGGAAGAGCGCCAGAAGCACCCAGCTGTCGGCGAATTCCCTCAGAAGCGAATACAGGTCCATCGCCTCCTCCTCAGCGGTTCGGGTCGGGCTGGAAGGTCGTGAAGTCGACCATCGTGCCCAGAACCTGGAGAAAGGCGATCAGCGCGTCCATCTCGGTGATGCCCGGCTGGCCGTCGAAGTTCGACACGTTGGCCCCCGGATAGCGTTCGATCAGCCCGTCGGTATCGGCGTTCGGATCGGCCTGCGCGGCGAAGTCGGCCTTGGCGAGCTCGATCATCTCCGAACTGTAGGGCACGCCCACCAGCACATCCGTCGACAGCCGCTCCGCGATCCAGGTCGGCTCGATCAGCCGGTTGGCGAGGAAGCCGTATTTCGGCATCACCGATTCCGGCACCACCGATTGCGGATCGGTCAGGTGGTCGACATGCCATTCGTCCGAATAGCGCCCCCCCACCCGGGCCAGGTCCGGCCCGGTGCGTTTCGAGCCCCACTGGAACGGATGGTCGTACATCGATTCCGCCGCGAGGCTGTAGTGGCCGTAGCGCTCCACCTCGTCGCGCATCGGGCGCACCATCTGGCTGTGGCAGACATAGCAGCCCTCGCGGACATAGATGTCGCGCCCGGTCAGCTCCAGCGGTGTGTAGGGCCGCACGCCGTCCACCTTCTCGATCGTGTTCTCGAGGTAGAAGAGCGGCGCGATTTCCACGATGCCCCCGATCGTGACCACCGCGAAGGCGCCGATCAGCAGGGCCGTCGCGTTGGTCTCGAGGAACTTGTGCTTGTCGAGAATACCCATGATCCGGGCCCCCTTATTCGGCCGGGACAGCGTTGGAAGCGCCAGCCACGGCCGGCTGCTTCGCAACGGTTGCCCAGAGGTTGTAGGCCATGATCAGCGCGCCGGTGAGGTAGAGAACCCCGCCGAGACCCCGCACCACATACATCGGGAACTTCGCGGCCACGGTGTCGGCGAAGGCATTCACGAGGAAGCCCTGGCTGTCCACTTCGCGCCACATCAGGCCCTCCATGATGCCCGTCACCCACATCGAGGCGGCGTAGAGCACGATCCCGATCGTGGCGAGCCAGAAATGCCAGGAGACCAGGCTGAGGCTGTAGAGCCGCTCGCGGTTCCAGAGCCGCGGTGTCAGGAAGTAGAGCGCGCCGAAGGTGATCATGCCGTTCCAGCCAAGCGCGCCGGAATGGACGTGACCGATGGTCCAGTCGGTGTAGTGGCTGAGCGAGTTCACCGCCTTGATCGACATCATCGGTCCTTCGAACGTGGACATGCCGTAGAAGCCGATCGACACCACCATCATCCGGATCACCGGGTCGGTGCGCAGCTTGTCCCAGGCGCCCGACAGCGTCATCAGGCCGTTGATCATGCCCCCCCAGGACGGCATCCAGAGGACGATCGAGAACACCATGCCCAGCGTCGAGGCCCAGTCGGGCAGCGCCGTGTAATGCAGATGGTGCGGACCGGCCCAGATATAGAGGAAGATCAGCGCCCAGAAGTGGATGATCGAGAGCTTGTAGCTGTAGATCGGCCGCTCGGCCTGTTTCGGAACGAAGTAGTACATCATCCCGAGGAAGCCCGCCGTGAGGAAGAAGCCCACGGCGTTGTGGCCATACCACCACTGCGTCATCGCGTCCTGCACGCCGGCGAAGACCTGCACCGACTTGGACCCGAAGAGCGACACCGGGATCGAGAGGTTGTTGACCACGTGCAGCATCGCGATGGTGACGATGAACGACAGGTAGAACCAGTTCGCGACGTAGATATGCGGCTCTTTCCGCTTCACGATCGTGCCGAGGAACACGACGAGATAGGCGATCCAGACGATGGTCAGCCACCAGTCGACATACCATTCCGGCTCGGCGTACTCCTTCGACTGCGTCGCGCCGAGGATGTAGCCGGTCGCGGCCAGCACGATGAAGAGTTGATAGCCCCAGAATACGAACCAGCCGAGGTTGCCACCCCAGAGCCGGGCGGCCGAGGTACGCTGCACGACATAGAACGACGACATGATCAGCGCATTGCCGCCGAAGGCGAAGATCACCGCCGAGGTATGCAGCGGCCTGAGCTTGCCGAAATTCAGGTAACCTTGCGTGAGTTCCGAGAAATTCAGCGCCGGAAAGGCGAGCTGGAAGGCGATTGTCACGCCCACGAGGAAGCCCACGACCCCCCAGAGCACGGTCGCGATCACGCCCGCGCGCACCACGCCGTCATTGTATTCGTTGACCGGCGTCGGCCGGCCCTCGCCAGTATGGCGCAGGACCCAGATAAAGGTCAGCGCGGCGGCGAGCATCACCGTCAGCGCGTTCACCATATAGGCCAGGTCATGCGCGTAGTTGGCGGCGATCGCGGCCAGAACCGCGATGGCGCCAAGCACGGCGAGCTTGATGTAATCCCACATGTCAGCGTTCCCTCGTCATGCCTTCCCCGCCCGATTCGTTGGCGACCGGGCGGTCTTCGACTGGCCGGGTTTTGGACGCGGGGGACGGGGGACGCCTTGATCTGGGTCAAATCCCGCGCCTCGCCCCGCTTGATCCTTGTCAAAGCCGGCAGCCCGGCGATCCCGCTAATGTCGCGGTCACACCATAGGGTGTATCAAAAGGAGAAGTCCGATGGCCTTCAAGTCCATTCTCACGATCGTCACCGACCCGAAGGGCGCGGCCTCCCAGATCGACGCCGCCGTCGCGCTGGCCCGGCGCGAGGACGCGCATCTCGACGTCCTCTGCATCGGCGTCGACCGCACCCAGACCGGGTACTACTACGCCGGCGCCACGGCGATCCTCACGCAGGAAGCTTATAACCAGGCCAAGGAAGAGGCCGCCGCCGCCGAAGCCGCCGTGCGCGAGCGGCTGGACGCGGAGGACATCCGCTGGGGCGTCGACACCGCCGTCGCCCAGGTCGGCGCGCTTGGCGGGCCCGTGGCGATGCTCGCGCGATTCTCCGATCTCGTCGTGCTCGCCAAGCCCTACGGCAAGACCGGCAATCAGGCCGCCGAGGCGATTCTCGAAGCCGCGCTCTTCGAAGGCCGCGCCCCGGTCCTCGTCCTGCCGGACGGCTACGAGGGCGCCGATTTCGGCAAGCGCGTCGTGCTCGCCTGGAACCAGAGCGACGAGGCGCTGATCGCAGCGCGCACCGCGCTTCCGCTTCTGAAGGCCGCGACGGCGGTCGACATCACCATCATCGACCCGCCGACCCACGGGCCGGAACGTTCCGACCCGGGCGGGATGCTGTCACAGCTTCTCTCGCGCCACGGCGTCCATGCCGAGGTCTCGGTGCTGGCCAAGACCCTGCCCAAGACCTCCGAGGTCCTCTCGCGGCACGCGCGCGACATCAACGCCGACCTCATCGTGATGGGTGCCTACGGCCATTCCCGCTTCCGCGAGGCGATCCTCGGCGGCGCCACGCGCAACATGCTGGAAATGGCCGAGGTCCCGGTCTTCATGGCGCACTGACCCGCTTTCGTAAGGTGGGTTTCAACCCACCTTGCCTGGCTGTCAGATCACCTCGACCGCCCCGGCATAGGCCGCGACGATGTGCTCGTCGGCATGGGCCGCGAGCACCGCGATCTCGCGCAGCTGGGCCTCGTTCAGCACGCCTTCTTCGGGCGCCGCCGCGATCGCCGCGAGGGCCGCATCCCGCGCCGTGTCGAAGGCGCTGCGGCGGCCCGACTTCTCGTAGTCGTCCCGGCCCTGCCGCAGGAACACCCCCGGGGATAGCTGGTCGGTGGGGTGCTGTTCCATATATACCTCCCTGGAGACAGAGATAGATACGGCACACACCGATCAGGCTGACTGCCTGCCGACTTCAGCTGCCGCGAC
>WOZM01000134.1:51037-70275 GCA_011620265.1 Paracoccaceae bacterium
GCCGCCCGGCGCGACGCGCCGGATCTCGCAACATGCTCGTTTTCACCAGAGCGACCGCTTGGCCCTGTCTCCAAGCGGTGTTGGCCCACAAGCCGGGCCCCGCGCCTGCCCGTGGGATGGCGCGGCAACGCCCGTTCGGGGCGGTTTATCGTGCCACCACGTCGCCCCCCTTCGGCGCACAGCGTTGCAGAAGCGCCAGCCCTCCGGGACGGGCAGGCACTCGCCCGGCGGCTGCGCCTTGGTTCCGGGCGACGGAGCGCCGGTCAGATCGACCCGGCCTCGACCATGTAGTTGCTCGCCGTGCACATCGCCGCGTCGTCGGAGGCGAGGAAAAGGACCATCCGCGCCACATGGACCGGGTCGATGAGGTCGGGCAGGCATTGCCGCCGGCGATGCGCCTCGAGCGCCTCGGGCGTCGCCCAGAGCGCCTTCTGCCGCTCGGTCATGATCCAGCCCGGCACCACCGTGTTGACGCGGATGCGGTGGTGGCCAAGCTCTCGCGCCATGGTCCGGGTCAGGCCGTGCACGGCGGCCTTCGCCGTCGCATAGGCCGGGAAGCCGCCGCCCGCCTCCCACCAGGAATTCGATCCCATGTTGACGATCGACCCGCCGCCGGCACCGATCATCCCCTCGGCCACGGCCTGGATGGCGAAGAACATGTGGCGCAGGTTGGTGTTCATCCGCTCGTCCCAGTAGTCGGGCGTCACCGCGCGCCAGTCGTGGCGGTCGTCGCGCGCGGCATTGTTGACGAGCACCGTGAACGGCCCCAACCGGCCGGCCAGCTCCGCGATGGCATCCTGCATCGCGCCAATATCCCGGAGATCGCAGAGCGCGTAGTCGGCACCTGTGCGCGCGGCCAGCGACTCGCTCGCGCCCGCGTCACGGTCGAGGAAGGCCACCTTCGCGCCTTGCGCGGCAAAGGCCTCGACCATCTGCGCGCCGATGCCCGAGGCGCCGCCGCTTATCAGCACAGGCTTGCCCTTCAGGCTCGGATAGGTGGCGAAATCGGTCATCGGCATTCTCCCGCACTGGCGTTTTCGGCCGGACCCTACAACGGGTTGCAGGCGGGTGCCACTTGATCCCTAATATCGGCCACGAGAGGGAGGATTGAATCCATGACTGAGGAAAAGATCGGCTTCGTCGGGATCGGGCTGATGGGCCACGGCATGGCCGCGAACATCCTGAAGGCAGGCTACGGGCTGACCGTGATCGCCCACCGCAACCGCGCGCCGGTCGAGGATCTGGTGGCCAGGGGCGCGGCCGAGGCCGAGAGCCTCGAAGCCCTCGCCCGCGCCTCGACCATCGTCTTCCTCTGCGCCCCCGGCTCGCCGCAGGTGGAGGCGATCGTCGCGGGCCTTCTGCCCGGCCTCGCCGAAGGGAGCGTCGTCGTCGACTGCTCGACCTCCGACCCGACCTCGACCGCGACACTGGCGGCGATGCTGGCCGAACGCGGGGTAGATCTTGTCGACGCCCCGCTCGGCGGCACCCCCGTCCAGGCCGGGGAGGGCAAGCTCGCCGCGATGGTCGGCGCCCCGGACGCGGTTTTCGCCCGCATCCGGCCGGTGATCGACGCCTGGGCGGCGAGTGTCGTCCATCTCGGCCCGACCGGGACCGGGCACCGGATGAAGCTGATCAACAACTTCCTCTCGCTCGGCTATGCCGCCCTCTATTCCGAGGCGCTGGCGCTCGCCGCCAAGGTCGGCATTCCCGTCGAAACCTTCGACAGCGTGATCCGCGGCAGCCGCATGGATTGCGGCTTCTACCAGACCTTCATGGGCTATGCGCTCGAAGGCAACCGCGACGCACACAAGTTCACGCTCACCAACGCGCTGAAGGACATGCGCTATCTCGAAAGCATGGCGGATGCGGCGGGGCTGGCCAATCCCATCGGCAACGCGGCCAAGAACAGCTTCGCGATGGCGGTCTCGGCGGGGGGCGACGGGCCGGAGGACTACGTGCCCCACCTCGCCGATTTCGTCGCCCGTCGGAACGGCATCGCGAGATAGCGCGCCGCCTCAGCCGACGAAGCCGCCATCCGCGTCGTCGCCGGCCTCTTCCAGAAGCCGGTCGAAGCTCGGCACCGAGACGTGGCGCTTGCCTTCGAGCACGATGATACCGTCGCGCTTCAGTGCCGACATCTGCCGGCTCACCGTCTCGAGCGTCAGGCCGAGATAGTCCGCCATCGCCTCGCGCGTCAGCGGCAGATCGAAGGCCATCCGGCCCTGGGGCGCCCGCAGATGCAGCGACGCCTCGCGGCGGGCGACGATCGCGAGCAGGCTCGCGATCTTTTCCCGCGCGGTCTTGCGACCGAGGAGCAGCATCCATTCCCGCGCCGCGTCGAGTTCGTCGAGCGTCATTTCCAGAAGCCGCTGGCCGATATGCGGAGTGCGGCCCATCAGCTCCTCGAACGGCTTCTTGCGAAAGCAGCACATCAGGAGGTCGGTCGTCGCGATGACGTTGTAGGGCGCATGGTCGCGCCCCGGCCGGCCGACGAAATCCGACGGGAAGAGAAGGCCCACGGTCTGGGTCCGGCCGTCCTCCATCACCTGGGTCAGCGTCGCCACGCCGGTCACGACCGAGGCGACGAAATCCATCCGGTCGCCGGACCAGATCAGCGTCTGGCCAGCCTCGAAGCTGCGATAGAACTTGATCGCGTCGAGCGCCGCCAGTTCGTCCGTCTCGCAGCGCGCGCAGACCGCCCGGTGGCGGATCTGGCAGTTGCCGCAACTCGGCGCTGACAGGGGGGCTTCGTGAACGGTCATCAGCATTCTTTGATCTGGGTCAAGGTGGCAATATACGCGACTGCATAACGCTAGGCACATGGCAACTGAATCGCAACTCACGCGGCTCGGATTGTTTGATGCGCGCGTGCCGCGTTATACAAGTTATCCGACCGCCCCGCATTTCAATTCGACCGTCGGCGCCGAAGATTTTCGCGCCTGGGTGGAAGACATCGCAGCGGGCGCCCGGATTTCGCTCTATCTGCACGTGCCGTTCTGCCGGCGCCTCTGCTGGTTCTGCGCCTGCCGGACGCAAGGCACCAGTTCCGACGACCCGGTTCGCGCCTATGCCGAGGTGCTGAAGGCGGAACTGGCGCTTCTCAAGGCGCATCTGCCGAAGGGCGTCACGCTGTCGCGCCTTCACTGGGGCGGCGGCACGCCGACGATGATGCCGCCCGAGGTGATGGAAGACGTGGCCCGGACCGTCTTCGACATCGTGCCGCTGGGCAAGGGCGCGGAGTTCTCGGTCGAGATCGACCCGAACGAGATCGACGACGCCCGGCTCGACGCGCTCGCGGCCGCGGGGATGAACCGCGCCTCGATCGGGGTGCAGGACTTCGACCCGGCGATCCAGAAGGCGATCGGCCGCGACCAGAGCTTCGAGGTCACGAAGATGGCCATCGACAAGCTGCGCGACCGGGGCATCGCCTCGCTCAACGCCGACATCCTCTTCGGCCTGCCGCACCAGAACCGGCAGCGCATCGCGGCCTCGGTGCAGAAGCTCCTCTCGCTCGGCCCCGACCGGGTGGCGCTTTATGGCTACGCGCATGTGCCGTGGATGGCGCGGAGGCAGGTGATGATCCCCTCGGACGCCCTGCCCCGGCCGGAGGAGCGGCTCCGGCTCTTCGAGACCGCCCGCGACCTCTTCGCCGCCGACGGCTATGACGAGATCGGCATCGACCATTTCGCCCTGCCCGGCGACGGGCTTGCGGTCGCGGCGCGCGAAGGCCGGCTGCGGCGGAATTTCCAGGGCTATACCGACGATACGTCCGATGTGCTGATCGGCCTCGGCGCCTCGGCGATCTCGCGCTTTCCGCAAGGCTACGCGCAGAACGCGCCCGGCACGTCGGCCTATACCCGCGCCATCCGCGACGGCCAGTTCGCGACCGCGAAGGGCCACGGGTTCCGCCGCGACGATATCCTGCGCGCCCGGCTGATCGAGGCGCTGATGTGCGATTTCCGCATCGACGCCGCTGAGATCCGCAGCCGCTTCGGGCTGAGCGACAGCCAGCTCGCCGACCTGTTCCTGCCGGCATGGCGGGAATTCGGCGACATGGTCGAGGTCAGCGCCTCGGGGTTCTTCATCCCCGAACGCGCGCGACCCCTGACCCGGATGATCGCCCGCACCTTCGACGCCTACGACCTGTCGAAGGCCGGTCACAGCCCGGCGGTTTGAAGCGTTTCGGGTTTATGTGGAAATATCAAGTATCGGAATTCGAACAGGAAAAGTTCGAATTTTGATTCAACGTAAACCCGAAACGCTATAAGCTGCCGGTGCGGCACCCTCGACGAAGTCGATGAGACGCGGCAGGCAATGGCGTTTCAGATCGTACCCGTCCATGATCGTCTGTCGCGCCGCCGTCCGAAGCGCTGCGGCCGCGTCCGGATCGGCGAGCGCCCCGGTCAGCGCCCGCGACCAGCCGGCGATGTCGAAGAAATCGACGAGCCGTCCGTTCTCGCCGTCGCGGATCACCTCCGCGACGGGCGGTGTGCGCGAGCCGAGGACGAGCGCGCCGGCGCTCATCGCCTCGAGCATCGACCAGGAGAGGACGAAGGGATAGGTCAGGTAGGCGTGGACCCGTGTGATCCGCAGCAGCGACAGGAAATCGGCATAGGGAACCTGGCCGAGGAAATGCACCCGGTCGCGGTCGAGCCGGTCGCCGACCTCGTCGAGGAAGATCTGCTTCCAGCTCCGGCCCGCGCCCGGCGAGGGGCCGTAGCTTTGCCCGTCGCCGCCGACGATCACCACCTCCGCGTCCGGCCGCGCCGCGAGCACGTCGGGCAGCGCGCGCAGGAAGACATGGTAGCCGCGATAGGGCTCCAGATTGCGATTCACGAAACTGATCACCTCGTCGCCGGCGCGCAAGGTGCGGCCGCCGGGCAGCGTCAGGCTGGCGGCGGGATCGGGGCAGACCCGGTCGGTGTCGACGCCGTCATGAATGACGCTGATCCGGTCGCGGAACGGCGCCGGGAAGGTCGAGGCCTGCCATTTCGTCGGCGCCAAGGCCGCGTCGGCTTCGGCGAGGGCCATCAGGAGATGGGTCTTGCGGGCCGAGGTGCGCAGGCGCGGCGCCAGCCCGTCGCGATGGAATTCCGGGTCGAAATCGGTGTCGGATCCGGTCGTGTGGTAAAAGAACTCCGCGTAGGTCAGGTGCCGCGCCCGGGGCCAGACCTCGCGCAGGAAGAGCGTCTCGCCCCAGCCGCCGTGGCCGAAAACGACATCGGGGACGAAGCCCTTGTCGCGGGTGATCTGCGCGGCGGCGCGCGCGACGGCGGCGCCACGCTCGGCCGCGTCCGCATAGGTCTTGCCGAGCCCCTCGGCCTTGGTCTTCTGCGGCGTCCGGTAGCGCAGCACCGGCACCGGCGCGGGCCGCTTGTTGGTCTCGGCCGTCAGGCCCACGACCTGATGGCCGCGCGCCGCCAGCGCCGGCGCCAGATGCAGGAACTGGCCGGGAAAATTCTGGTGGACGAAGAGGATCTTCATGCCGCGCCCGCGTCGCCCGTCCCGAACGCCGCCACCATCAGCTCGCGCGTGTAGTCCGATTGCGGCGCGTCGAAGATCGCCGCACTCGTCCCCGCCTCGACCACGTCGCCGGCCTTCATCACGATGATCTTGTGCGCGAGCGCCCGGATGACCCGCAGGTCGTGGCTGATGAAGAGATAGGCGAGCCCGTAGCGCCGCTGGAGCGAGCGCAGAAGCTCCACGATCTGCACCTGCACCGTCATGTCGAGGGCCGAGGTCGGCTCGTCCAGCACCACCACCTTCGGCCGCAGGATCATCGCCCGCGCGATCGCGATCCGCTGACGCTGGCCGCCCGAGAATTCGTGCGGATAGCGCCCCATCGTCGCGGGATCGAGGCCGACCTCGGCCATGATCTCGGCCACCATCTCGCGCCGGTCGCGGCCCTTCTCGATCCCGTGCACGGTCAGCCCCTCGGCGATGATCTGTTCGGCCGTCATGCGCGGGGACAGGCTGCCATAGGGGTCCTGAAAGACGATCTGCATGTCGCGGCGGAGCTTGCGCAATTCGCGCGGCCGCCACCGGGAAATGTCCTGGCCGAGATAGAGGATCGGTCCCTCCGACGCGATCAGCCGCATGATGGCGAGCGCCAGCGTGGTCTTGCCCGAGCCGCTTTCGCCGACGATGCCGAGCGTCTCGCCCGCGCGGACCGAGATCGAGGCGGCATTGACCGCCTTCACATGGCCCACCGTCTTGCGCAGAAGCCCGCGCTGGATCGGGAACCAGATCCGCAAATCCTCGGTCCGCACGATCTCCTCGGCGCCGTCGGGCACCGGATCGGGCCGGCCATGCGGTTCGGCGGCGAGAAGTTTCTGCGTATAGGGATGCTGCGGGTTGGCGAAGATCTCCGCCACCGGCCCCTGCTCGACGATCTCGCCACCCTGCATCACGCAGACCCGGTCGGCGATGCGGCGCACGATGCCGAGGTCGTGGCTGATGAACAAGAGGCTCAGCCCCTCGCGTTCCTTTAGGTCCGCGAGAAGGTCGAGGATCTGCGCCTGGATCGTCACGTCGAGCGCGGTCGTGGGTTCGTCCGCGATCAAGAGCTCCGGCCCGTTCGCGAGCGCCATCGCGATCATCACCCGCTGCCGCTGGCCGCCGGAAAGCTGGTGCGGATAATCGGCAAGCCGGCGTTCGGGATCATCGATCCCGACCTTTTCCAGAAGCTCCACGATCCGCGCCCGCGCCGGCCGGCCGCTCAGCCCCTGATGCAGCGCGAGGCTCTCGGCGAGCTGCTTTTCCAGCGTGTGGAGCGGGTTGAGCGAGGTCATCGGCTCCTGGAAGATGAAGCTGATATCGTTGCCGCGCACGTCGCGGAGCACCGGCTCCGGCGCGCCGATCATCTCGCGGCCGAGATAGGTGACCGACCCGGACACCTCGGCATTGCCGCCAAGGAGGGCCACCGTCGAAAGCGCCGTCACCGACTTGCCCGACCCGCTCTCGCCGACCAGCGCCACCGTTTCACCCTTCTGCACGGTGAAGCTCACGCCTTTCACCGCGTGGATCACCCGCCCGTCCTGGCGGAAATCGACCTTCAGGTCGCGGATGTCGAGAACCACGCTCACTTGAAGGTCTTCCTCGGGTCGAAGGCATCGCGCACGCCCTCGAAGACGAAGACCAGAAGCGAAAGCATGATCGCGAAGGTGAAGAAGGCCGAGAAGCCGAGCCACGGCGCCTGCAGGTTCGACTTGCCCTGCAGCGCCAGTTCGCCGAGCGAGGGCAGCGACGACGGCAACCCGTAGCCGAGATAGTCGAGCGCCGCGAGCCCGCCGATGGCGCCGGTCACGATGAACGGCAGGAAGGTCAGCGTCGCCACCATCGCGTTCGGCAGGATGTGGCGGAACATGATCACCCGGTCGGTGACGCCGAGCGCACGGGCCGCGCGGACATATTCGAAGTTCCGCGCGCGCAGGAACTCGGCCCGGACGACGCCGACGAGCGCCGGCCAGCCGAAAAGGATCGTCACGAAGACCAGAAGCCCGAAGCTCCGCCCGAGGATCGCGAAGAGGATGATGATGACGTAGAGGCCGGGGGTGGAGCCCCAGATTTCCAGAAGCCGCTGGAAGACGAGGTCCACCCAGCCGCCGAAATAGCCCTGCACCGCGCCGGCCGCGATGCCGATCAGGCTCGAGATCGAGGTCACGATGAGGGTGAAGAGGATCGAGAGCCGGAAGCCGTAGATGATCCGGGCGAGCACGTCGCGCGACGTGTCGTCGGTGCCGAGCCAGTGGTCGCCGTCCGGCGCCGAGGGCGCGGTGCCGACGTTGTTGATCGTGTTGTAGCTGTAGGGGATCGGCGGCCAGAGCATCCAGCCCTTCTCGATCGCCGCGCCCGCGACCTCGCCGTCCGCCGCGTCCTCGATCACCCCCTCGGGGTCGTCGAAGCAGTCCTCGAGCCCGCCCGAGACGATGAGACAGCGCACCTCGGGCTCGCGGTAGACCGCCTCGGTGCGGAAATCGCCGCCGAAGGCGGTCTCCGGGTAGAACTTGTAGATCGGAACGTGCAGCTGGCCCCGATAGCTCACGAGGATCGGCTTGTCGTTGGCGATGACCTCGGCCACGAGCGACAGCGCGAAGAGCGCGAGAAAGACCCAGAGCGACCAGAACGCCCGCCGGTTGGCGGTGAAGTTGCGCCAGCGGCGCTGGTTGAGGGGCGAGAGCCGCATCAGCCCGCCCGCTTCTCGAAGTCGATCCGGGGATCGACGAAGACATACATCAGGTCCGACACCAGCCCGATCACGAGGCCGAGGAGGCCGAAGACGTAGAGCGTGCCGAAGACCACCGGATAGTCGCGCGCCACCGCCGCCTCGTAGCCGAGCCGCCCGAGCCCGTCGAGCGAGAAGATCGTCTCGATCAGAAGCCCGCCGCCGAAGAGGACGGCGAGGAAGAGGCCGGGGAAGCCGGCGATGACGATCAGCATCGCGTTGCGGAAGACATGACCGTAGAGGACGCGCGATTCCGTCAGCCCCTTGGCCTTTGCGGTCAGCACGTACTGCTTGTTGATCTCGTCGAGAAAGCTGTTCTTGGTCAGGAGCGTCAGCGTCGCGAAACTGGAGATCGTCGAGGCGATGACCGGCAGGGTGATGTGCCAGAAATAGTCCGTGACCTTGCCGATCAGCGAGAGGCTCTCCCAGTTGTCCGAAGTCAGCCCGCGCAAGGGAAAGATCCGCCAGTAGCTGCCGCCGGCGAACAGCACGATCAGGAGGACCGCGAAGAGAAAGCCGGGGATCGCATAGGCGACGATGATCGCCCCGGAGGTCCAGGTATCGAACTTCGACCCGTCCCGGACCGCCTTGCGGATGCCGAGCGGGATCGAGATCAGATAGGCCAGCAATGTCGACCAGAGCCCGAGCGTGATCGACACCGGCATCTTCTCGATCACCAGTTCGACGACCGAGATGGAACGGAAATAGCTCTCGCCGAAATCGAAGCGCAGGTAATCGGCCATCATCCGCAGGAACCGCTCGGGCGCGGGCTTGTCGAAGCCGAACTGCTTTTCCAGCTCTGCGATGAACTCGGGCGGCAGGCCGCGGGCGCCGAGGTAGCGTTCGTCGCCGCCGGTCTGTTGCTGCTGCATCCCGGCATCGCCGCTGCCGGAAATGTTGCTGAAGACATCGCCCTCGCCCTCGATCCGGGCGAGGATCTGTTCGATCGGACCGCCGGGAACGAACTGCGTCAGGGTGAAGTTGATCAGCATGATCCCGATCAGCGTCGGGATCATCAGCAGCAGTCTTCGCAGGATGTAGGCGCCCATAAGCCGGTCTGCTCTTTCCCCTCGCGGCGGCTCAGTTGAGCGCGCCGGCCGCCTTCAGTCGCTCGACCGCCTCGGCATCGTACCACCAGAAATCCAGCTCCCCTACCGCAAGCGGCGGCAGGTTCTCGGGGTGGCGGTAATAGTCGTAGTAGGCCACCCAGGTTTCCGGGTTGTACCAGAGCGGAATGTCGAAGCCCACCGCCCGCAGGGTCCGGTCGAGCGCGTGCACCGAGGTCTTGAGCTCGTCCAGCGTCCGCGCCGCGATCACGTTGCCGATCAGCCGGTCGACGGCGGGACTGCGGAGCCGCATGAGGTTGCGCGAACTGTCGTCGGCGGTCTTCGAGGCGAACCACTGCTCGAGCCCGATCGACGGCTCGAACCCCATGTCGAACCCCTGGTTGGTGAGGTCGAAATCCCCCGAACGGCGGCGCTCGACATACTGGGCGGTGTCGATGCGTTCGAGCTTTGCCTGGACGCCGAGCAGGTTGAGATTCTCGATGAACGGATTGATCACCCGGTCGTAGAGCGGATTGTACTGGATGATGACGAGGGTCAGGGCCTCGCCGGCGGCATTGCGGCGCAGCCCGTCGCTGCCGATGGTCCAGCCTGCCTCTTCCAGAAGGGCGCCCGCCGCGCGGATGATGCCGCGCGCCGGGCGGATCGTCGCCGCGTCGTGCTCGACCGGAACCACGGCCTCGTCCGTCAGGATCGCCGCGTCGAGCAGGCCTTCCTCGACGATCGGGCGCAGGATCTCGCGCTCCGCGTCGGTCGGGGCGCCGGCGGCCGCGAGGTCGGTGTTCGGCCAGAACGAGACGGGGCGGTCGTAGAGGCCGGAGAACAGCGTCTGGTTCGACCAGGCGAAATTGAACATCATCCCGATCGCGTTGCGGACCCGCGGGTCCTGCCATTTCGGCTTGTCGAGATTGAAGACCCAGGAGAGCCGCGTTCCGACATTGCCGTCGGGGATCTCCTCGCGCAGGACCCAGCCCTTCCTCACCGCGTCGAAATCGTAGCCGGTCGCCCAGTCCTGCGACGAGGTCTCGGTCCGGAACGTGTATTCGCCGGCCTTGAAGCCTTCGAAAGCCGCATCGCCGTCGGCAAAATACTCCACCCGGATACGGTCGAAATTGTTCCGCCCGCGATTGAACGGGATGTCTTTGCCCCAATAGTCGGGGTTTCGCGCGTAGACGACGCGGCGGTTGACGTCGGAACTCTCGAGGACATAGGCCCCCGTCGACATGAACGGCACCTGGGTGCTCTTGTCGAGCCGCGCGCCGGTCTTCTCGAACCACGCCTTCGAGAAGATCGGGGTGCCTCCGGCGAAGCCGACGCGATCGCGAATCGACGAGGTCGCGTTGAAGTGGAAGGTGATGCGGTGCGGGCCTTCCACCTCGACCCGGTCCACGAAACCTTCGGCGATCCTGCGGTATTCGGGGATCCCCTGCTCGATGAAGAGCTTGAAGCTGAACTCCGCATCCTCTGCCGTCATCGGCGTGCCGTCGGCGAAGGTGACGTCGTCGCGCAGGTTGAATGTCACGAAGGAAAGATCGTCGGGATATTCGAGGGTGGTGCAGAGAAAGCAGTAGGCGCCGTAGGGATCGTCCGCAGTGCTGGTCAGGATGCCCTCGCTGCCGATCGTGTTCAGGGCCGCCGGGACGCCGTCGCGGGCATACTGGTTGAAGCTGTCGAAGCTGCCTTGCGCCCAGATCGAGATCTCGCCGCCCTTCGGCGCGTCGGGGTTGACGTAGTCGAGATGCGCGAAGTCGGCCGGATATTTCAGCGCGCCGAAATTCGAAAAGCCGTAGGAAGTCGTGACGGTCTGCTGGGCGTCCGAGGCCGACGGCGGCAGGATCGACAGCAGCGCCGCGGCGCCCGCCGCGAAGATCGTCAGCCCACGCGGACAGGCGCGCGCCGCGCCGCCGGCCATGCCGTCTGGCCCCTGAAGTGTCATCCCTACCTCCTTCGTGTGCCGCTCTTCGGCGCGCCTGTCATTGCCGGGCCGAGGCTAGAACGTCGCGGCACCGGGCATCAAGTTGCGAATTTGTGAGATCGCGCGTGAGCGACGAAAAAAGGGCCGCCCGGAACGGACGGCCCCCGATGATCCGTTGTCCGCGCGGCTCAGCCGCCGAGCGTCTGCAGATAGGCGATGATGTTGGCGCGGTCCTCGGGCTTCTTCAGGCCGGCGAAGGTCATCTTCGTGCCCGCGACGACGCCCTTGGGGTTCTCGAGGAAGGCGCTCAGCGCTTCGGGGTCCCAGTTGCCGCCATGGGCCTTCATCCCGTCGGAATAGCCGAAGTCCGCAACCGACGCGACCGCGCGGCCAACGACGCCGTCGAGATGCGGGCCGGTGCCGTTGGTGCCGTCGAGCTTGTGGCAGGCCTTGCACTTGCCGAAGACCTTCTCGCCCGCGCCGGCATCGGCCGAAGCCAGCAGCGTGGCGAAGTCCGGCCCCTCGTCGGCCGCTTCCTCGGCGCCGCCGTCGGCGCCGGTGTCGATCGTGTAGGCCTGCGCGACCTGTTCGCTGCCATGCAGGACCGGACCGGTGTGATAAAGCGACTCGGCCGCCCACTTGCCCAGAAGGAAGATCAGGAAAGCCCCGCAGAGCGCGCCGCCGGCCTTCGTTATCGTCATCGTGTCGAACATGTCGCGCCTCTACCCTGGCAAATCCTCGCGGCGTATCTACCCGCTTCCCCTGTCCGGTTTCAAGGTATAGTTAGCGCGACGAAACGCCCGGCCGCCGGGCCGACGCCAAGGAGCCACCCGAATGACCGGTCGGATCGCCTTCCAGGGAGAGCCCGGAGCCTATTCGCACGAAGCCTGCCGGCAGGCCTATCCCGGCATGGAGGCGCTGCCTCGCGCGACCTTCGAGGACACGATCGAGGCGGTGCGCCGCGGCGATGCCGACCTCGCCATGCTGCCGGTGGAAAACTCCACCTACGGCCGGGTCGCCGACATCCATCACCTCCTGCCGGAATCGGGCCTCCACATCATCGCCGAGACCTTCGTGCGGGTGCATATTGCGGTGCTCGCCCTTCCCGGCACACGGCTCGAAGAGGTCGAGCGCGCGATGAGCCATACGGTGCTTCTCGGCCAGTGCCGTAACTTTTTGGCCAAGCACGGGATCAGGCCCGTCACCGGCGCCGACACCGCCGGCTCCGCCCGCCATGTGGCCGAGCTTGGCGACCCGAAGCTCGCCGCGCTCGCCTCCGAGCTCTCGGGCGAGATCTACGGGCTCGACGTGCTGGCCCGGAAGGTCGAGGACCGCGCCCACAATACCACCCGGTTCCTCGTGATGTCGCGCGCACCCGACCTGAAGCGGCGCGGCGAGGCGGGGATGATGACCACTTTCGTCTTCCGCGTCCGCAACATCCCGGCCGCCCTTTACAAGGCGATGGGCGGGTTTGCCACGAACGGCGTCAACATGACCAAGCTCGAAAGCTACATGGTCGACGGGTCGTTCTCGGCCACGCAGTTCTATGCCGATATCGAGGGACACCCCGACGACGCCAACGTGCACCGCGCGCTCGAGGAGCTGGACTACTTCACCTCGTCGATGTCGCTTCTGGGCGTCTACCCGGCCGATCCGAGCCGGCACTGAGGCGGGCGGTCACGTCACCCCGCGCCTCGCGTGCCTGAGTTCGAGGTCGGCCGCGAATTTCTGCACCCGTCCCTCGAACCGGCGCACGTAGCTCGCCCGGTTCAGCCGCACCGATTGCAGCAGGAGCCGCGCGGTCAGCGTGCGCGGCTTCACTTCAAGCTGCACGCCCAAGCGCGTCCGGGTCCGCGACAGCGCGACAAGGCCGAGGGTCAGCATGCCGTCGAAACCGTTGCTTTCCATCCGGCAGCGCATGCCGTTCGGAGGATCGAACTGCGCCAGTTCGCAGACCGCGCGCCGCATCTTTCCGCGCACCGGGAACCGCAGGCTCCAGGTCATCCCGACGCCGACATCGGCGACCGGATCGACCCGCGCCACCTCGGCTCCGCGCCGCATCGCGCTCCGCTCGAACGCGGCGAAGTCCGACATCGCGGCGAAGATCAGCTCGGCCGGCGCCTCGATATCCTCTTTCGTGGAGAATTTCACTCCTCACACCTCGTTCGGCAAGTGGCAAAGTCCTGGCGTCATTCGAGCCGGTCCGCAACCCAGTTGGTCAGAAGAAACCCCGCGATCGCGCCGGCGCGCGGGCGGCGGATCGTCGGATGGCGTCCGGCCAGGACCTCGGCCATCTCTTCGCGGCCGATCCAGAGCGCCGCCTCCAGTTCCGCCGGGTCGAGCGTGATCTCCTCGCTCTCGGCCTCGCCGGCGCAACCGATCATGAGCGACGACGGGTAGGGCCAGGGCTGGCTCGCCAGATAGCGCACCGGGCCGACGCGCACGCCGGTTTCCTCGGCGACCTCGCGACGCACGGCGGCTTCCAGCGTCTCGCCGGGCTCCATGAACCCTGCAAGGCAGGAATACATGCCTTCGGGCCAGCCCGGCGACCGGCCGAGAAGCGTGCGGTTGCCGCGCGTGACCAGCATGATGACGACCGGGTCGGTGCGCGGGAAATGCGACACGCCGCAGTCGGGACAGCGGCGCTGCCAGCCAGCCTCTGCGACCGCGCTCGGGGCCCCGCAGGCCGAGCAGAAGCGGTGGCTGCGATGCCAGGACAGCAGCGCCTTCGCCGTCGCCACCAGTTCGGCGTCGCGGGGCGTCAGCGCCGCCATCACGCCGCGAAGCTCGGCGAAGCTGTGATCCTCGGGCAGGTCCGGATGGCGCTGCTCGGTCGGGTCGAAGAAGACGCCGGCCGGCGGCGCATCGCCGTCACCCGGCACCCAGGCCGAGATATCGGCGGCGAAGCGCGGCGCCCCCTCGTCGAGGCCGAGGAAGACCGGCTCCCCCGCGGCATCGACCAGCACCGGATGCCCCGGCGCGACCCAGCCCGCCACCGTCCCGGCGAACAGGGGCTTGCCGCGCCAGACCGGCAGCACCCGCGCCGCGCCGTGGCTCAGAAGGGCGGCGATCCGCTCCGGTCGCCCCCGCAGTTCCGCCGCCCGGTCGAGCCCGGACCCTCCGAATGTCACCGTTTCCGCAAATCGCATCGCGTCCTCCCTACTGCGCCAGATGTGGCACGGGCGGGCGCGGGTTGCAAATACGTCAACAACGCACGGAATCCACGCGGATTACACAACCCAGAGAAGAATTTTTTGCGCCCAACTCACCGCGAGGCATGGTGTTGACCTGAATCACCGGCTAATTTCGCGACCGTGTCATGATACCCTTCGGCAGTCTCGGCGACTCGATGAAGGGGGCAACCATGACCGTTCAACCGCAACACATCCTGACCCGCCGGGGCTTCCTCGCCGGGAGCGCTGCCGGAGCTTCCTTGATCGCGCTGCACCCCTACTCTGCCTATGCCGCCGCCAACCAGGCTCATCTCAGGATCATGGAAACCACGGATCTTCACGTCCACGTCTTCCCCTACGATTACTATTCGGACAAGCAGATCGACACCGTCGGCCTCGCCCGCACCGCCGCGATCATCGAGGCGGTCCGGGCCGAGGCGACGAACGCGATGCTCGTCGACAACGGCGACTTCCTCCAGGGCAACCCGATGGGCGACTACATCGCCTATGAACGGGGCATGAAGGCGGGCGACCTCCACCCGGTCATCCAGGCGATGAACACGCTCGATTTCGACGCCTCGACGCTCGGCAACCACGAATTCAACTACGGGCTCGACTTCCTGATGAAGTCGGTCGCGGGGGCGGCCTTCCCCATCGTCTCGGCCAATGTAGTCAAGACGATGGGTGCCACGGCGCGCGAGGACGAGACGCTCCTGAGGCCCTATGTCATCCTCGACCGCGCGGTGACGGACGGGTCGGGCGGCACGCACCCGATCCGCGTCGGCCTCATCGGCTTCGTGCCGCCGCAGATCATGAACTGGGACCGGAGGCATCTGGAAGGCAAGGTCCAGACCCGCGACATCGTGCGGACGGCCGAGGCCTGGGTGCCGCAGATGCTCGAAGAGGGCTGCGACATCATCGTCGCGCTCAGCCATTCCGGCATCGGCGCGGCCGAGCACAGCGAGGGGATGGAGAATGCCTCCGTGCCTCTCGCCCGGATCGACGGGATCGACGCGGTGATGACCGGGCACAGCCACCTCGTCTTCCCCTCGCCGACCTTCGACGGCTTCGCCGATGTCGACAGCACCGCCGGCACGATCGCCGGCAAGCCGGCCGTGATGGGCGGGTTCTGGGGCTCGCATATGGGGCTCATCGACCTTCTCCTCGAACGCGACGGCAACCGCTGGAAGGTGGTCTCCTCCACCTCCGAGGCGCGGCCGATCTCGAAGCGGAACGAGGATCGCTCGATCACCGCGCTCGTCGAAAGCGTGCCGGCCGTCCTTGCCTCGGTTCAGAAGGAACACGACGAGACGCTCGGCTACATCCGCCGCGCGGTCGGAAAGACCTCGGCGCCGCTGCACAGCTACTTCGCGCTGGTGGCCGACGACCCCTCGGTGCAGATCGTCTCCATCGCCCAGAAATGGTACATCGCCGAGATGATGACGGGCACCGAATACGAAGGCCTGCCGATCCTTTCGGCGGCGGCCCCCTTCAAGGCCGGCGGCCGGGGCGGGCCGGACTATTACACCGACGTGCCGGCCGGCGACGTGGCGATCAAGAACGTCGCCGACCTCTACCTCTACCCGAACACGATTCGCGCGGTGAAGGTGACGGGCGCGCAACTGAAGGACTGGCTCGAACGCTCGGCCGGCATGTTCAACCAGGTGACGCCGGGCGAGACCGACCAAATCCTCCTCAATCCCGACTTCCCGTCCTACAACTTCGACGTCATCGACGGCGTGAGCTACGAGATCGACCTCTCGCAGCCCTCGAAATACGGGCCGAAGGGCGAGGTTCTGAACCCCGAGGCCAGCCGCATCGTCAACCTCTCCCACGAGGGCCAGCCGGTCGACCCGGCGGCGGAGTTCGTGATCGCGACGAACAACTACCGCGCCAGCGGAGGCGGCGATTTCCCCGGTGCCAAGGGCGACACGATCATCTTCGAGGGGCCGGACACCAACCGCGACATCATCGTCCGCTACATCGTCGAAAAGGGCACGATCAATCCGACCGCCGATGCCAACTGGCACTTCAAGGCGCTGCCGGGAACCAGCGTCCTCTTCGATACCGGCCCGAAGGCCGCGGACCATATCGGCGACGTCAAGGCCGTGACGATCGAACCCGCCGGCGACGGGCCGGACGGCTTCGCCCGCTTCCGCATCACGCTCTGATCGCATGGGCGGGGCTCGACAGCGCCGCCCCTTCGCGGCATAAGCCCGGTGTAACCGGTGCGGGGGCAAAGATGCGGCTGATCCTGTGGGCAATCCTTCTGGCGATCTTGCTGGCCGTCGCTGCCTGGTTCACCCGCCCCGGCCTCGCCGATTTCGACACGCTCCTGCGCGAAACGATCCAGACCCGCATCGCCACCACCGATGTCGATGGCGGCGTCGACGCGCTGGAAACCGTGGCGCTCGTCGGCTGCAAGCTGAAGCCGTCGGCCTGCTTCGACCTGATCCGCCAGAGCCTCGACGTGGTCGCGGAAGACCGGACCCTCTTCACCCGCTTCTCGGTGAAGGGGTTCGACCGCGAAACCACCTGCACCGGCGCCTTCACGAAGATCTGGTGCGAAAGGCCGCTGCTGGCCGACTAGAGGCGCCGTCCACCCTGCTCTGCCCAGTCCCGCTGGGCCTCGGTCTCGACCGCGCAGGGCCGGACCGCGCGGAGCCGCGCGAGCGCCGCCTCCGGCGCCTCTCCGACCTCGACCATCAGCCGCAGCACCGCCATGCCCGACCGCCGATTTCGCCGCCGACAGCGCGGCCTTGCGCGGGGGCTGGGCGGAGGTCTCGGCCGAGACGCGGGTGCATCTGACCGGCGGCCGTGGGGTCCTCGCGCATTGCCTGGGCGGCTGCGGGACGTGATTCGGGAGGGCCTGATCGTGGGGTGGCGCGGTCGGCCATCCGGGTCTCCTTTCGGCGGGCGACATGCTCGCATGGCCCGGTCAAGGTCGCCCGAAGCCGGCGCGCGGCCCTGCCATACGTTTTGCAGACATCGCGCCGACATCATGCCGCTCACGGCTCCGCCTTGCGAATCCGCGCCACCTCGCCTATATCGGCGGTCGAGAGGTTGGCGCGGGCGAGCGCCTCGCCAACCCGGTCAGGTCCGGAAGGAAGCAGCCGTAACGAGCCCCGCTTGGGTCGTTGTCCAGCCTCTCACCCGCAACCTCGCCCGCGAAGGAGTTGAACATGGCAAAGCTTGTTTCCCTCCGGGCCGGGGTGCGCTGAGACCTCAAGCTGCCCCGCCCCTCCCGACATCCTCCGCCCGCGGCCAAGGCCGCCGGGCATCGGTATCGGCTTGTCCGGAGGGCAGATCATTGACCCCGAATTTCCCCACCCTCGCTGACCTCGGCTGGTCGGCGGATTTCCAGCGCCAGCCCGACGAGGACGAGTTGGCCAGCCTCACCCCCGCCCGCGTCTCGGGCGTCCACCGCGACCGGCTCTCGGTGCTGACCGAAGACGGGCCGCAGGAACTGCGCCTGCCGCCCGACCTCCCGGCGGGCGACATCGCCGTCGGCGACTGGGTCCTGGCCGATCACGAGATGGGCCGCGCGACGCGCCTCCTCGACCGGCACTCCCGCATCTTCCGCCGCGCAGCCGGCGATGCCTCTCGCGAACAGCTGATCGTGGCCAATGTCGATGCGGTCTTCATCACGACCTCCTGCACCGAGGAATTCAACGAGGCGCGGCTTGAACGCTACCTCGCCCTTGCCCATGCCGGCGGGGTGCCGCCGGTCTTCATCCTGACCAAGATCGACCGGACCGACGACCCCGAAAGCTATCTCGGCCGGCTCCGCGCCATCGGCCCGAAGGTTCCCGCCATAGCGCTGAACGCCAAGGCCCCCGGCGCGGTCGAGGCGCTGAAACCCTGGTGCGGGCCGGGCCGGACCGTCGCCTTCCTCGGAATGTCCGGAGTGGGCAAATCGACGCTTGCCTCGGCGCTCACCGGCATCGACCTCGACACCGGCGCCGTGCGCGAGGACGACATGAAGGGCCGTCACACCACGACCGCGCGCGAGATGCACGCGATCCCCGGCGGCGGCTGGCTGATCGACACGCCGGGCATGCGGGAGTTGCGCCTGACCGACATGGCCGAAGGGATCGACGAAGCTTTCGCCGAAATCTCCGAACTGGCGGAACACTGCCGCTTCCGAGATTGCACCCACGGGCCGGAACCCGGTTGCGCCGTGCAGGCGGCGGTCACGTCCGGCACGGTCGACCCGGCGCGGGTCGAACGCTGGAAGAAGCTCCGCGCCGAGAATGCCGGGCACACGGCTTCGGCCCTCGACAGCAGGCGAAAGGGCAAGTCGCTGTCAAAGCTCGTGCGCCAGGCGAAGAAGGCGAAGCGGCCGAACTGAGGCAGGGGGCCGGGGTGGTCCGGCGCGTGCTGTGGCCGCCCGCGCGGGAATACCTCCTCGCGCCGCGCCCGGCGACAGCCTTCGGGTGGACGCCGGGCAGGCGCATGCCTAGTGTGTCCGCTGATCCGAATCCCGCCCGAGGCCCCATGTCCGAGACGCCCGAGACCCGCTACCAGGTCCTCGCCCGCAAATATCGCCCGGAAACCTTCGCCGACCTCGTCGGGCAGGATGCGATGGTGCGCACCCTGAAGAACGCCTTCGCCGCCGACCGCATCGCGCAGGCCTTCATCATGACCGGCATCCGGGGCACCGGAAAGACCACGACCGCGCGGATCATCGCCAAGGGCATGAACTGCGTGGGGCCGGACGGTCAGGGCGGCCCCACCACCGATCCCTGCGGCAAGTGCGAGCATTGCGTCGCGATCATGGAAGGCCGCCATGTCGACGTGATGGAGATGGACGCGGCCAGCCGCACCGGCGTCGGCGACATCCGCGAGATCATCGAAAGCGT